>JAAYIT010000151.1 GCA_012523295.1 Porphyromonadaceae bacterium | reverse complement strand
TTTTACAATTCTAATTTTCATGCTAAAAACATCATTAGTGCGGTAAAATTAGCAAAATAAAACAAATAAGCATTGATTTACAGCAACTTATGACCGCACTAATTTCAAAGGGGACAAGTCAGGAAACTTCTTGAAGCCGTTGGATGCTATGTTTGTCATTATCGCAAATTTTATTAGAATAAAACGCGGATAATCAATTTGTGAATAATGGCAACGCCTCTCCTACTATAAAATTACTTCCACCGATATAGATAACATCTTCAGCCCCTGCAACCTTTAGCGCTTCAGTTACAGCTTCTTCAACAGACTTATAACTATTTCCGCGTAGTTTGAATTTTTCACCAAAGTTTTTTAATTGTTCGGGAGGAACTGCTCGCTTGGTTTCTGCAGCGGTAAAATAGAATGTAGCGTTTTCAGGCAAAAGACCTAAAACACCTTCGATATCCTTATCGTCAACCATTCCAAAAACAACGTGTAGATTATTGAATTTCATATGTTTAAGTTGTTCCGCTACATACTGAATCCCCTCTTTGTTATGTCCGGTATCCAAAATGACAGATGGGTTTTCTTGCACAATCTGCCAACGTCCTTGAAGACCCGTCATTGAAACCACATCTTTAAGCCCTTTTTTCAAATTTTCAAAAGAAACATGAAAACCCAATTTTTCTAACTCTTCGAAAACAGTGATTACAGTAGCAACATTATGTAACTGATAATCACCGCCTAAACCAACTTGAATATCTCCTAATTTTTTATGTTTCACTATCATTTCTCCCGTTGAAAAAATCACGGCAGAAACCTCATTCACCTTATCAGCAAATACGATTGGCGCATTTTTACTTTTCGCTATTTTATGAAACACTTTTTTTGTCTCCTTCTGAGTTTCTCCGATTATCACGGGAACTCTTTCTTTAATAATCCCGGCTTTTTCTTCTGCAATCTTATCAAGCGATTTTCCTAAAAACTCTGTATGATCCAAACCGATATTTGTAATCACAGAAAGTATTGGATTTATAATATTTGTGCTGTCTAATCTCCCTCCCAATCCCACTTCAATAATTGCCACATCTACTTCACTATCAGAAAAATACTGAAATGCCATTGCCATTGTAGCTTCAAAAAAAGAAGGTTTAATTTCTTCAAACAAAGATTCGTTTTCCTTTACAAAATTGACTACATAGTCTTTTGATATCTTTTCGCCATTCACACGAATCCGTTCTCTAAAATCAACCAAATGAGGCGAAGTGTAAAGCCCGACTTTATATCCGGCTGACTGCAAAATAGCTGATAAAAAATGCGATGTAGAACCTTTTCCGTTCGTTCCCGCAATATGAATCGTTTTATAGGAGTTGTGTGGATTTCCCAAACTTTCCATCAGCCGAATTGAATTATCTAACCCCGGTTTGTACGCTTTTGCCCCTACTTGGTGAAAAACAGGCAAGCGGTTATAAAGGTATTGTATAGTTTCGTTGTAGTTCATTTTCCAAAAAACTTTAATTATCTTTGTGCTCTTACAAAAGTACGAAAAACAGATGAATACGCTCCGAAAAGTTCAACAATTTATTGAACAAAATCAACTATTTGATTTTGAAGATCGGATATTGGCAGGTGTGAGCGGAGGCGCGGATTCAGTTGTGATGTTACATATTCTGCTGAAATTGGGGTATAAATGTATAGTAGCGCATTGTAATTTTCATCTACGCGGAAAAGAGTCAAACCGGGATGAGATGTTCGTGAAAAATTTAGCTGAAGAATACAATTTAATCTTCAAAAAAATCAATTTTGATACGATTGGATTTGCCAAATCGAATAAAATCTCTATCGAGATGGCAGCGCGTGAACTTCGTTACTCTTGGTTTCGTAAAATAGCAGCAGAGACGAACTGTAAGGCGATAGCGGTGGCGCATCAATCCGATGACTCCATAGAAACGATGCTGCTGAACTTAATCCGCGGAACCGGATTAAAGGGTTTAACCGGAATTGATGCAAAAAACGGAAATATTGTTCGCCCGCTTCTTAGTATCAATCGGGAGGAGGTGGAGAAATATGCTCAGAAGTTTGATTTGAAGTACGTCACAGACTCAACAAATGCTGAAAACAATTATAACCGCAATAAAATTCGGAATATTATCCTTCCTCAAATGGCATCTCTCAACCCTTCTGTTAATCAATCGTTAGAAGGAAATATCAAGCGATTGAAAGGAGCTTGGAAGATTTATTCTGATAAAATAGAAGAGATAAAAAAGGAGGTAGTACAAACAAAAAATGGACAACTATATATTGAAATCGAAAAATTAAAAAAACAGCCTCATTTTCATACCGTACTATACGAGCTGCTTTACCCGTATCAATTTAATGCAGAGGTGATTCACTCTATAGCATTGAGCCTTGACAAACAGCCCGGTCTGCGCTTTTATTCCGATTCACACAGACTGCTGAAAGACCGTGATTTCCTTATCATTGATAAAAACGAGGAAGAAAGCCCATTCGAATATATTATTGAAAAAACTGACAGCCGAATTTCTTTTCCTATTAATCTGACCATCAGCATATTTGAGAAAGAAGAACACTTCACTCCCTCCAAAATAAAGACTAAAATCCACATTGACGCGGATGAGGTTACATTTCCGCTTTTTTTGAGAAAATGGAAAAAAGGAGACTCATTTTTCCCATTTGGAATGACAAACAGCAAAAAATTAAGTGATTTTTTTATAGATGAAAAATTCACCCGAAATCAAAAAGAAGAAACCTGGCTAATTATTTCCGAAAGTAAGATTTTATGGGTTGTTGGGCATAGATTAGATAATCGTTTCAGAGTAAAAAAAGAGACAAAAAATATTCTTGAAATCACGTTAATTTAGCTCTCTCGCTAATTTTTATACGCATTATATTCTCATATATTTTTGTTAATCCAAAATATTTCGTACCTTTGCAACACGTTAGTTTTCACCTTCAATCGTCCGATTGAAGTCAAAATATACAATCAAATTACACATTATAACAACAACTTCCACAACATCCTGGAAGTATTCCCTCATATAGTTATCACTATCAAAAAATTTTATGACAAATTTTAATATTTTGCAACTTAATGCAAAAGAAATGTCTGAATTAAAAGACATCGCGAAAGAATTAGGTTTAAGGGTTGAACACAACATCGAAAAAGAAAATCTTGTGTACGCAATCTTAGACAGACAGGCAGATGTAAATGCGAAACAAAAAATAGCAAATGCGGAAGCCAAAGAAGAGAGCCGTAAACGTAAAATGAAAATTGTTCCAAAAAGAGCAGAAACCCAAAAGAAAGAGGCTTTACAAAAGCCGAACACAGAACCTCCTAAAAAAGAAGTGACAAAAGTGGAAAACGAATCAAAAAAAGAAGCCGCCGGCACTGTACAAGAAAAAGCCCCCAAAGCAGCTTCGACTGAAAAAGCAGAAGCGGCAAAACCGGCTGCAAAAACCAAGAGACAGACCAGAGCTACAACCAGAACAAAAACAACTACAAAGAAAACAGAACTTGTCGCTACTTCAAATGACAGTAACACAGAAGTAAAAGCTGCTCCAAAAAAAGAAACTGCTCCGGCTAAACAATCAAAAAAAGTGGAAATACCGGCTGAAGAATTATTTGTTGAGTCTGATGAATTAGATATTACCCCAACTACTGAAGCTGAAGTAAAAGCAGAAGAAGCTCCTCTAACAGAGCAAGCAAGTCAATCTCAGGCACAACCAAAACAAGCGAGCGACAATCACGGAAAAATCAAATTTACACCGCGTCAGAACGTTGAGAAAGAGAAAGGCTATGATTTTGAAGAAGTATTAGAAGGAATCGGTACGATTGAGATTCTGGCTGATGGTTACGGATTTTTACGTTCACCGGATTATAATTATCTCACTTCTCCGGATGACATTTACGTTTCGCAATCACAAATTAAGCTTTTCGGACTAAAAACCGGAGATACGGTAAAAGGTGCAATCCGCCCTCCAAAAGAAGGCGAAAAATACTTTCCGCTTATCCGCGTTTCGCAAATTAACGGTCGAACTCCCGAGTATGTTCGAGACAGAGTTCCGTTTGAGCACTTAACTCCACTATTTCCGGATGAGAAATTCATACTAAACTCAGGTAAAAATGACACACTTTCTACCCGAATGGTTGATCTGTTTTGTCCGATTGGCAAAGGTCAGCGTGGACTCATTGTTGCTCAGCCGAAAACAGGTAAAACTGTATTACTCAAAGAAATAGCTAACGCGATAGCCGAAAATCACCCGGAAGTTTACATGATTGTATTGCTGATTGACGAGCGTCCGGAAGAAGTTACCGATATGGCTCGAAGCGTAAAAGCCGAAGTTATTTCATCTACTTTCGACGAACCGGCCGAAAGACACGTAAAAGTGGCGAGCATGGTACACGAAAAAGCAAAACGGATGGTGGAATGCGGACAGGATGTGGTGATTTTACTCGACTCCATCACACGATTGGCGCGAGCTTACAACACGGTAGCTCCGGCCTCCGGGAAGGTACTTTCAGGTGGTGTGGACGCGAATGCGCTTCACAAACCAAAACGTTTCTTCGGGGCAGCACGTAATATTGAAAACGGAGGCAGTCTCACCATCATTGCAACCGCGTTGATAGACACCGGTTCGAAAATGGATGAAGTAATCTTTGAGGAATTCAAAGGTACCGGTAACATGGAACTTCAACTCGACCGAAGACTGTCTAATAAGCGAATTTTCCCCGCTGTGGACATTATGGCTTCAAGTACGCGAAGAGACGACTTGCTTTTGGACTCCGATGTGCTGAACAGAATGTGGATTCTTAGACGTTATTTGTCGGATATGAACTCAATTGAAGCAATGGAGTTTCTCAAAGAACGGATGGAAAGAACTGAAAACAACGAAGAGTTTTTGATCTCGATGAATGGAGAATAAATCTACTTTTAAATTGACAATTTAACGATTGACGATTTAAAATTGGGACAAAATAAAAAAGGAGAAAGCATTGGGTTGTTTTCTCCTTTTCTATTTTAAATTCTAAGAAACAATAATTGTTTTTACAGCGATAATTTCCAATCTAACTAACTCAGAGTTTTTCGCTAAAAGAACAATTATCTATAATACCTGAATTGTTTTTGGTTGCTCTAATTTCGAAGTTAAATCCATCTACATCTGCCGGAGCTACAACCTCTACTTCGTATTTTGTCCAAGTCGTCACACTTTCCAACGTTTGACCGGGACGTATAGCCGGGATTAGATCTCCTGTCGGAGCTACATAATTACCACCTTTCGTAAAATTAGCCCAAATACGAATTCCAGAAGAGCCTGCTGTTTTTGTATTATCTTTATACCAGAACGAAACAACATAAGTCTTTCCTGGTACAATTCCTGATATCGATTGTTTTAAATCACAACGACCATCGGCATTTCCAGCAATTTTTACGGCTAAACTACCATCTTGAACATCTGATGTTATTTTTTCAAAAGGAGCATTGTTTGGGCTTGTACCTAAACTCCAACCAGCTGGAATGGCTTCTGTATAATTTTCAAAACTTGGATTGATCAATAAGTTTTCTCCCGCTACAGTTGGAGTTGTTACATTGATTGTAAATACCTGAGTTGCAGTGACGTCATTATTAGTAGCCACTATGTTAAGAGTATATGTTCCACTTGAAGCAGGCGCAGTACCATTAATAGTTTTATCTGAGATTGAAAGCCATGAAGGTAAATTGTCGCATGAGATAACTGTTGTGCCTGTTAGATTTGATTCTTGAGTTGTAAATGTGTGGCTAAATGAAGTGTTTACTTCTACTGAAACAGCATCAGATGAAGTTATTTGAAGTATCGTCGCGTTTGGATTTGCAGGAACAACATCATTTAAGTTCCGAATACTAACCTGGTTTGTATCATCATATCTCGTAACAAAAGCAGTGATATTTTGTGAGCCTGCAGGCAATGCTGTTGAAGCAAATGTAGCCGCTGGGCGTGTGTAAAGTGTCATAGAGCCTGTGCCATCATTTATAGTAGAATTTCCACTATACGTGTTGGAGCTGTTGGTTATCAGCACATTGGAGATTAAAACCAATCGTGACTCATAAGAATCCATATTCTCAGTTATCTGCGCGATTGTAGCGCTTGCAGGAACAACACTCACTCCTGAACCAAGTTTTTTTGCATTAGCCATCGGCACACCATTTATCTGTAACAGTTTCTTATAAAACTCTAACGATTGTCCTGACACATCGATTTCCACTTTATCTCCTAAAACAAACCCATGACTCTGATTTTCTGAAAAACGAACCATAATACCTGCGTCGTTATTTTCTGAAACAATTTGTAAATTATTTTGTACAGAATTTCCATTTTCACCATCAGAAATCACTATTCCAATAATTTTCTTGCCTGCCGGAATAGTCACTTTAGCTGTTTTTGCTTCATCTGCATTTAATGCGCGTAAATCAGATATGGAAATTTCAGTTAAATCTTCTCCACCTGTATCCGGGTCAACAATGGCAGCAGAAGTTTTGTCTTTCGTTGTGAGTGAAATATCGTCGATTCTCGTTCCATACTGAGTTTTGGCAGCATCAAATTTAAGTTTGATGGTATTCGTTCCGGTCGGCAATATAATCGAAACGTCTTTTACCAAGCCCCAACCACCGTCAGTTTTGGTATAATCAATTTTTTTCCATTCGGTTGTACCGTTAATCTTGTATGATACTTGCAGCGTGTCACTAACTACAATACTTCCGAATGATAACGAAAGATTTGTGGCTCCACAAGTTGCGATGTCATTAATTATAAGACTTGCACCGCCTGCAGCAGCCATTGCGTTGCATTCGCCTGAAGCTCCTTCGTAATCTTTCGATGCTTGATTGCTGCGAATGGTAACTAATCCACCTTGAGAAGTGTAAGTTACCTTTTCAGCTCCGAGGCCTTCTTTTTTGAATCCGGTGTAATCGGCAACTGCCGGCCAAGGCGCAGCTGTAGCAGCATTACCAAAGCTTTCTTTATAAAGAACAGCTACTTCGCCTTCTCCGTTACCATTACCATTTCCATTCCCATTATCGGGTTTAGGTTCGTCTATGTTGTTACAAGCTGCAAATCCGAATAATATAATTACAGCTAAAACACTCAATAAAAAGCTTTTTTTCATTTTATTATTTCTTTTGGTTAGTTTATGATATTAATTTCAAAATGCTATATATCTATTTGATTTCTAAGTGATTAAAACTTATCTTTTGTAATTTATCGACTCTAAATAAGCATCAAATCCTGTGCCCAAATCGCTCAACGAATTGAGCGTCATTTGCCAAGAACCGGCATAGCGTGCATTATCTCTATACCATCCTACAAGTAGTACAATGTCGCCTTTTACGGATGGTTCCGGCAGCGGCGAAGTGGCAAATTTGGCATATTCACTTGTGGCAATATTGATAGTACCGGTGGCATCCTCTATTTCACGAGAGATAGGAACTCCCGTCACGCTCGGTTTTGGACGCCCGAAAAACTTCTCATTTTCTTTGAGCAGAGCTCTATTGAAATTTATTTCGCCATATCCCGTAAAATTCGCGTCTTTAATCCGAACTAATTTCGAATGTACCGACATGTCTGACGATTTGATTTCAGAAATAGTCATGTCGGTAATCACTAATTTGCTTTTGTCGGGTAGCCCGTCCAATTGAATATGATTTTTGAGAATTGGATACGGAATTCTTCCCGGCTCATATCCTCTTTTTGGTATATCGCTGTGATTATTGTAATACAATGTTCCTAATTGGAATAAATCTCCGTATTTACCTAATACAAGTCCATTGCAACGAATATGTATCAACTGTCCGACAGGAAAAACAGCTGCAGAACTTGATACGTTGATTGAAATTTTAAGTCCCATGGCAGAAGTAACATCTTGTATAAAAAGACTTTTATACACATTTCCTTCTATATCGCTTGATACCACGCGTCCCGAAATGATAATGGGTGTACCATCTTTAGGAATCGTATTTACTCTAAATAGATCTTGATCACCACTGTTTGGACGAACCGGATATTCGCTTTCACCTTGTGAGAAATCATGGATTAAATCTTCTACCGAGTAATTCGCAGTCCATCTCTCAGCATCCGTCAGCTCTGTGAGCGGCATCGCTTCAAAATCGGTTTGTGCACAAGAAACCAAGCTTAAAACTGCGACTAATAGGGGTAATATTAAATATTTCGTTTTCATTTCTTGAGAAAATTAAAGGGTTTAGAATTAAAATTTGTAACCTATATTGAAAAACAAGTTAAAGCCCCAGGCATAGTAATATTTATTGGGGAAATAATTCAATCTTGACGTGTCAATCTGCTTTGTACCCGCATCAATCGGAATACGTCCTTGCTGGAATCCACCTGTAATCATATTCGTATTGTTCAGAATATTGCTTAAACTCAGGTTCAAATTCAGTGACCGCCTGTCTTTCAGGTAAATCAGTTTCCCGACCGAAACATCTACCAAGAAACCGGCTTTGAGTTTTTCTTGCACGCCTAATTTTTGACGCACTTCACTCATTGCCAAACGGGTTACTTTGCCGTCTTTATCCTTTTCTCTGACAAGTCCTCCGTATCGCCCCCACTCTATGGATTGGTCTTCAGCAAGTCCCCAGGTACTCTTGAAGTTTTTGTCGTTCATTAGTTCGGTGAATTTACTTTCGCTGAAATTTCCGTTCTCATCCAAAGATTTTTTCCACACATAATTTAGATTATCTTGTTGGTAAAAATCTCCGTTTACATTACCGTAATTAACTGCTGTGAAACGACTTGGAGCGAAATCAAGGAAATTATTATCAAAATAATTGAGCGTAATATCTGCAAACCACATTTTCGGGTGAAAATAATCCAGGGTTACATTAAACGCGGTTTGAGGTCCGGTGTTGATTTTTAGATTTTTGGTAAGTACCAATAAATTAGTCCTATCAGGTTGAGCTCCGTTTTCAAAGCTCAATGTACCTGTTGAATTGTTCGTGTAGCGATAATCGGCATAAGTACCGGCTGCCGAAACGGAAAAGTTTGTGTTTAGTTTTACCGTCACACCGACTTCCACTCCTCTATAAACCTTGTTTACATCTGAGAGCAGGTAGTTGATAAAGGTGCGTTCTTCATCATCATAGTATCCCAGACTTTCAGTAGAACGATTGATGTGAGTTTGAAATGCAGCTATTTTACCTCGTATGAAAGGATATAAAAACGCATAGCTCAAATCATACGATAAAATCTGTCTGTTGGTCAAATTCGGCACATGCGTATCTTTTATCCGCTCAGACACATACGCACCGTAAGGCAGTGGCGCGCGAGTTTCAGCTAAGACGTTCGCAGTGATTCTGTTTCTGCCATCAAGCTTGTAAGTAGCTCCCGCTTTCAGCGATGGATCAAAAAACCAGAGCACTTTACTTGCACCGAAGGAGTTTTCAGGCGCACGTCCGTTTCTCATATGCCCCACCCGATTGAATTGGGTGTAAGTCACTTTTGCAGCGTAATTCAGTTCTAATTTGTTCCAATTCCATTCATTCTGCAAATATCCGCTTGTGTGTAAAACATTGATATCGTAATTGTAGCCAAACTTATCTCCTTTTTTAATCACCCGATTCGGATTATTCAGGTCGTTTTGAATCACATCATCCGACATGCCTTCCAAAATTCCGGTCAAATCACGTTCCGCGAATTGGTCGATATCGATCCATTGATTTCCGCCAAGTAGGTCATCCATGGTTTTGTAGTTCATGTCTTTCGCTATTTTGGCTTCCACGCCGGCAGTCAGTTTCAGTATCCGTGTCAACTGATTGGTATAGTTGGAATTAAAGGCAGTTTCCATCAAATTGCTATGACGTCTCTCGACTACGTATTTTGCCGTACCATTCGGATTGGAGACGTTATTCCGAAGGTTTGCATCATACAACGCATGCCAATCTACCTGTGAAATATTCGGATAGACCGGTTTCCCTTTTTCAAAACGCCACATGTCGGCTATTGCAGCCGAGTCAGCCGCTTGATTTTGGAAACTTGGCATGTATTGGTAATAATCGGGTCGCGGATCCGGAGCATTGTAAAAAGCGAGTGCCGAATTGCTGTAGTGGCTATAATGGAATGCAATCCCCGAACGAAGACGTTGTTTGTCGTCGATTTTGAAGTCATGTGTTAAAATAGCTGTCGGGTCAAAAGTCTTCACTACGCGCGAATTTCTTTTTTTCCCATTTTGATATCCCCAATAAGTGTTGTAATAAATTGACCCGGTCAAGTCGTAAGCTTCTTGTGTGGTTGCGCTTTGTTGAGCTCGTTGTGTAGGAGCGCCGTAAGTAACGAGCGAAAGGCTGTGACGCGGATTGAAAATCTTTTCGGCAGCAAGAAAATAGCCGGCAGAATTGTAGAATGTTCCTTGTGAAATTCCTTCATCCGCCCATCTGAACAGCCCGGAAGCGGCAAATGCCCAACCATTCGGCAAAACTCCCGTAGCATAGGTAGCCTGCCCGCGAAGCTTGTACATTCTGTTTGTGTAGGAAGCGCTCACTTTTGTTCCTGCCGCAAATACACTTGCTCGGTTGATAATGTTCACGTTACTTCCCAAATTTCCGTAACTGAAAGAGTTTGACTCCAATCCCACAACGATGTCTTTGTTTCGCATGGCATCATTCAAACCGCCAAGGCTTGAATAATTAAATCCGCCTCGGTCGAGCGTATTGAAATGGACACCATTAATATAGGTGGATTCAAATTCCTGCTCATATCCCCGCAAGCGAAAACGCATGGGACTGAAACTGAACGATGTCTGTGAGAGATAAACATCTCCGCGGGATAAACTTCCGGAGATACTTTGCGATGCTCTTCCTTCATCTTCGCTGAAATCGGATTCTGTCAATTGCAAAATAGCCTCTTGACGGGCTTCTTCTTGCACATCCACTTCCAGGTACACAGCCCCCAAATCGGTCTCTTCGCCTTCTACGATAGTTACAGAAACTATTCTGGGCAGGTAGCCGGACCTGGAAAACTGAACATCTGCTTCACCCGGCTCCAAAAATGTAATTACAAATTCACCCGCGGCATTGGTATTGGCGGAAAAATTTTGCTGCATTACCGTTACCGTAGTTCGAGGTAAGGGTTCTTCTGAATTCTCTACTTTGACAACACCTCTAATCCCGGTTTGAGAAAATGCGTGCAAAGTAGCGATTACAAACAAAAAAAGTACAAAAATTATTTTTTTCATACGGTTATATTTTATATTTTAACACTAAGGTCGTATGGAACACGCCATTAATCATTCTCTTGAGTTTAAGATTTATCATATATGGCTGTTTCATAGATCAATCTATTAATAATAATTATATAATTTCAACTATAATGGAGTGCAAGATACGATATTTTTTTAATTTCCCAACCTCTAAATTCAATAAAACTTTTGCGCAAAATATAGGATTAAATCCATAACTTTTGATTATCAAGGAATTAATAAATATTCATAAAAAATAAATTTTTTACTAAAAATCAATTTAATCGGAAAAAAGAACTGTTTTTCAAAATAATTTTGTTTTCTCATATATTTTTCTGAATTTTGTTGTTTATAATTTGAACTTAACAACATGAAAAACCACAGCAAATGAAACCAATATTCAAAAATCTTTATTTAGTCTCGGTTTTACTCCTTTTTGTAGCTTGTGGAACAGGCAAAAAAGCTGCCGGGGAATTGGTATCTGTAAAAGCAGTTAGCGTCGGATTCTACAATCTTGAAAATCTGTTTGACACGATAAAAGGTGATAACTTGGATGATGAATATCTTCCAAACGGACCTATGCGCTGGACGAGTATGAAGTATAAGTCGAAGTTAAAAAACATGGCTTATGCAATTTCTCAGATTGGTTTAGAAACTACTCCAAAGGGAGTTTCAATTTTAGGTGTGTGCGAAATCGAGAACAAAAGCGTATTGGAAGACCTCGTAAAAGAACCGGCAATTGCTAATCGGACATACAACATTGTCCATTATGATAGCCCCGACAGGCGCGGTGTTGATGTCGGATTACTATACGATCCGAGAGATTTCATTGTCACTTCGAGCAAATCGTATCGATTAAACATGCCCGGCGACACGCTGTTTTTGACTCGGGATCAGCTCCTTGTATCGGGCTACTTGCTGAACGAGAAAATTCATGTTATCGTCGGACACTGGCCCTCCCGCTGGGGCGGCGAAACAGCCTCATCTCCGCGTAGAGAAGCAGCTGCAGCTCTCTCTAAGCACATTGCAGACTCCATTTACAGGCAAGAACCTAAAGCAAAAATTATCATTATGGGCGACTTCAACGATGACCCTGCCAATGTAAGTGTAGCTAAAGTACTTGATGCTAAAAGAAACAGAGAAGATGTGCCTAAACAGGGGCTGTACAATCCCATGTGGCGAATTCATGACAGCGGAGTAGGTTCGCTGGCCTATAACAATCAGTGGAATCTTTTTGATCAAATCATCATTTCCGAGCCGTTTCTTCATAATGACAATTCACATCTCCGATTCTGGAAAGCGGAAGTGTTTAACAAAAGCTTTTTAATCCAACAAGAAGGAGCATACAAAGGAACTCCGCTTCGGACTCATGCCGGAGGAGTTTGGCTAAATGGGTACAGTGATCACTTCCCTACCCTGATATACTTGGTAAAGGAGTGATTGTACCGGGAGGGCAGACTATAAATTGATGAAAAAAATATTAAAACTGTAAACTAACAAACTGCATACAAGAAAATGGATTATCCAACACTACAAGGCAAATTAATGATGCCGGAATACGGACGAAATGTCCAAAAAATGGTTGAACACGCTCTCACTATCGATGATAGAGAAGAGCGTACAAGATGTGTCAATACGATTATCAACATAATGGGAAATTTATTTCCCTACCTTCGTGATGTGAGCGATTTCAAACACAAACTTTGGGATCATATCGCTATTATGTCCGATTTCAAGTTGGATATAGATTACCCGTACGAAATAGTAAAAAAAGAAAACCTACATCAAAGACCGGAAAGTATTCCCTACAAACACTCTAAAATCACCTACATGCATTACGGCAGAAACCTTGAAGACATGATAGACTGTGTCTCGGAGTATCCGGAAGGTGATACCAAAAATGAGTTGATACGGCTGCTTGCCAACCAGATGAAAAAATGCTTTTTGACCTGGAATAAGGAAGTGGTTGATGATAAGAAAATTTTTGATGACTTACGTGAACTGTCAAATGGAAAACTTGATGTTTCATCCGATATTTTCAAGCTAATGGAGAGCCGTGATGTACTTCAACCAAAGAAAAACACAGGCAAAACGACACAAAGGAAAAAAAATTAATTCAGAACGAAAAAGTCTTATATTCGACACTTCCGATATCAGTTTTCAAAAAAAAACTATACTTTTCCATCTCTAACAATTTATTTTACTAACCGGGAATCAGCATTTGACACGATTTTCATGCCGTGGTCTTCGGTTTTAAAACTTTTCAAAAAATGTCATCATTCAAAATTGAGGGTGGTCACAAACTAAGCGGTACAATCATACCACAGGGAGCAAAAAACGAAGCTTTGCAGGTGATTTGTGCCGTTTTACTTACTGACAAACCTGTTACGATAAATAACATCCCAAACATACTGGATGTGATGAATCTGATTAAACTCCTTGAGAAAATGGGAGTGAAAGTTGAGAAATTATCCGATTCAACATTCAGATTTAATGCAGCCGATATCGATTTAGATTATATGCGAACCGAAGATTTCTACAAAAGAAGTTCTTCTCTTCGTGGTTCGGTGATGATTGTCGGGCCGATGGTAGCTCGATTCGGAAAGGCGGTTACGCCAAAACCTGGCGGCGACAAAATTGGGCGAAGAAGATTAGACACGCACTTTGTAGGAATTCAAAAATTAGGAGCAGATTTCAATTTTGATCCGGATAAAAAGCTATATGAGATAGAAGCAAAAAAACTAACCGGCAGCTACATGCTGCTTGATGAAGCTTCAGTGACGGGAACAGCCAATATCCTGATGACAGCTGTATTAGCTGAAGGAACAACCACTATTTATAACGCAGCCTGCGAACCTTATCTTCAGCAACTCAGCAAAATGCTAAACCGGATGGGGGCAAAAATCTCAGGAATCGGGTCAAACCTACTCACTGTGGAAGGAGTGAAAAGCTTGAATGGATGTGAACATTCGCTTTTACCGGATATGATAGAAGTCGGGAGTTTTATCGGGATGGCAGCCATGACCGGCTCTGAAATTACAATCAAAAACGTGGCTTACGATGAGTTGGGTATTATTCCTGAAAGCTTCAGACGACTTGGAATCCAACTTGAACAGCGTGGCGATGATATTTTTATTCCTGAGCAAAAAAGCTACACGATTGATTCATTTATCGATGGTTCCATTATGACCATTGCAGATGCACCCTGGCCCGGATTGACTCCGGATTTGTTGAGCGTGTTTTTAGTTGTCGCTACCAAAGCAAAAGGCAGCGTACTTATTCACCAAAAAATGTTCGAAAGCCGTCTGTTTTTTGTGGATATACTCATTGATATGGGGGCTCAGATTATTCTCTGTGATCCGCACCGCGCCACAGTAATTGGATTAGGAGACAGCCTTTATTTACGCGCCGCGAAAATGAGTTCACCCGACATTCGAGCAGGTATCGCGCTTCTGATAGCCGCTATGGCAGCAAACGGCACAAGCGTAATCGACAATATCGAACAAATCGACCGCGGATATCAAGACATAGATAAAAGGCTGAATGCGTTGGGAGCAAGAATAGAAAGAATTAATTGATTTACAATTTAACAATTAACAATTTTAATGAATTAAGGGTTGAAACGGTGCTACACACCTTTTATATGACTCCAATTTCATACTTCTTCTAATTAAACATTATTCCAGATAAAGTATAGATGGAAAAATGAAAAATCCAGACACCGTCTGGACAATTGAAAAAGATTCCGCAGGAATCCTATCTGTGTAAAAAAACTCTGTAGGTGTGTTATTTCGCACATTAATCATGTCAAACATCATCAAACAAATTACATCCCCCTCCACCGGAATTTACAAAGAAAAAGGAAGCAAATTTCTCTCTTTCGCTTTCCCTGTGAGTGACACGGATGAAATAAAGTCTATTTTGGATAATTTCCGAAAGGAATACTACGATGCCCGCCATGTTTGCTACGCATATATGCTTGGAGAAGAGCGAACTGACTTCCGAGCCAACGATGATGGAGAACCTTCCGGCACAGCAGGCCGCCCCATTTTAGGACAAATAAATTCATTTGAACTTACCAATATTCTCATTATTGTCGTACGCTATTTCGGCGGGATTTTACTTGGTACAGGCGGTTTGGTTACGGCCTACAAAGAAGCTGCCGCAGACGCTATTCAAAACGGCGAAATCATTGAAAAAAAAATCAAGCTTCCGCTTACTATTCAATTTTCTTACGAACTTATGAGCGAAGTTTCACGTGTCATCAATGAGTATGACCTGAAAATATCCAACCAAAAATTCGAGATGGATTGCCGAATGACATTCGCAATTCCAAAAGAAAAATATGATGAAATAAATGGCCGATTTTCGAGTATTTATGGAGTCAAAATCAATGATTAACATTCTTTTAATTAAAATTTTCCTTAATTTGTAAACTCTACTTTGCAAAACCAATTTTTTTATCTATTTTTGCATCAGTTTTGTTACCAATGGAAAGTTTTTTTAAAACACATAAATACTTGGTACAACGTGTAAAATCGCCTGTCAGAAGACTACTGACCGATGAGATAAATTGGACGCAAAGACTAATCGGAATAAAAGGAACCCGAGGAGTCGGCAAAACTACTCTTTTACTCCAATTCGCCAAAGATCATTACGAGTCCAACTACAGACGATGCTTGTATGTAAATTTCAACAACCTGTATTTTACTACCCACACGTTAGTCGATTTTGCCGGCGAATTTTACGCTCAAGGAGGCAGAACGCTACTGCTCGACCAAATTTTTAAATACGAAAACTGGTCGAAAGAACTCCGCACGTGCTATTACAAATTCCCCGAATTACAGATTATTTTCACAGGATCTTCCGTCATGCGTCTTGTAGAGGACAATGACGATCTGAAGGATATAGTAGCTGTTTATAACTTGCAAGGATTTTCCTTTAGAGAATATTTAAACTTGATGTCAAACAACTCATTTCGAGCCTATTCACTCAATGAGATTTTGACTAATCATAAAAAAATAGCAAAAGAAATCACTTCTAAAGTCAATCCGCTTGATTATTTCAACGATTACTTGCATCATGGCTATTACCCGTTTTTTTTAGAGACGAGAAACTACTCCGAAAACCTGCTGAAAACCATCAATATGATGATGGAGGTGGACATTTTGCTGATTAAGCAAATTGATCTAAAATATCTCTCTAAAATCCGTAAGCTGCTAAATTTAATTATGCAGTGTGCACCTTGCACATTGAATATTAGCCAGTTAAGCGATGAAATTCAAACCTCACGCTCTACGGTAATGAATTATATAAAATATTTACAAGACGCGCGCTTGCTGAATATGCTCTATTTTACCGGCGAAAGTTATCCGAAAAAGCCAAGAGCCGTATTCCCGCAAAACACAAACACAATGCATGTTCTTGTAAATGAAGTAGATACAGATTGTGAAAGAAGAACATTCCTGTACAACGCGCTTCACTCAAGACACAAAGTGAATTTAGGTAAAACCCTTTCGCAGTTTATTGTCAACAACACGCTGAGTTTCACATATCAAGAAAACATTGAAAATATAAAAAAAATAAATCCAAACACATTTTACGCTGTAAATGAAGTTAAATGTGATTTGAAAAACGAAATACCCATTTGGCTGTTGGGGTTCTTGTATTAACTTAAAAAAACATTAAAACCGGTATCTAAAAACTTGAAGGAGGTATAAAACTCAACTTGTTAAACCAATCGAGCAACACACTCTACATGCAAAACGCAGCATAAAGCGACGTTTTTTTGATACTTCGGTCTTCGGTTCTATTATTATAACTAAATAACACTATAAAAAATGGCAAAAGAAAAGAAATTTATCAGTTGTGATGGCAATCAGGCAGCTGCGCATATCGCTTATATGTTCAGTGAAGTAGCTGCTATTTATCCTATCACTCCCTCTTCCACAATGGCAGAATATGTGGATGAATGGGCTGCTTCCGGCCGCAAGAACATGTTTGACGAAACAGTTCTTGTAGAGGAAATGCAATCAGAAGCGGGCGCTGCTGCCGCAATGCACGGTGCACTTCAGACAGGCGCTTTGGCAACGACTTTCACGGCCTCTCAAGGCTTATTGTTAATGATACCAAACATGTACAAAGTTGCCGGTGAGCTGCTTCCGGGCGTTTATCACGTATCCGCTCGTGCGCTTGCTGCTCAGGCGCTTTCAATTTTTGGTGACCACCAAGACGTTATGGCTGTACGTCAAACAGGCTGTGCCCTATTTGCGACAGGGTCTGTTCAGGAAGTAATGGATATGGCTGCCGTAGCTCACTTGGCTGCAATTAAGTCACGCATTCCTTTTGTTCATTTCTTTGATGGATTCAGAACTTCTCATGAAATCCAAAAAATCGAAGAAATAGACGCGAAAGCAGTACAGGCATTAGTTGATAAAGATGCATTGCAGGCATTTCGCAACCGCGCTTTGAATCCTGAAAATCCGGTTGCCCGCGGTACAGCACAGAACCCGGACATATATTTCCAATCGCGTGAAGCTGCAAATCCTTTTTACGATGTATTGCCTGAAATTGTAGAAGATTATCTGAATCAGTTAGCGGAGATTACAGGCCGTAAATATGGGCTGTTCGATTACTATGGCGCTCCGGATGCAGACCGTGTGGTGATCGCTATGGGCTCGGCTACAGAAGCTATTCGAGAAGGTATTGATTATTTGATTGAAAAAGGTGAAAAAGTCGGACTTGTCGCAGTTCATCTATACCGTCCTTTCTCTATTAAACATTTCCTCAAAGCTATTCCTAAAACTGCAAAACGAATCTGTGTTCTCGATCGTACAAAAGAGCCAGGAGCAAGTGGAGAACCACTTTACCTTGATGTAAAAGATGCTCTTTACGGAACTGAGAATCAACCGCTTGTAGTTGGTGGTCGATACGGACTATCTTCGAAAGACTTTACTCCGGCACAAGTTTTATCTGTTTTCAAAAACTTAGCATTACCAACACCAAGAAACCGCTTCACGGTAGGAATTGTTGACGATGTTACATTTACTTCACTACCGCTTGATGAAGAAATTTCGTTGGGTGGCGAAGGAACTTATGAAGCAAAATTCTTTGGACTTGGAGCTGACGGAACTGTAGGAGCAAATAAAAACTCGATTAAAATTATCGGTGACAACTCCGATAAATATTCGCAAGCATATTTTGAATACGATTCAAAAAAATCTGGCGGATTTACCTGTTCACACTTACGTTTTGGCGATACACCGATTCGTTCTACATATTTGGTTACCACTCCAAACTTCGTAGCGTGCCATGTTCAAGCCTATTTGAGACTTTATGATGTAACAAAAGGATTGAAAGACAATGGCACCTTCTTGCTGAACACGGTTTGGAATGCCGAAGAGGTAAAAGCCAACCTCCCGACGAATGTGAAACGCTATTTTGCGCAGCATAATATCAAGCTTTTCATTATCAACGCAACCGATATCGCTGTTGAAATTGGTCTTGGAAACCGCACAAACACAATTCTCCAATCTGCATTCTTCAAAATCACCAATGTGATTCCTTACGATTTGGCTGTTACTGAAATGAAAAAAGCGATTGTAAAATCATACGGAAGAAAAGGTGAAAGCGTGGTAAATATGAACTACGCGGCGGTAGATCGTGGTGGAGAATACGTGGAAGTTGAAATCCCGGCAGAATGGGCAAACTTAGAAGATAAACCTGCAACCAATGGAAATATTCCTGCATTTATAACCGATATAGTACGTCCGATCAATGCTCAAGACGGTAACAGTCTTGCTGTTTCTGCTTTCAAAGGTCGTGAAGACGGAACCTGGATTCAAGGCACCACAAAGTATGAAAAACGAGGTGTAGCCATGTTTGTTCCCGAGTGGGATTTGAATAACTGTATCCAATGTAATCAATGCGCTTACGTTTGTCCGCACGCTGCGATTCGTCCCTATTTATTAGATGAAAACGAGTTGAAAAATGCTCCGTTTACAGAAACATTGAAGCCGAACGGAAGAGGATTTGACGGACTTCAGTATCGAATTCAAGTTGACGTTCTCGACTGTATGGATTGTGGAAACTGCGTGGATGTATGTCCCGGTAACAAAAACGGCAAAGCGCTGAAAATGATGCCGATCGAATCACAAATGTGGAATCAAAAGAATTGGGATTACTGTGAAGATCATGTTACTTCAAAACAACATTTGGTTAATGTTCGTGCAAACGTGAAAAACTCACAGTTAGCAACTCCGTTGTTTGAATTCTCCGGAGCATGTTCCGGTTGTGGAGAAACTCCGTATGTAAAATTAGTCACCCAGCTTTATGGTAATCGTCAGATTGTAGCCAACGCGACAGGCTGTAGCTCGATCTATTCTGCTTCGGCTCCTTCTACACCTTATACTACAGGTGACGATGGTCGCGGTCCGGCTTGGGCAAACTCGCTCTTTGAAGACAACGCCGAATTTGGAATGGGAATGGTGCTTGCCGAAGAGAAAATGCAAGCTCGTCTCGTTCGTTTAATGACCAAAGCGAAAGAGGCTGATTGCTGCACGGAAGAACTGAAAGCGCTATTTGACGAGTGGATTGAAAATCGATTTGATGGAGATGCCACATTAGCGTTAGAGGCAAAAATTACACCGATTGTGAAAGCTTGCTCATGCGAACATTGTCAAGACATTGCAGCATTGAGCCATTACTTAGTAAAACGCTCACAATGGATTATCGGTGGTGACGGTTGGGCGTATGATATCGGTTTCGGTGGATTAGACCACGTGATTGCTTCGGGTAAAAATGTGAATATCTTAGTACTTGATACCGAAGTCTATTCCAACACCGGCGGTCAAGCGTCCAAATCTACTCCGGTAGGCGCGGTAGCAAAATTTGCCGCTTCAGGAAAACGAATCCGTAAAAAAGATTTGGGTATGATTGCCGCTACGTACGGGTATGTTTATGTTGCTCAAATAGCTATGGGAGCCAGTCAGGCTCAAACATTGAAAGCCATTCGCGAGGCAGAAGAGTATGATGGACCTTCATTGGTTATCGCCTATTCACCTTGTATCAGCCACGGTTTGCATGCCGGTATGGGCAAACAACACGCTGAACAGAAAAAGGCTGTTGAGTGTGGTTATTGGCACTTATATCGTTTTGACCCGCGCTTGCAAGCTGAAGGTAAAAACCCAATGCAGCTTGACAGCAAAGAGCCGGATTGGAGCAAATTCCAAGACTTCTTGATGGGCGAAGTTCGCTATACTTCATTGAAAAAACAATTCCCGAAAGAAGCCGATGAACTCTTCCAAGCTGCTGAAAAGAATGCAAAATGGCGTTACAACGGATACAAACGCATGGCCGATGCTGTTTGGGTGCCGGAAGTAGCTCCCGCGCATCAAATCGATGAGTTGAAAGACAAAGCACAACGCGACCCGAAACAAGAAGGAAGCGCTGATGTGATTGTGCAGGATACGAAATAGCCCCACCCTAAATCCCTCCCCGCAAGGGAGGGACTTGAAAAAGCGCTACCTTGCGGTAGCGCTTTTTTTGTTGCCAGAAAGATGTCGATACATCCAAAAATTTGGTAACTACTTATCCCCATAGAAAAGGCTTGTAGTGTAGTTTTTGAGTTAAAATCAGTTTGCAGTTAAGTTATATTAACTGTAAAGTCTCGTGAACCACCGATGGAGTGGATCTCAGCCATCCCATCGGTAAAATAACATTAACATCGATTAACGCACTAAAAATCCCCCTCCTTTAGGGGGTTAAGGGGCTGAGTAGCCCCCCAAAAATACTTCTAATTCTCATTTATAAGCATCACCAATCTCAAGGTGTTGCTTGTGCCGTAGTTGATACGGAGTGTGGCATCGTTTCGCTGAATGCTTTCTATGGCGTGTCTTGTAGCGTCTTGACCGGGCGTTTGATAATTATATAGCCCTTCGGTTTCAGTTTTTGTAAAGTCGGACGTGCGTATTTCTCGTAATTTAACCACATCTTTATCATCTTTAACGATACTAAAATCCGCAGCACGCGAGTCTTTTCGCTTCGTCAGGCTGTGGTTGGTAATTTTCATCGCGCCGGTTTCAAGGTTGTATTCTACCTGCTGTTGCACCGAATAGAACTGACGGATGGAATAAACGCTTTCGGGACCGTCCCACGTCCATGTTGTATATTCTCTTGTATAATTTGTTTTCGAGACCATAATCTTACCTTCAATCAACTCTTTCCGAACACTTTCGCGAGTAACAGTATAATCTTTTATACCCGGCACAACATCGGGATAAAGCTCATCCCACATCTTATTCGTAATGCCATCCATTGCAAAAAGCGTATAGGGAGCACTACCGGACGAGCCTTCCGGAGCTTCATCGGTAAGGATATTGAGGGCGCCTATGGAGCTGAAATTAAGTATCGGACTGACCGTTACATCATACGAAGCATCGAAGTTAAAGGGATTGATGGATTTACTTTCTTTGTTGATAAAAAGCAGGAAACTGATGTTTTTCTGCATTGAACCTTCCCCATGAATCTGTACATCCAACAAAAATGAAAACGTTGTAGAATCGGTGATATTGGTAAACGTAAATTCATTTTCCGTTTGGTTAAACTGCGCATAATAAACCGCCTGGCGATAATCCGGATTATGATTTCGCTTGATTTTCACCAAATTAACCACATCTTTCGAGCTGTTTCTGAAAATAACCATGCGCGAAGCCAACGACGGAATGGATAATTTAACCGTTTCCGTTATGGGGTTATCGCTCAATTCCATTTTGTAATCCTTTATCGTGGTAAACGCGCTCTCCTTGTTACCGGAAGTTACACTTTTGTTCTCCACGGCAAGCATCGCGTTTTGCAACGTTTTTCTACCCGTAAGCAGGCTGAAATTATCATTTTTACCCGACAGGAGATACAACAAAAAGTTTTCATACTCCTTGCCCAACGTTGAATTAAGCTCGGTAATCGCATAGGAACTTAACATGTCGCGGGGCGAACGCATCGTTTGGTAGAGTAGTTTGAGCGGATTGAGCTTGGCACCTTCCCGGCAGTCTTGCATGTAGTGCATAAAGCATCCGCCTAAATAGTAAGCCGATCTTCCCGCGTAAGGCGAAGGTTTATTCGACGCGAAATGATCCCACGAAACAGCTAAATTATCAAAAATCTGTCCATTCAATCCTACGGCAAACCACTGCTCCGACTCGGATATCGGTATAAAATCTTTTCCCCACACGACCCTATCGGCGAGCGTGGCGTGTGCTTCCATCCAAAAATCGTTGCTTATGAAAAGCATCACATCATCCTGTATGTAGTGCATCAATTCGTGCGACATGGTTTTACACAATTGTTCGGGCGTTTTCGTTTGGACATTTACCATCATATAACCGCCGAAAGTCCCCATCAGACTCACTTCGCCTTCGCTTTCGCCCAACGGTTTCAGGTAAATGGTAAACTCATCGGGCGTATCGGGATAATCTCTTTTATAGGCGGTTATCACTTCTTTCAAATAATGGGCGGCATCCGCCACCAACACGGGCACGCCGGATTCATGCCAAGGTTGCGGAGTTTGCTTGTAGGGAATTTCAGACGCGAAGTCAGTTTCGTTGTAATAAACCGTAATTCCGTCTTTTGTGTGGTAGTCGGAATAGCCCATGCCGGCAATGCTAAAGAAACTAACTTTGGTTAAATGCCGAGTGGAAAAGCAGAGCGTAGAATCGACCAAACTGAAACGGTAATCTTCAAACTCTTCCCATTTTTCTGTTTTTTCATTGAAAAATACGGCTCGGTAGTTATCGATTTTTTGCTTGGTAAATCCGCTCGTGTTTATATTTTTCAATTTGATTAAAAGCGGTCTGTCAAATTCATTCCCAAAACTGACGCTCACATCATACACTCCGCCACCCAACGTAAATGGCGGTGCGTTTTTACCTTTCGGAGGATTGTCCACTTTGACGATGGTCAAACGGAAATCTTCGTCGTGAAAACCGTGTGGAATAATCACATCAATGCTGTCGGTGGTGATTACGGTGGCAGTGGTGTCGTTTTTGCGTACAATTTGGTCGTAAATTATGGAGCCAAAAGCCGTTACTCGAACCGTATCGCTGTACATCGGTTCGCAGTTCACGTTGGAAATTTTGCAACGGTACTGTGCCGTATGTTGCGGAACGAGTTTCACCGTAGTCCCATGAATGCTTTGGACATTCGCTTTGATTTCGGGCGAAGCCGTATTTTCGCTTACATCAAACCACGTAACGCCGTCAATCGACGACTGCCACTGTGTTTCACCATAAACGGTCGCAGGCAGTGAAAGGGTAACCGAATGGTCGGTAACGCCGTCGGCAGGGATATTTTTGGACAAAAGCGCCCGCTTATCGGGATGCGCATCGGCAAAAACGCCCGCTTCATCCGCAATTTCAATGCGTATGGTATCGGTGCAAAGGAAAGGTTTGTACGTGTAAACATACTCGCCTGAATAGAAAGCCCACTGTTGGGTCGCTTCGATCATGTCGTCTTTTTTAATATACGGACTTTCGAGATCGGTAATGTAGCATAAAAACTGTTTGGCGTGCGTATTCTCATCCACAACCACTGTCAATATTGGTCCGGTAACATCCGGAAACGGTGGCCAACCGCCAATGGTCGAGTTGTATTTGGTAAAATATTCGACGGAATAAGCATCTTTGTGATACGGCGCCCAATGGTACACGTTGCTTGCTTTGGATAAATCGGCTAAATCCTGCACATTTATACGTAGTGTATCACCTATTTGCGCTTTGAAAACATGCTTTTTCAGTTTCACCGGCTTTTGAAAACCGACTTGACAAAAAACCGTGTCTGCATCGGGAATATTGTCAAATGTAAAACGATTTTGGGATAAGTCCATCCCTTGGTCAAGAAGTGTAGTCAGATTCGGTTTCAGCAATAATGGACGTGGAATGGGACTGTTGATTTCGTTGTTGTTAAGTTTCAGCACGGTCATTTTATCCGAAACAAACTCAATTCCGGCGGGAAGTTTCGTTATAAAATTGTGAGAAAAATCGGCTTTTTCTAACTCAGCAAGTTGAAATATCGCTGGCGAAATGCTTTGCAGTCGGTTGTATGAGAGATTAAGCCACTTAAGCGATTCGTTACCGCCAAAACCGGGTTGCGTTTCCAAGCGGTTGTTTGAAGCATCCAAAGACAGGAGTTTGTCCATATCGGAAATGGAGTTTGGCAGTTCCGTTAGCCGATTGTTTCGGACATCGATAAACACCACATTTTTAAGATTACCTATGCTTTCGGGCAGTTTTTCAAATTGATTGTTGCTGAAATCCAACCGGTTTAACTTCACTAAATTACCGAAAGAAGCGGGCAAAGCGCCTGTAAATCGGTTGTTGTAGAGACTTAAATATTCTAAATTGATTAAATTCCCAAAAGTAGCGGGTATTTCGCCCGACAATTGGTTGTCGTTTATTTGCAGGTCCCAAAGATTTTCCAACGAACCAATGGACGCCGGTAACGAACCGGAAAGCTGATTATTATCCAATTTGAGCGTGACTAATTTTGTCAGATTGCCAATTCCCGCGGGAATATTGCCGGTAAGTTTTCCACCCGACAAATCAATCCGCTGTAAATTCCGCAAATTGCCGAACGAAACCGGAATGGTTCCTTCGCATTTGCCGGGAACTACCAAGATTTCCAAATCGGTTAAATTGCCGATATTTTCCGACAGGACGGCTTTGAAAGTCCCGTTGTTATCGCGGATAGAGAGCTCTCTCAATTTGGTTAAATTAAACAACGCGGTAGGAATTTCGCCTTCCAATTTCCCGTCTAAAACCAACGATTGCAACTCCGTTAAATTCCCGATTTCGGGGGCAATTCTTCCATTATAAGGGGATTCCGGGTTTTTATTCAAAAACAATTCTACCACTCTCCCATTCATTATCAACACACCGTTCCAAGTGGCAACCGGAGTTGACAAATCCCACCCCGTAGATTGGTTAAGCGCGTTGTGCACAGCCACCAATGCGACCGAATCTTGCTGATTTGTATAAATTGGCTCTTTGGAGAGAAAAAAGGCATCGCGGATATTGGAACTAAAACTATAACTCGCGTAAAAGCTACTGTTGTTATTTAACATAAAGTACCCGTTTTCGGAACCGCCCCATCCGAAATCAATGTGAAATCGTCCGTCCGAATCGTACCCATCTACCACCACAGCATGTGCTACAGGGTCTCCGTTTATTTCAACATATACAGGACGGCTGTGGTCCAATTCATTTCGGATATAATAGGACTTTTTGGAACCATTATTCAAATAGTACTTAAAATAAGTTTGCATGGCATGTTGATACCCACATGCTCATGACGAAACTGACTTAACCTGACGCCTGCATTGAACAACAAAGGCTCCACGACCGGCGTTGCCATCGGCGCTTTCGGCATTGCCGACGGGTTGATTTTCAGCGAATCTTCGTACAACTTCAGCAACGCGAATAGCTGTGGCGGGATATTTTCGGATTTGAAATTGCCATTGGGCGAATAACCTACCACGGCGAAATCACCCCCGTTTTGAGCCAACACGGCGAAACCTTTCCCACTGTTTTGAAACACGAAAACGGGCGTTTGTTTGTCGGCTTTGGTTTGGTAGCGTTGCTCGAGTGCGAAAGCGGTCGGGGCTTTTTCACCCGGCGCGAAATTGGGCGCATTGGCTTTGAAAAACGTTTCAGCAAAGCGTTTGGCGCCTTCGGGGTCGGGAGTTTCAGCCATTGCCGGAATGGTAAACAATCCGATTAGTAAAAGCGACAACCAACGGATAGCATTCTTTTTATGAATGAAAATATTTGTTTTCATGGCAGGCAGAAATTAATGTTGAACAATAATTTTTTCAACTTTCTGAAAATCATCGGTCTTGACCGACACAAAGTACGCCCCATCTGGCAAAGTACAATGCACGGAGGAGTTTCCTTCGATAAATTCGGAATGTTTCACGGCGCCTTTCATGTCGAAAATGCGGATAAACGCTCGCATGGGATTTTCCGCTCCCGGCAGTTCAATATGTATTTGGTCGTTTTTCACCAACGTGGGGTAAATTTTATATTCGCCCGTCTGCTTATCGGTGACTTTCATTCGTGGTATCACCTTCATAGTGAACGAACTAACCGAATAACATCGGTTCTTGTCGGTCGCTTTCAATTCGAAGCGGTCGCCTTCTTGGGGCGTAATCACCACGATATCGCCCGTCCCGATTACAGTACCGTTTTGCACCCACTCGTAAGTGTAAGGTTCCACGCCACCCGTAACGGAGTAGCCCATCAATCCGAGCACCACAGGCATTCCTTCCGGCACCGGCTCATCAAAAAGCACGACTACTTTCACCGGTTCTTTGGATTGCTTGGGGACGTTCATTTTTACGATTGTCTGCGAAAAACCGACGAATAAAAATGCTGTAAGCATGAGTGTTAAAATGTGTTTTTTCATGGTTGTCAATATTAAGAATTCAGTTGGTTTAAGTCAGCCTATTCCGTCCCGAAGTCTCGGGTTATCGGAAAACAAAAGTTTTGAGAATCAAAAAAATGGATTAAGATTTAAACTCTTCGTCCGATTTTGTATCATTTTCATTTTACTTGCCCCCTAAATCCCCCAAGGGGGACTTTTAGTAGCGAGAAAAATCAACATTTTTACTTATTTGACCGCCCCTTTTTTCCGTCAACTGACGGGGAAGCCCCGAAGGGGAAGGTGGCATTAAGGCTATAAAATAGTGGTAAGTCGGTACAATTAAGGCGCTCCCGCTTGGGTTATTTTTATCTCTTTCGATTTGTCGCCGGCACGTATGACCACGGTGGTTTCACGCTGGGCGCCCGTATTTTTAGCTGCCCCGATTAAAAAACCGGTGTTCTTTTTGCCGGAAGTAGCCGAAAGCGAGAGCCAGTCGGCAGTTTTGGTGGCAGTCCAATCGGTGTTGGTCTTCACGACAATCAGACTTGCGTCTTTTTCCGAAGTGAAGTTGATGGTAAGCAACGACACATCCAACATATCCACTACTTTAGGATCTTTCGGGTCTTTCGGATCTATCGGATTATCCGGCGTATTAGACGATTTACAGCCGATGATGAAAATCATTAAAAGCGTTAATAACCAAGGAGTTGTTTTCATTCGAAGATTTATTAAATTTTTCCTAATATCACATGTTATACGCCACTTATCTTCATCGGTTTGTGTAATCAGTCTGCTGAAGGATATAATGGTTATTTCAGACAAGTAATAATTTAAGAAAAAAGGAAAGACACACCAGTTAAATATTATTTTAAATTTTGTTTCATAATAATACAAATAAATTTTAAAACCCTTCCAATTAATGTAGAGATTATTTAAAATAATTTTACAAAATTAAGGCAACCACTCACCCCTATCAAAAATGATTTTAGCGTATATTATGTTGAATTATACGACACTTTTTCAATCGAAAAGAAAAAAACTTTAAAATCAGAACAAGGCTTGATAGTACACTAAAAATCACAAATTAAATCCCCCTCACCCTTTCTTGATTCACATCAAAAAAAGGGTGTTAAGGGATTTTTCAACTCAACACACATAATCAACCATCAACTAAACCATAAAACAAAAACAAAACTCAGCCCCCTAACCCCCGCAGGGGGTGAATGTAGCGCATTAATCAATGTTAACACAACAAATCAAGGACAATTTGTAATCAACAGTTATTTTCTAACCCATTCCGCAAGCAGATAGATTTGTATTTTCAACTCTTGAAGTGGTTGTAAACCCTTCAAGTAGTTGACTCAGAAGCCTCCCCTTGCGGACAGTGCTGTAAATCTCTTGCTTTTACAACTATTCCAAAAGTCTTCGACTATTTGGAAAGTTGATATTTTCAACTCTTGAAGTGGCTATAAGCCCTTCAAGTAGTTGAAACAAAAGGGCTACTGCTTCACCAACTTCATCACCGCTTCTCGCTCATTGCTAACAAGCGTTATCAGGTAGATTCCGGGAGCATAAGGCGCGGTCAGGCGGATCAGTCGGCTGTCTTTCACGTGTAGCTTTTCGACCAACTGCCCTTGCACATCGGTGATTTTCACGGTTACTTCGGTGTATTGCGCACCTAAATCCAGCGTTAAATTGTCTTTTACCGGATTCGGGTACATTTTTATTTTTTCGGCAAACGTATTTCTAACGCCCACACCGGTAACTTCCACACATTCCGAAACGGCAGTACAGCCGTTTTGTGTAACTTGTACGGCATATTTTCCATTTTTAGTGGCGGTGAATTTCGCGTTGGTTTCACCCGCAATCGGCGCGTTGTTTTCATCGCAATCCAACCACTGATAGCTTGCGTTCTCCGCGTTGGAGGTAAGTTCCGCACCCGCTTTCTCAACCGAAACATCCACCGTATTTACCGTCAAATGCAACGTTACCACACTGTCGCAGCCGTGAATTGTACGGAACGTTTCGGTAAATGTGCCGCTTGCAGTCAGGCTTTGCGTACCTAAAACGTAAGGCGTTTCACTTTCACAAATGGTTTTATTTTCGGTTTTCGCAAACACGGGATAAACCGTAATCGTTGCCACGGCTGAAAATCCCCTGTCATCCGTTAATTTGGCTCGGATTTTTATGGTTCCAGCAACTTCCGGCGTATAGTTCAACACCGCGTTAGCTGCATTCGGGAGACCGATCCATTCCGTGCTATTTTCAAGTTGCATTTGCCACACTTCCACATCGGCGGTACTTTGCGTCAGCTCCACCCGGAAAGAAGCGCCCAAACAGGCTTCCGATTTGTCCAACGTCAATTCGCCGTTCTTAAATTCTTCCACCGTTACCGTTTTTTCCGCCGAATCTTTACGGCACGAATTCGTCGTTACTAACTTCAACGTGTAAACGCCGGCTTGCGTAAATTGGATTTTCGGGTGCTGCGAAGCGGCGGTAGTTCCATCCGTGAACAACGCTCCGGCGACGGGCGTTACGCTCCAAGTCCAATCCAAAGCGCCGGTAGAAGTATCTGTAAAGGCGATTGTATCGCGATTGTAGTACGTTTTGTTTTCAAACGAAAAATCGGCGGGCTGAATGGTGGGTTTCAACTTTAACGTCAGTTTTTCAGCGCTTTCGCCACAGAAATTGGCAGTCCGCATTTCGAGCACACCGGGCGTAACTTCGTGGGTAATCTCCAACTCCAACACATGTTGCGTCGGGTGCAGCACAACGCCCGTTCCCGTGTAGTTCCAACGGTACTCCGAAGCCGTAGGACGACGCTCCACAACGTATCGTAGCGTTTGCGGCGTATTGCAGAAAACGGTATCGCCGCGGATTTCGCCGCTCACATCGGGAATGGTTTTCACCATAATATTCGCCACTTTCGTGTCCACGCCGTCCACCACCGCCACGTATTCCCATTCGCCGAGTTTATCGGGCGTGTGGGTAAATTGATCGGTTGTGTTTGCAATGGTTTGCCACTGCGTAGCCACAGGTCGCCGCACACGAATTTTCCAATTGCTAATCGTCTTTCCGTCGGCATCGGGAATGGTGAGCGTACCGGTGCTTTCGCCCAAACAAATGGTTTTGTCCTGCTCGGTAAAAATTTTCCCTTCAATGGCGCCGTCCACAAAAATAGGCGCCGGCGTTCCTTCGTTTACAAGCATGTTATGGAAGCGAACGTCCGAGCGGTGGTATTCTTTGAAATCAGGTGAAAGTTCGCTTTTCAACTTGAATGCAATGCCTTTATCTCTGAATGGTGTTGCACCCGCCAAGTAAAATTGAATGCGTTGGTCGGACACGTGAACAACCTGCTTGTACCAACCTTCGGTCATCGTTTCGGCGGTTTCGATATCCAAAATTTTCACTTTGCTGTTCGTTACCGAAATTTCTCCCTGAATAGACGAAACGGCGTGCCTGCCAAACGGCACCGAGTCGCTGAAACATTTGGTGTAGGTAATGGTTTCGACTTGTTCCAATGTGTCGGCAGAGAAGTACATCCGCATATCGGCAACCTGAATGTTGCTCACCGTTTTGGTGGCGCCCACGGCATCGGTTACGGTCAAATCGGTCGTTCCGCCTTCGTAGGCGACCAACCAACCGTTTTGACGGATTTTTGCCACACGGTTGTCGCTCACCGACCACGTGTAAGGCGGATTTCCGTTTTCTGCGGTAAACAGCAGCGAATCGCCCGCTACCAAACTTGCGGTCGTTGGCGTGAGTGTAAGCGTAGGCAGAATTTTGGGGGTAAACGAGCCGTTGGTTGTGAACGCTTTAATATTTTCGTTGAAAATAACTTCGGAAAAATTCAGGTGCGACGGGTTTGTTGCCGTTGGTTTCACCTGGAAACGCAACTTAATCAAATCGTCTGTTCCCGTCCCAATCGGCTGTCCGGAAGCAAATGCCAACTTCATTTTTCCGGCGGAAACTTCGCCCGCCGAAACCGAACTATTTGCTAACAAGGTTCCTTCTTTATTCACATCGACAAACTCCAACACGTCGCTTCTGTATGAGAGTGCAAATTCTCCCGAAACGATATTCAGCGCGCTGAAATCGGTCGTTTCTACCGGAATTTCCACTTCCCAGCCTTGCCATTGCTCCAATCCGGCAGGAAACGACAGGCTGATAGCGGTTACTTCAAAGTCGTAGTCGGTCGTATCGCGCAGTCCGGCATTATCCACGGCAAAGATTTTCGTTTTCCCGTGTCCCGTTGCCGTGAAAAGCCCGTTTTCATCCACATTTCCGACGGCAGGATTGGTTACGCCCCACGTTACGGGCTCCGAAACATTTCCGCCGACGTTCATTTGTTGGGTTTGCCCCACGACAAGGAAAGCGCTGTGGGGAGAAACGGTTATGCTCGGCTTGAGAGAAATGTCGATTCTCCCGTTTTGGTACGTGGCAGCGGGTGTACCTTCGTTGAGCACGCAGGCTGCCGTTACGAAATTCAGGTTCGTAGCGCCGCTCGCCAACGCCTCGAAAGTGAGTGTAACGAGCGTGCCGCTACCCGAGATTTTGGTAGCGGAAGCGCCGGACAGAACTACTTTTCCGGCTTGTTGCGTGTTGGCTACATTATCAAATGTTTGCAATTTCGCATCGTGCTGCACAGCGGTTACTTTGAGCAAATTGGCATTGTAAGTAAATGCAAACGAGTAGGCAAGTACGTTGTGTGGCGCCAAATCCACATCCACGGCAAGCGTTACGTCTATGGTTTGCCCTACTGTTACCGTCAAGCCTGCCGGCAGCGAAATGACCGGATTTTGCGCCGTTACCGCCACTGCAAGCCAAGCGAATAATAGTAGGATTATGTATTTTGATTTTTTCATTTGAGTGGAAGCCCCCTAACCCCGACCTCTCCCTAAATCCCTCCCCACCAGGGAGGGACTTTTAAAGAAGGGGATTTTTGAGCACTAAATTAAGTTTGAAAAATAATGATTATTGGTTATTTAACCCCTCCCCCTCCTGCGTCGGGTACTCCCCTTTGAAAAAAGGGGAGAATAAGACTTGCAACGTTTCAACTTTTAATCGTAATCGAACAACGCATTGTACATTTCTATACGAAATCTCTACAGTCGCACTATATGTCCCCTTTTTCAAAGAGGACTGCCTGTCCCGAAAACTTTCGTGAATGGAGGAACGACCGGAGGGGTTAATTTTATAAACTATTTTATTTTCCGACTTGTTACAACAAAAAAGTCGTTATGAAACTGTACAATAAAAAGAATTCACAAGAAAATCGTCGCAAATTGCGTAAAAAAATGACGCCGGCTGAAATAGCTTTATGGACAATGCTTCAAAAAAAACAATTAGACGGTGTTCGCTTTTTACGTCAATACAGCATTGGAGCATATATTGTAGATTTTTACTCTCCAAAATATCACCTTGCAGTTGAACTTGACGGAGAATATCATTTTGACGAACAACGAATTCAATACGACAAGAAACGAACTGCTTTTCTTAACGAAAAAGGAATAAGAGTTTTACGGTTTGAGAATTTTGAAGTATTTGACTACCCGCAAAGAACATTAGACGAAATCAGGCGCTTTCTTTACTCCAATGAAAATCCTGAAAATCTGTTGTTGTACTGAAAATAATCTTAACCCCTCCCCCTCGTGCCTTCCCGATATTTCATCGGGACAGGCAGGATACTCCCCTTTGAGAAAGGGGAGAGTAAGACGTGCAACGTTTCAACTATTAATCGTAATCAAACAACGCCTTGTTTAATTCTATACTAATTTTTTACAGTTTCACTATTTTTCCCCTTTTTCAAAACGGGGCTTTACCTCTTCAAAAACTTCGTTTTCAACACATTGCCGTTCGATAGGGCTTCGATAAAGTACAAGCCGTTTTTCAGTTCGCTTACGTCTATTTTGTTGGCCGAAAGAATGGCTGTGAGCGCTTTTCTGCCGTACACATCGTAAATATTTAGTTCCGTTCCGTCGGCAATGCCCGATAGGTAGAGCACATCCACAGCCGGATTGGGGAAACAGCGGATTGAACCGTTTTCGTACGGATTGTCAAATCCCGTCGGCATGCGGTAAATCACTGTACCTGCGGTGGCGGCTGACGTTTGGTTTTGCTCGTTTACACGGAAAACTTCAGCTGAAATATTCGTTTCAAAACCGGCTTTGGCTTTTTCCGAGACACGGAAGCGCACCAAATTCCAAGCATCGCTCGCGTGAGCTTGCGTAGAAGCGGCTGCAAGGTATATTTTCCCGGTTTCATTGTCGATACGGGAAGCCTGCATAAATCCGCTGTTGGCGGCGGGCAGGATTTCCACGGCTTGCAACAGCGCGGGATTAAACGCAAGGGTCATATCCACGCCTATTTTGGCTGGAATATCTTGCAGCGCAACGGGAAGCAACAAATCATTTTCCGAAGTTATCTCACCGGAACCGATTGTTAACGAAGGACTTACACTCCGTGGCGCTTTCAAAGCGCCGGGAAGGTTGGACGAAAGTCCTGCCACAAATTCCAATATCAGCGTGGCGTCGTAAGCCGAAATTTCGCCGTCGCCGCTTGCATCGGCTGCAAGAAGCTGCGCGGGATTAAGGGTAAGCGAGCCGACCGAATGTTGCAACACGAGCGAAGCATCGTACGCCTGCACCGCGCCGTTAGAGCTTACATCACCTATGAGCGGCTGATTTAAGCCTGTTTCAATTACGGGCATAACTTCCACACCGGCGCTAATCGCCTGCCGAGCGCCCGAAGGCAAAGCAGCGACCACAGGACCTGCGGCATCGCCCCACCAACATTTTTTCGCCTGAATGGTAAAGGATTGATTGACGTTGTTCACGGCGCGTTGCGTCATGCCTACAAAGTCGCAATTGTCAATCGTAGGATTGGACGAACCCTTAGCTTGCACCGCGTTGCGGTTGGTGTAGAACGTTACATTTTTCAACGACGGACTTGCGTGATTTGTGGTAACGGCTTCGTAAGCGTTTTTCATGATTACGTGTTCCAATTGGCAGTCGGCATCAATCGAGGCATCGTTAAACGTAATTCCATTCCAATGCGACCCCGTAGCAGCCGTAGCCGTGCTGTCTGCATTGGTATCGCCTCCGTAGTAATCGTCATAAATGGACGTGAATACAATCGGCTTATCGGCAGTTCCAATCGCCTTTAACCAACGATTGACGGTCATTCCGTTTACGTCCAAAAACTTACATTTCACACCCGGCTCAATGGTCAATTCGGCATTCACCGTGTAATTTTCAAAAATATAAGGAGCATTTTCCATCTCACCAAACGTACGAACCGAGAGTGTCGCGTTTTGGTTAAGCGTTTCGGCAGGGATTTTAATTCCTTTGTAGGAAGCGCCTGAAAACGTATTTCCGACTAATGAAGCGGGGAAGCAAAGGAGCGACGTTTCCAACGGATAGGTGGCATTGTGGAAAACGCTGTTTTCGATAACGGGAGCCGAACCGACGCCGGTCATTGCCACGCCGCGGCTTACATGCTCAAAGCGAACGTTACGCATCACGGGCGAAGCTCCGATAACTCTTACCCCGTAGCCGTTGCTTTTCAGTACCACGTGTTCAAGTGTTCCACCCGAACCGGCATTGAAATTGATATGCGTATGCCCGTATCTGTTGTAATTTTGAGTAACTGTTCCGTCCTGATTAAAATCGAGCGGCGAGCCATAGGTGTCGTCCCGTTGGTCGGTAATGACTACCGGTTTTTCACTTGTACCGGCAATATTCAGCGTTCCTTTTACATCAAAGCAATTGTATAAATAATCATTCGCGTATCTTTTGAAACTTGCGCCGGCAGGAATGGTAAGCGTGGCTCCGCTGTTCACGGTTATTGTGTTGGTAAGCCAATAAGTAATGTCGGTATTTCCCGCAAAAGTGTAAAGCGGAAGCGTTCCCGACGTATTCAACGTTTCTCCAATCAATTCGATACCGAGAATGCTCACATTGGAAGCGGTATTTCCTTCGTGCAGCGACGCTGTGGTAAACGCGTGCTTTATTATCGGCACTTGCAAGTTGTTGAATGCCGTACGTCGTATCGCCACATCGGAAGTGCCCGCTATCCACGCCCCTTTTTGAGCACATTGCTCTATTTTGCAGTCTTCTACCGTAGCTTTGGCGTTGAGAAAACTAATACCGTGCGACGGATAAGCGATATCGGTAAATTTCAATAGATTATCACCTGTCGTGTTATTGAATGTAATACCGAAATCATAAAATTTCCAATCCCCTTTTGCCGGCGGAGAAGCATTCCCATCGTTGTTGGTATCGCCCCCTTTGCTGTCGTCACTTATCGAAGTGAGCGTAATTCGTTCATCGGACGTACCGTTGAGTTTCAGCGTACCATATACATAAAATCCGGTTCCTTTGAAAATCAATCCCGGACTGACCTGCACAGTGGTGCCGGCATTAATCACTGTATTGGACGAAAAATAAACCGCGTTTTCGGTGGTATTGCTCCCCGTTATGCCGGCAGTTTTTCCGAGCGTAACGTCGTAATCAATTTTGTAGTCTTGCAAGTAAATAGCTTGGCGCGCGTTGTTTACCAATTGTACATTGGTAAATGTGGGTTTGGCAGACCACGTTTGCACAATGGGTGCATGATCGCTGTTTTCTATTTTCACATTGGTTGCCGAGCCGGTAGCTTCCGGTCCGTAGTACGCCAGTCCGTGTCCGCAGGCAAAGAAGTTGGTGTTCTGCACATTCACGGCGGTACGAGCGAAAGTAAGTACACCGGAACGGTAGGTTTCGTGCAAATTACCGGCATTGGTAATCGGATCAAGCCCGGAAGTGTATGTGTAAGCGTGACGCAACCCGCCGGAGCCGCCGTAGCGAAAATCAACGTTATTTATTTGACTAAATTCGGCATTACATCCGTTGTAGTAAGCAATTCCAACCCATCGATTCATGGAAGGGGAAGTTGCACCCCCGTTGCTTTCGGTGTCAGCCGGCATTCCGTAATTGTCGTCTCGCAGTTCGGTAAATACAATGCGCTCGGTTTCCGTTCCGGCAATTTTCAGACCACCACGAACGTGAACCGCCACGCCATCCCATACTTTAATGATTACACCCGGGTCAATTTCTACATTTATCCCTACGGGAATATCCAAATGATAGATTAATAGATAAGTCAGGTTTTCGTATCCGGCATCGTTGAGTTTGCTTATTTTTCCGTCAGACCTCACCGTTTGCCCCAACAAACCAAGTGCACGGTATTTAATATTCTCGCCCCACGTATTGTTATCCAACACCGGGTGAGCGGAAGCCGAGAAGGCTACGGGAGTGTATTTTATATTGCTGAATGTGTTGGTTTTAATAGTGGGAGTAGCTTGCAGGTACGCTTTTATACCGTAATTACACTCATAGAATGTGCAATTTTCAACCGTTGGCGAACCACCACAAAACGATAGGGCAGCATCCGGAATAACAGTCTCATTTGGAGAGTTAAAAGTTATACCTTGCGTTCTATTTGAATATCGAAAGTGACAGTATTTAAGAGAAGTCGCATCATCGATTGTTGTTGCAAAGAATATCCCGCCCCAATCTCCCAAAGCGGGTGAAGCTTCTACCCCGTCATTATTGCTGTCGCCCGGATTGCCGTAGTTGTCGTCTTTTATGGACGTAAATACAATCGGGTCATCAGCTGTTCCTTCTGCAATCAGCTTACCGCGTACATGCAATCTACCTTCGTTATGAAGTCCTTTAATGACCACCCCCGGCTCAATGGTTAATGTTTTTCCTTGGGGAACGTTAATCCAATTATCATTGGCATAGGCTAAATTGGGACATTCATTGAAAGAAATAACTTTCAACGTCGCATCAGCGGTAATATCCTTACCACCCGGCAAATAGACGGCTTTGTATCGCGTGCCGGTAAAATCAAGGTCGCAGTCGGTAATATTGAGCTCAGCTCCCGGACGAATGGCTAACGGGTATTGGGTGCCATTTAGCGTGGTTTCGGTCAGGGTGGCGGTAGCTGCTTCATCTACCCACAATGCGCGGTGTGCTTTTTCTAAACGGCAGTTATTGAGCGTTAAGCCTGCATTTGGTGCTACCACTACTGCCGAAGCTTCGGAATTATAATTCGGATTTCCGGCATAACGCACGGTGCAGTATTCCATCTTATTTTGCGCGGTTGTGCCACTTTTAAAATAGATATAACGCCAAAAATTGGCTGTAGCTTGTCCGGGTTCAGCATACCCGCCACCTTCGGTATCGTGTCTCGAAGTAAAAAGAATGGGGTTTTCGGCAGTACCAATGGCTTGAAGCGAGCCGTTTTCCACGATTAAACCGCTATGATTATCCGGGAATTTAATGATATTACCCGCGGCAATGGTAAGTTTCGCGCCATTGTGAATGGTTATGCCTCCGCTTTTACAAAGATAAGGAACGGAGACCTTTGGCAGGGTAAAATCTGCATTGACAGCATTAAAGTTCAGATATATTCGCTGATACGTGTTGGCGCTTAAACTTTCGCCCGTAATATTAAAATTACACACCCCATCCAAACGAATAGGCTCTGTGGCATACATTACACTGATACCTGTCAAATTTGCCGTAGATTGTCCGGCAAATCTCAGCCCCGCCCATTTTCCTGCGGTTGTTCCGGTATTGGAAGTAAAGGTAACGTTGTCAGCCGTGAGCGTACCTTGTGTGTTTAGGTTCGTTCCATCGGCAAAGCGGACTTGCACGCCACTTTGAATGGTGAGCGTAACGCCCTGATTTACCGTAACTGAAGCAGTCACTATATACGGACTGCCGGCGGCAGTCCACGTGGTGTTGGAAGTAATAGCTCCGGACACGTTGGTATCGGCGCTTGCATAGGTGTAAGCGAGGATACAGAATAGGAATAAAAGTAGTTTTTTCATGGGAATATAATTTATTTTTTACATTTAGTAGTATTCAAAAAACAACACATCTAATTTGATAAGAAAGCAAAAATGAAGGAATTAAGAAATCATTAAGAATTTCATTAAGAAAAAGCACTAAATGTCCCTTAACTCCTTAAGCGTTTCTTAATGGTTTAGAAATACAAACATCAACCTTATCCGTGCAGACAGGGATTTATTTTTCTCTTAAGTTGAGTAATTAATTATTGAACATTGACTATAAAATCTTGAAAAATTGTCCTTGATTCGTTGTGTTTACGTTTACAAACGCGCTAAGTTCCCCCTCTATGGGGTTAGGGGGCTGAGTGGTTACGTGTGTTATTATTTTGAACAACCTATATATTGCACAATCACCCAAACAGGCGGCATATGATTTTGGTAGTAATAGAGACGGGACATAAAGCCCCGTCTCTACTGATTTTAATCACTTTTTAATGGTCACAAAAGCATTGGATTTACCATCTTTCTCAATACGGAAATAGTAAATACCTGCCGGCAAATTGGTTAGCTGAACAGTTTCCCGCTCAAGAGTCAGTTTTTGTGAGTAAACACAAACTCCGCTCGCGTTAAACACTTGCAACCAAGCATCATTGGCGCTTTCTACGATAATTTCTTGCTCGAACGGATTGGGGTAAAGTTTAACCCTGTACGCGTTGGCATCACTCAATCCGGTAGATACTTTTATTATCGTCATGGTCTCCTCATCAGCTTGGAAATCATTATTTTCATAATTTTCTCCCGCCGAAGCATCTATAACAATACCACTGTCTTCTGCCGAATAGCCGGGTAAATCGACTAATATCATATAGCTCCCTTCGGGAAGATTAGCTATCCGATATTTTCCTTCGGCATCCGTTTTAAGCCTGGCTACTAATTCCCAATCATCGGCGCTTACAACACGGTAAATCGCTTTAACAGCTTGAGGTCGTATGCCTTGTGGGCCTGATTTTTTACGATAGATGCTGATATCGATATTTTCTTTTGCTACAGCTTGTCCTCCTTCTGACCCGATTGCTGATACAAAACCGGCAATAGTAACATCACCGGCAAAAATATCATCCGGTGCGGCTGTAAGCCTAAACTCTACGTCTTTTATTTCACTATCTAAAATAATTTCGGTCGCTTCTTGCCATATTCCCGTTTTTTCATACCAGCCGGCCAAGTAAGTCTTCATATCGCTGCCTTTTCCTACGTTTTCCGCATAGAGCAGGTAGGTACCGTAATCTAAATTCTTGCTTCTAAATCCTTGCGTAGAATAGGTGAGCGTATCGGCACAAATTATGGCATCGTTTACTCTCTGATACAGCAATACCTTAGCGTTTTGGGCATTCATTATAGTACCATCGGCTTGCGCTAAGCTGACATTGATAGTACCCTTCAGCGTTTGCGACTTCACTATTTTCCAAGTATGATCTTTCAATAAAGACTGTTCGAAGATTGGCACAGCAATTCGGTAATCGGTATTGGCGTATGCTTTGAACCGGGTGGTGGCTGTACGTGACCAGTGCCCGCATTGAGTTACTAATGAATCTAACGAACAGTCTTCAAACACCTGAACAGCCCAGAAATAATCGATAAGATTATGTGAGGGAGGTGTGGACAACTGCCAACTTGATTCAATCTCATATATTCCGGTAGTTTCGGGTATGAAATGATACCATACGCTTGGCGGCAGATCACCGTGTGAGTTACCCAATTGACGAGGCGACGAGGTGATTGTTTGTCCAAGCTGCACATGTAGAGGATGCGTGCAGAATCTGCCATCGGGCAAAATCTCTACTGCATGCCAAGAGGCTTGGTCTGTTACATCGGGCGCGGAAACTTTCAGATACAGCTTGGTTGCGTTTTCAGCGGCATACGTCCACGAGCTTCTTACAGAAGAAATTGGACGGGTTTGTCCGCAAGCGGTATAAACGTCTAAGACAAGCCCTTCATCACATCCGAATTGATAGAATTTACCGGCTTGCACGTCCATCGTGTACCAGTATTGCCTGATGCCATTACCGACGTTCACAACGGTTGTATCGGCTGCGAGCGGTACGGCATATTCACACAGGCGGTTGTCGCTGGCAGTTGCAGCGCTGTAGGACCAACTCCAGGCCTCATCCACCGAATACTCTGTTGACAGGTGAACGAGGTAAGCGCCCGTTTGCGTTGCTTTAAAGAGCAATTTTTCGCGTTGTCCTCGCGCTAAGGGGCTTTCGTCACTGCATGTCGCGTAAAGATTTCCGTACACACCGCTGCCTGCATTCATAAAGTCAAACTCATACAAACCGTCCTTTTGGAGATTTACCGTGTACCACAAGCCGGTTTCGGTCATGTTTTCTCCCGACACAGTTTGCCCGGCAGTTACTTCTACGGGATACTGGCAGGAACGATTGTCTGTTATGGCGCTGATGGTGCATGAGACGCTACCGGAGTTATATTTACATTTTACATAATATGTTCCGGTGGTTGCAGCTTTGAAAACAAAACTCTTAACATAAAGTCCATTCGCGACATAGTCGGAAAGACCGCATGCTTCATATACTTCTACTTGATATTCAATATGATTTAGTGAAGAGTAATCTACTAAGTACAAGTTATTTTTTTCTACCTCCACTTTGTACCAGCGGGTGTTTGCTTCGTCATGATTTACGGTAAATTCTTCGCCGAGCGTTACTTGTGTCGCAAAATTACACATGCGGTTGTCACCTTCTGATTCTGTTATTTTCCACCTAAAATCGGTCTGTACAATATCCACATCTTGGGCTTTGCTGAGAAAATAATACACAGCGGTTTCGGGTACGTAAATAAGCGTTTTTTTACCTTTCGTAATTCTATTGTCGTCTCTGTACTCCGGTATGGTGGCACAAACCTCATCTCCCATGTAATAAAAGAGATCGTGAGCGGCATACAAATGAGCTACCTCATACGCTTTTCCTCCTTCAAGCGTCATTTTATACCATTGGGTGGCGTATTTTGTGCTGAGGTGGTTGGTACGTATTTCAGTGTCGAGCGTAATTTCCTCCGCGTGAGAACAAAGCCGATTGTCACCCGTTCTTCTTTCAAATACTGTCCATTCGAGGGTAGAAACGGAACTTGTGATGCCACGGCTGACTTTGATGTATATAACCGAATCTTTATCCGGCGCAAGCATTTGCTTGGATTTAAAGAATCCGGCTAATCGTTCTTTTCCGCAGCCTGCGTAGAGTTCTAACTCATCTCCGTTTTCAAACCACCCGGAACTTGAGTAAAATGCTTTGCTGAAATCTATCTCATAATACTTGCCTCCTTCAAGAGTTAGTTTATACCAGTAACTGTTGTTCGGGTAATTCATTTCAGGAGTTAAAACAACAGGTTCTCCGAGGGTTATGCTTTCGGCAAGCCGGCATATGCGGTTATCCGTTACTTCATTGAAGCTCCAGACAAAAGCTTCGGTTTGCGAGCTACCTGTCCATTTGATATAGTAGGTCATGTTGGCTTCCGGAGTGAAATAGAGCGCTTCGCGATAGCCTGTCTGAATGGGCTGTAATCCCGCCTGACACGCGTTATACACCTCTACCCTTTCCGTATCATTGGGCGCTTTCTTACCGTTTAGTTCATATGTTTTCCCACCCGTTACGTTTACTTTGTACCATAACGTTTCTCCATGCGCGTGAGCGGTAGTAATTTGATTATTCGGCTCAAACTGCAGGGCGGAAGCACAGTCTTTGTTGTTCTGATTTGTTATTTTCCTGATTGAGAAGCTATTTGAAGGCTTCGTAGGTCCTTGTAGGCTATAGGCAGAGGCTTCCAAATAGTAGGTTCCCGCGCTTGTCGTTGTCAGGCTGAAAGTCTTTGCAGACTCTGCCAAAGGCTGTGTCGAAGCGCAGTCTTTGAATACTTTTAGCTTGCACTCTTGTTCGTCATTATTATTTAAATCTATCAAATACGTACTGCCTGCTTCCAAGTCTATTTTCCACCATAGATTCTTGTATTCCTTGTGGTGGTATGAAACTGTTTGTTCTTGGCTCACAGCTACGGCATTGGAACAAAAACGAGCATCATTAATTTCGCTTAAGGTCATAGCAAAGAGCTGGGTATCATTATAATATTGACCTGCTGTTCGTTTGAAATAAAACAAACCTGTTGTCGGCGCTACAAACCACTTGGAAGCGCCCGCAAAAGTCTGTGAGTCTTTCAGATCAGAAATTACATTCCCTTGTGCATCAGACACCTCAAGATCTATATTCCAAAACTGTTGCTCAATGTCAGCTATCACCTCGTATGCTTTTCCGGCAACTAAGTTTGCTTTAAAATAAAGTTCTCTGCCGAAAACAGTCGAAAATTCCGTCCGTTCATTCGGCTGCATTGAATAAGCCGCTTCTTTAGTCGTGTTAGTTTGTATCGGAATTTCTCTTATTTTCAAGCTATTGTTAGCCTCTTCAGATTTGAAGTCATGTATCTGTACTCGAAAATAGTAATTTCCGGCTTCGGTTACTTGAAAAATCCTTTCACCGGTGGCTACATCTTGTCCGTCGCAAGATTTTTTAATTTTCAAAAGTCCCCCTGACACCGATGCCATGTAGTATTTATCGGCTTGGTGCGCAGCTTTGTACCAGCGGATTTTTTGTCCTTTAGGCAAGATAATTTCATTGCCAATTTGAATGTCTTCGGCGTAACTACACACGCGGTTGTCTGTTACTTCAATTATACTCCAGCTAAAAGAGCTTCCCAAAGACTCCCTGTAAGAACATTGAATATACATCGTAGTCGTTTGGGACGCCTGAAACTGTATAGCCCGAAATCCATCGTAGGAATCATTGTAAGTGTAGTCGTTCCAAGCATACTCCCACCTGGCGTCACCCTCGTTCATGTATAAATAAAAAGGAGACGGGTGGTATGGTATTTCATAATAATTACCTTCGGTAATAGCAATTTTATACCAAAGCGTTTCTGTTGTTCCGGGCGTAAAATTGCTGGTAATTTCTTCTCCGGCAGTTATTAACTGAGCATTTGCCCATGTGGTGTTGCTTTGCGCCGCACTTTTCCATGCAGTGGTTGAGAGCATTAGACCACTTATCAAAAAAAATAAAATTCTATTTTTCATACGTTTAAATTTTTATTTTTTACATTAAGGACGTATGGAACACGCCATTAATCATTTCCTTAGGTTTAAGACTTATCTTAAATGGCTGTTTCATAATGATATCTTTTAATATTAGTGTTAAGTTTAGACTTTCAAGCTAACCACATGAAAGCCTGACAATTAAATACTTGTTATTCGGTTCGGCTTTATCGCTTTCGTTACGTCAAAATGACCTTCGAAAGCAAAATTGGCAAACGAATTATTCATAAAGCCTCAAAAAAAATTTTGTTTTCATAATGCGTGTTGTTTAATATTTTTTTAATGTTAATTAGTTGAAATTTCTCGGATTTAACTCTGTGATTTTCAATACATGTAAACAGCGTATCAGTAAATTGATGTTACTTAAAATTTATTTCTATCCTTGTTGGTTGCTTTCTGTTTGGTTCTTTTAGGTGGGAGAATACATAGCCTTTTCAAGTCGAAAAGCACTTCACACTCATCCAATGTTACCGGTTCTTTGCCTAATGCAAGCCGAAACACATTGAATGGAGTGGTCTCGTGTCTTACTGCTAAGTTGACAAAGTTTCGCTTGTTTTTATAAAACTTAAAAAGTATTTTCATGGTGAAAAAATCAATAAAAACTTATGCTTAAAAAATTTAATTTCTAAAATCATTACTGACCGACCAAAATATTTACACATGTTTATACAGTTGATATACAACGATATACAGCTTGCAAACAACTTATGGGTGGTCGTTTACTCTTTTAAGTGAAACCTGACAGGTCTAAAAAAACCTGTCAGGGGCTTTTTGCATCACCGTACCATCACTTTCTCTGTTCGTGCGCCGATTTCCACTACATAAGTTCCTGACGGGATATTGGCGATGTTTCCGAGCGGAGCGGTACGTACCAACGCTCCCGATAGATCATACACCTTTACAACCTCACTTCCGAGTAAGCGGGGAGAAACCGAGGTAACATGTATCACCCCTTTGCCGCCCCATACTTTTAGGTCTTGCCCGGCAAGTGAAGATGTTAAACCGGTAAATACCCTCTCCTCTATCGTTTTGAAGTCTTCCCACTGATCCGCAACCTGATAGGCGGCCAAACTACCCACAGGCACATACAGCGCACCTTGGGTATTAGCATAATAAGGAAAAACATTAGATCCCAATGTCGGCGGCGCTGCCGCTTTACAGGTAACGGTAAAAGCGGGTTCAGAATTAATTTTTGCTCCGTTGTCACGAATCTCAGTCACCCCTTCCGGGATGATGAGGGAGGTAAGATAATTTTGAGTGTTATCAAAAGCCCAACGACCTAATTTTGTCACTGTACTAGGAATTTCGTACTCCGTTCCCGGTTTGTATTTTGGGTAAATAATGAGAGTTGTTTTATTCTTATTAAAGAGCACACCGTCCACAGCCGAAAATTCCGGATTATCCTCATGAACCGTAATATTTTCCAATCCCCGTGAATCGTAAAAGGAGAGTGATGAAATTTCGGTAGTATTTTTGGACAAGTTGATAGATTTAACGCCGGATTGTTGAAAAGCATTGGTTTCAATTGTTTTAAGTTCTTCGGGGAAGGTGATTTCAGTGAGTGTTATTGTAAAGTAAAAAGCGGCAAATCCAATGATAAGTACAGTATTTGGCACGTCGTAGCTTGTACCCGATTTGGCGGCTGGGTAAAACAACAAGGCGGTTTTATCGTTATTAAACAATACTCCGTCCAAAGCCGAAAAGTGCTCATTACCCTCTGCTACCGTTACCGATTGTAATCCTCCAACTCCCAATTCCGAGCTTTCTAATGCAAAATTATCCATGCTGCTAACATTTTTCGGAATATGGATGGAGGTAAGCGCTGTACATTTATAAATAAACCATCTGCCAATTGTGGTAAGACTTTCAGGTAAGCTAATGCTTGAAAGATCGTTACAGTTGCTAAAAGCGTATTCACCTATTGTAGTTAGACCCTCAGGCAGTTCAACTCTTGTAAGATCGGCACAATTCTCAAAAGCATTATTACCTATTTGTACAACGGAATAAGTAACTCCATTGTAGGTTGCGGTGGCAGGAATGGTTATCGAACCGGAGTAAAGCGGTGTTTTCGCTATAACTTCCGCAGTTTTTTCATCAGCGTCGAGTACGCTGTATCGAATGTCATTTACGATAAAATCTTGCGCCCTGATGGCAGTTATGCACCATACTGTAAGGGCGATAAGGGTGAGTAAAGTATTTTTTCTCATAATCGTATGTTTTTTAATTTTTATCTTGAAGTCGTCTTGACTTATTAATAATCTGTTGTATATGGTTGTTTTTGGCTACAGAGAAGCCTAATATCTGTAGCCAAATGAATGTTTTTTAGGTACGCACCCGATTGGGGTCGAATATTTGATGCTGAAATTAGCTGTAACTATTAAATTCCGCTGGAATTTTCCTTAAAAATCAAAAAGTCAAGATAACTTCTTGCTAAACCACTATAAATTAACATTACCGACCGACCAAAATATTTATACAGTTGATATACAACGATATACAGCTTGCAAACATCTTATGGGGTCGTATTTTAACTGCGCAGAAGTTTATTTAAGGAATTGCCTCACAGACATTTTTTTGTCGGTTAATATTGTTTTAAAATATGTGAATATTGGATTTCGGACAACTCAAAAAAAGCAGGTTAATCATACGAAAAACCCTTTTATCACGTAATTTTGAGTACATTCAATATATTGTAACAAATGTACCCCTTTACAGAGTTAAAAGGTTGTCATTTCGTAAAATTTCATTCCCAATTCGTAAATATTTTGAAAAAACCGACAAATTTATTTGTTTTTGTAAACACTAAAGATGCATGCACATGTCACACATAATTTTCTCCATAATGCCCATGTTTGTCTGCTTGTTTTGGGTAATAATATTACTTATCGATAAGCAGAACAGCAACTTATCAAAGCGATTTCTTTCCTTTTTTCTTAGTATTTCCATTATCAATTATTTTGTTCACGCGCTCTATTTCAATCACCAATACGAACTTTACACATTTTTTGACAGTATTTGGTGTTTTACTTCGCTTGCCGGCTATCCGCTCTATTACTATTACATCCGACTGCTGACGAAAGACACCCGAATAGAATGGAAATGGATTTGGCTGATTATACCATCGCTGAGTTTAGCTCTATTTTCCGCTATAATATTTATACTGATGTCACAGGCGGAATTAGATACGTTTATCCATGGTGTGATGTATCACAAACCGGAGTACGAAACCGACTATACGCCATTGGTCCGTTTGCAAATGCTCCGATTAACGCTGTTTCGCGTAATATTTATTCCGCAAGTAATTTTAGTTTTGTTTTTCGGGCTAAAACTTATTATTGCCTACAATGCTAAAATCAAAGATTTCTACTCCAATACGGGCGGAAAAGACCTTACACCTATCAAATGGCTGTTAATTTTCTTTGTGCTTGCATCGGCTATCTCGCTTATTTCGAGCGCAGTAGGTAAAGATTATTTTGTAACCCATCCGTGGCTCCTTGCCATTCCGTCGGTTACGCATTCTCTGTATTTGTTTGGATTGGGCTATTTCGGCTACAAGCAACGATTTACGATTGAAGATTTTCAGAAAGATTTGAATCAGCCGGCTGAAGAAGCGGAAGTAGAAACGGAAAGTGAACAAATTCAACTCCCAAAGAACTTTGAGACACAGTGCGCCCAACTTATTGAACTGCTAAAAAAAGATGAAATCTTTACCAACCCCGATTTGCGGATTACCGATTTGGCGGCGGTACTCAACACCAATCGGACGTACGCGTCAAGACTGTGTAACGAGTATTTCCACACCAATTTCGCGGATTTAATCAATCGGTTCCGGACAGAAAAAGCGAAAGAACTAATGCTCGCGGGTGCTGATGGTGAGCTGACGTTGGATGATATTATGGTTATGTCGGGATTTGCGAGCGAAAGCAGTTTTTACAGGTCATTTAAGAAAGAAACCGGGATGTCGCCGGGAGATTTCAGGAAGTCAGTTCGGAATTGAAAACGTTGAGCGAAGCGAAACGTTTTCATCCCGATGAGCGAAGCGAAATCGGGATAAGTGCGAAGCGAAACGTTTTCATCCCGATGAGCAAAGCGAAATCGGGATAAGTGCGAAGCGAATTGTTGGTATCTTTAATATTAGATTTTGAGATATAGAACAACTTTTGTGTTTTAATGCTAAAGTTGTTTTTTGCTTTAAATAATCCAGAAATCAGCGTATATTTGATTAATTTTGTATCTTTAGTTAAAAAAAAATCACAAAACATGGACATAAGTAATATTGAAAATATTGAGTTAAGTTATTTAAGCATTGACGAATACGATGAGTTGAAACAAATGATGATTGACATTTACACCGATAAACCCGGTGCGTATTGGACAAAAAGTCAGATTGAAAAACTTATCAAAATCTTTCCCGAAGGGCAGGTGGTAATTAAAGTAAACGGGAAATTAGCCGGATGCGCCCTATCTATCATTGTGGATTACAATAAATTTGGCGACAATCACACCTATAAACAAATCACAGGCGACAATACGTTCTCAACACATAATCCCAAAGGCGATGTGCTGTACGGCATCGAAGTTTTTATCGGGAAGAAATACCGAGGGCTCCGTTTAGGACGGCGAATGTACGATTACCGAAAAGAACTCTGCGAACGCCTGAACCTGAAATCCATTATTTTCGGCGGACGAATGCCGAATTACCATCTTTACGCCGACACGCTTACGCCACGTGATTATATCAAGCGCGTCCGTTTGAAAGAGATGGACGATCCTGTTCTCAACTTTCAGATTTCCAATAACTTCCAAGCTGTCCGAATACTCCGCGGTTATTTGGAAGGCGATGAAGAGAGTAACGAGTACGCCGTATTGATGCGTTGGAACAATATTTACTACGAGGAGCCGAGCGATGAAGCGACAGTAGCCAAAAAGATTGTCCGACTCGGGCTTATCCAATGGCAAATGCGATCCTACAGGGACTTGGACGACATGATGCAGCAAGCGGAATTTTTCGTCGATGCCGTTTCAGGCTATCATTCCGATTTCGCGCTGTTTCCCGAGTTTTTCAACGCGCCTCTGATGGCTCGCTACAACCATTTGGCCGAACCGAGCGCTATCCGCGAATTGGCAACTTACACAGATACGATTGTCAATCAAATGTCGGAATTGGCTATTTCATACAACATCAATATTATCACCGGAAGCATGCCGGAAGTACGTAATAATCACCTTTATAACGTAGGTTATCTCTGCCGCCGAGACGGTTCACGTGAGAAATACGAAAAAATTCACGTAACACCCGATGAAGCGCGCGTGTGGGGAATGCAGGTCGGAAATAACCTGAAAACGTTTGATACCGACTGCGGAAAAATCGGCATTTTGATATGTTACGATGTGGAATTTCCGGAACTTTCGCGCCTGCTTGCCGATGAAGGAATGAATATTCTTTTCGTGCCTTTCCTTACCGATACGCAAAACGGCTACTCGCGTGTAAGAAACTGCGCTCAGGCACGCGCCATCGAAAACGAGTGCTACGTCGCTATTGCCGGATGCGTGGGCAACCTGCCGAAAGTGCACAACATGGACATTCAATACGCTCAATCCATGGTATTTACACCGTGCGATTTCGCTTTCCCAACTAACGGAATTAAAGCCGAAGCGACACCCAATACCGAAATGATACTGATTGCCGACGTGGATTTGGATTTGTTGAGCGAACTGAATCAGTTTGGAAGTGTCAGAAACCTGAGAGACCGACGAAGTGATATCTATAAGCTGAACAGAACTTCATAAATAACGCCGGAAACTTTACTTGAGCGCACGCTCTAAAAAGTCAAATTTCTTTTTATACAAATGCCTTCTCGTTTCTTTCCCGAGAATGCTGTGGTTTTTATCGGAGTAAAGATAGAGTTCCGCTTGTTTGCCGGCTTTTAGCAACGCATCGAGGTAAAGGTATGTGTTTTGGACATGCACATTGTCATCTGCCGTGCCATGAATTATCAGCAAATTTCCGGAAAATTTATCGGCGTGTTTTAATGGCGAACCGGCATCATAACCACCGTTATTTTCTTTTGGCTGACGCATAAAACGCTCGGTATAAGCCGAATTGTATAGTCGCCAGTCTGTAACAGGTGCAACTGAAATTCCGGCTTTAAAAATCTTTTCATCGGTGCTCATAGCATTCAAAGTCATAAATCCACCGTAACTCCAACCCCAGATTCCGATACGGTTTTTGTCCACGAAACTTTGATTACCCAGGTATTTTGCCCCTTCAATCTGATCTTTCGTCTCCAAAACCCCCAATTGCATATAGGTCGAATTTCTGAATTCCGAACCACGAGCAGCCGTACCACGCCCGTCAACACACGCGACCACATACCCTTGTGAAGCTAAATAATACTCCCAGCCTATTTTCCAACTGTCTTTCACTTCCTGAGAATTTGGTCCGCTGTATTGCACCATTAAAGCCGGATATTTTATGTTTGGATTGAAGTTTTGCGGTTTTATCATCCAGCCATTCAGCGCAACACCTTCCGAAGTTGTGAATTTGAAAAACTCTTTTTTAGGAAGATTTAACGCGTCAAAATCTGCCGCTAATTTCGCATTGTCTTCAAGCGTTCTGAGCGTTTCGCCTTTATTATTCCGAATGGTGAAAATATTGGGCTTGTTCAGCTCGGATGCATCGTCCAGAAAATAGGCAAAACTACTTGAGAATGAGGCATTATGAAATCCCTTCCCATCTGTCAATCGTGTTTTTCTGTTTTTTGCATCAGTTGAATACACATCACGTTGTAAAGGTGAAATTTCAGCGGATTGATAATAAAGTACTTGCCCGGCATCGTCAAAACCATATACTTTAGTTACATCAAAATTCCCTTGAGTCAATTGTTTGTTTAAAGAACCATTGATATTGTACAGATAGGCATGTCGCCAGCCATCTCGTTCACTTACAAAGGTGAAATATTTTCCGTCATTTGTAAAATGTATGTCGTCGATATTCTCAAAATCCACGTAATATTTATTATTTTCACGAAGCATCAGTTTGGAGACCAACGATTTCGGATTCGAAAAAATCATATCCAACTGATTCTGATTTCGATTAAGAACAAAAATCGCCAATTTTTCCTGCTCCCGAGTCCATTTTATTCTTGGAATATAAAAATCAGAATCTTCTACGCCTAAATTGATTGTTTTTACCGATTTGTAAAAATCATCATACACACACACACTCACTTTCGAATTGGGCTGTCCGGCTTTCGGGTATTTAAAAGATTGAAAGGTAGGATAAAGCGGAATACCGTCCTGCTCTACCGGACTTTCCAAATAGCGTTGCATCTGATAAGTTGGCACATCAGTTTCATCAAACCTGACAAAAGCGAGCAATTTACTATCAGGACTGAAAACAAAATAACGCGTGGCTACAAACTCCTCCTCGTACACCCAGTCCGGTGTTCCGTTGATAATTGTACCAAATTCACCATCTTTTGTTATAGGACTTTCCGTTCCGAAATCAAGCTTGTGCAAATAGAGATTATTTTCCCTTGCAAAAGCAATATATCGACTGTCCGGAGAGAAAAGCGGAACCTCCTGTGGTCCGTTTTCTGAAAGCGGTTTCAGTTCATTTCGCTTTACATCAAACACATAATATTCCGATGTGAAAGTTCGTCTATAACGAAAGTTTTGCTCATTGTAAACCAAAATTTTCAACTCATTCGGGCTAAAATCATACCCTTTAATCTGCTCTAACTTATTCAACTTAGTCGTTGAAGCATTAAAAATTGTATCTACGGCTTTCCCGGTTTTATAGCTGTATTTTACAATTAACTTGTTGTTTTCAAGTAAGGTATAATGCTCTCCATCGTTCATAGATTTCATCCCGGGAACGGATTTCGCGCGGTATTTTCCATCGGTAATATCGGTCAACAAATCTGCCGAAACAAGGTGGAAAACAAAGAAAAATAGGATAAGTGAAAAAAAGTGTTTCATATGGATGTTTGGATGTTTGAATGCCTGCCCGTCCGAAGGCGGGTTTGAATGTTTGACTTAAACTCTGACAGTGTTTGAAACACCTGTCAGTAGTTATTGGAATACGAACTTAATAGCCCTATCTTTAGGATTTAAGCATAATTCCTAATATAATTCCTCACAAAATTACCCCAAAATATCATTATTTCATTTATTTTGCTTTTATTTTCAATTCCATTAACACTTTTCGAGTATATTTGCAGAATCAAACATACCCTTTCAATGAAAAAACTTAAAGAAATTTATTCGCTTATATCCGGGAAAGAGCCCAAACACAAAATCGGGATTTGCTTAAGTGGCGGCGGTGCTTTGGGATTTGCTCATATCGGTGTGCTGCAAGCGCTTGAAGACAATCAGATTTTTCCGGAAGCCGTTTCTGGTTCAAGTATGGGCAGCATTATCGGCGCCATGTATGCAGCAGGTTACAAACCGGAACAAATGCTTCAGTTTATCAAAGAAGGCAAACTGTATCGGATAACCCACATTATGCAGTTTCAGCCTACTTTCTGGAAATCCGGACTATCCAATCACAACACCATTTTCTCGGTGATGAACGAGTTTATTCCCAACAACAGCTTTCTCAAACTTGAAAAATCGCTGCACGTCTGTGTTACCAACCTGACAAGCGGGAAATGGGAAATTATCAGCAACAGTGAAAAATTAGATATCTGGATCGCCGCATCATGCAGTATTCCGGGAATATTTAATGCAATGAAAATCAACAACATGATGTATGTGGATGGCGGATTATTAAACAATATCCCTGCACAGCCACTTCGTGACAGTTGTGAAATTGTAATTGGCTCGGATGTAATTCCGCTGCTTCCGCTAAAAAAACCACTTAAATCCCGAGAAACACTTGTGAAATCGCTTCGAGTAGCGCAACATCAAAACTCACAGCCCGGCAGAAACCTATGTGATATTTTGATAGAACCTGAAGCCATTGAAAAATATCATGAATTTAGCTACGACGCGTATCAATCCATTTATCAATACGGTTACAAGGCTGCTGAGAAGATGATTTCGGAGAGAAAGTCAGAGCTTTTGGAAGCACAAAATAAATGATTGTATAGAGAATCAGACTTTGACTATAAACATATAAATCAAACAACTTAGAACATTTGCGGTCAAATATGCAAATTTGATAAATCTCATGGACAAAAAAGGCGGCAAGAAATCATTTGACAATTTTACTTTCAAAAAATGGGGATTGAGTTATTTTTTAAGCCAACTCCTTGTGAACAGTGTTTTGCGACTCCATTTCCGAAAATTTGTAATTACCGGAAAAGAAAATATCCCGCATGGTAAACCGATAATTTATGCTCCTACTCACCGAAACGCGCTGATTGATGCATTGATTTTGGTGTATAAAAATGTTAAGAATCAAGTTGTATTTTTAGCCAGAGCTGATATTTTCAAAAAGAAAACCGAAAAAATTTTACATTTTTTACGCATAATGCCTGTTTACAGAATTCGCGATGGGAAGGAAAATCTGAGCAAAAATCAAGAAATTTTCGAGCAATGTGGTGTGATTCTGAAAAAACGTAACCCGATTTGCCTGTTTCCCGAAGCCCGTTTCAATCCGTATCAGAATTTATTGCCTTTGCAAAAAGCAATTCCGCGAATCGCACTACCTACCGAAGCCAAAAATGATTTCGAGCTTGATACGCACATTGTTCCGATGGCGTTTTATTACACGGCAAAAGACAGTTTTCTTTCGGATCTGTATATCACCTACGGAAAGCCTCTGAAAGTAGCTGACTATAAGAAACTTTACCTGCGAGATGAAAATCAGGCTATCAATCAGCTTCGCAACGACATGGATGCTCGTTTACGTGAATATGTGGTAGATATTCCGGAAGAGGATTATGAAGAAATTTCTGCATGGATTGATTTGAAAGCCAAAGAGTTGAAAAGAAAATCTTTTCCGGGACAAGATGGAATTATTCGTGCTTCACAACAGATTATCAGTGAAGTAAAAGAATTGAAGGAAAATAAACCCAAGGAATATGTTGAAAAAATAAATATCCTAAAAAACCTTATAAATTCACTAAACTCAAAAGGACTTTCAACTAAAGATTTGAGAAATAAGACTTTAAGCTCATCGTCAATTATTAATAGAACGCTGCTTTTAACCCTCACTTTCCCTATAGCTTTAATAGGAATATTGAATACCGTTTTCCCAATCCTTATCTACAAAAAACTTCTGAAAGTAGTAAAAGATAAGCAGTTTATCAGCTCTATCAGAGTCGTTTGCGGGATATTTATCGTACCGTTATTTTACATTATTCAGTTCCTGTTAGTAGGAATTATATGTGGAAATTGGACAATCGCGCTTATATATCTTTTGTCTTCACCCATTCTATTCTATTTTGGAAGTTATTGGAGAAAATGGTGGAAAGGAATTATAAAAATGAAATCTATAAGGAGCTTCAAAAAAGAAAAAAAGGAAGCATGGATGGAGGTAGTAGAGAGTTTGAGGATTTAATCCAAGTTTGAAAACCAAATTCAAGCAAAATTCGTAATGGCAATTTTTTATTTTTAACTTGATACTTGTTATATAACTGATTTACTGAAACAAAACAACATAAAGTGGATATTAACAAAGATAATTGGCAAAGTTTATAAACTTTATATTGGCGAAACATGTATTTTTGTTGCGTAAATAAGACGTTATCTTTCAACTTATAAAACAAAGCCTGTGCATAGAAACCGGATAATATTAGTTTTAATAATTTGTTGTTTATCAACATTAAACTGTTTGGCACAATCGGTAAGTATTAATACCGATCGTCCTGACCAAAGTGACGGTACTTATACGTTAACAAAAAACGCGTTCCAAATTGAAAATGGTATCACCCTGGCAAAGGAAACTTTCGTGAATAATTTGATGTTACGTTACGGCGCTACAAATTCTACCGAAATACGTTTACTGATAGATGCAGGAAAAGAAAACGGTTTATTTGGACTTAAACCATTAACCATAAGTGCAAAACAACGAATTTTAGAACAAAAAAAATGGATTCCTTCCATGACTCTCGTGGGTTATGCCACCTTCGGTAAATTAGCAAGCAACGATTTTCAAGAAAATAAAATTTCGACCGAATTAAAACTTGCTTTCGAAAATGAACTTACAGATAAGTTTGCAGTCGGATACAATATCGGTCAATCGGAAAGTTTTGAGAACCTGACATTATCTTTAGGTTTTTATTATACACCAATCGATAAAATTTCGACATTCGTCGAGTACTTTTCGACCGTTAGCCATTTTACCCAAGAACATAATTTTGACACAGGAATTTTGTATTTGCTCAGTCCTGTACTACAAATTGACTTTGCTATCGGACACTCGATATTTGCTGTAGATAAACGTTTTTTCACTACTTTTGGCATATCTTATTTATTTAATTAAAAAAAACGAAACTGTTTCTTCTCTTTATCGGACTTATTTATTTTGCAAAAAACTCTGCCAAAGCCTAACGTGGACAAACCGGAGCCAAAAGAGGGCATAAAATTTACAATTTACTCTCGATAGCACGATATTACTTAACCCGCGAGTTTTGTCTTTGATTAAATTAAATTCCTGATAATCAGCAAAAGTACAAAATCAGTTAACCAAAAAACTCTAAAAATTGCTTAATCGATTGTTGTGCGCAGGCAATTCTTTCTTACCTTTGTAAAAAAATAATTTCATTATGTACGCATGGAGAGCTTGGACTACCAACTAAGTGATTGGCAGTCTATAAAACATTAAAAAACAATTTCTAATTTTGTTGTTGGACGATTGGTTTATGTGTTGCAATCGCTACCCCAAAGGTGGTTAGCGCTGTAATCTCATGCCTATTTCTGTCGGATAATACTGTCTTTCACTTCCTGTGATTTCCTTCCAATACAGTATTAATCCAAAAGAAATACATAATGAAAAAATATCGTCTTCCTGTACGAGTTACAGGACAGCACTTTACCGTTAATTCCCTTTTAATACATGGTGCAATTCGTTTAGCCGAAATTCAGAAAAAAGATTTGGTGTTAGATATTGGCGCGGGTCGTGGTTTTTTGACCGATCATTTAGCCAAATTTGCGGGGAGTGTGATAGCAATTGAAAATGACCCGCGTTTGGTCGCTGAATTAAAGTCGAAATTTAAGTCTAACGCCAATGTTACCGTAATCGGAGTTGATTTTAGGCAGTTTCCAATCCCCAAAAAACCGTTTAAAGTAGTTTCAAACATACCGTACGGCATTACTTCGGATATTCTGAAAACTCTGATGTTTCACCATGTTGAGTATTTTGCTCAGGGTTGTTTGGTAATGCAGTTAGAACCTGCCTTGAAACTTATTCAACGCGATTTTTACAATCCGTATGTTGTGTTTTATCATACATTTTATACGTTGGAATTGATGTATAAAGTCAGTCCGAGTAGTTTCATGCCACCCCCAACGGTTTGGTCTGCGCTGTTGAGAATAAGCAAGAATAAGGGTGTCAATGTAAGTGTTGAAACAAAGGAGAAATACCTTGATTTTCTTTACTTTATGCTTCGATTTCCTGATATGCCAACACGTACCGTTTTGAAAAAAATATTCCGTAAGCAACAAGTCCGAGAGCTTGCAAAAATGTACGAATTAAACTTGGATAATCCCGTGCGTAAAATGTCAGCACAGCAGTTTTCAGCCTGTTTTGCGGAAATGCTGAAGCTCGTTCCCAATAAGTTTCATCCTAAACATAATTGAAAGTGTTGATCATAAAAGGGTAGAAAAACTGCCAAAGTCCTCAAACTTTGGCAGTATCATATTAAAACTCACACACTAAAAGTCCCCCAATTAGGGGGATTTAGGGGGCTTTTTCCTCAGCTGGTATTTCGCGTAAAAATGCCCAATCGTAAACGTCGGGATGATGTCGATAAACGGGGCGGCTTCTTCTACCATGGCTATTAGGCCTCCGATTTTTCCGGTCATTCCTCCAAATGTTTTCATAAAAATCAGACCGGCAACCGGTGCCCAAAGCACATCAAACGATTCACCGACACCCGGCACAAGATAACTCGCCATACCAATCAAATCCATCGCGATACAAAATCCAAGATTCGGGATTTTCACATCATCCATTACCTTTTCGTGCGCTTTGCCATCGGTGTCTAAGACAGCATTGTAAACAGTTTTATCAGTTGAAACCATTGTCGTAAATTGTAGGCTAATAATTGATTTTTAAAATTTATCGCAATCTACAAATCATAAATCGTGCCGATTTTTGTTAAAACTTTAGAACAGAGTTAAAAACCGTTTTTTTCTGAACTCTACCTGTTTTTTTTCGTAATTTGTCCGATAAATATCTCATGATTATTCATTTTTGTCTGAAATTCTGTCAAATTAATCCGATTTAACCTTATCAGTTTTGGTTTTCTTTATTTTATTTTGGTATATTTGCCACATCGGGCAGCCGGAGTAATTTTAGGATATTTGGCATTCACGCGTATCCCTTGATTAATCAGGTCTATGTGGGAACTTACAGAAGTCCGTATATTGTTTTCCGCAATCATATGATATCGATAAAACACGTTGAAAAATATAACAAGAATTTATTATGCCTAAGGATATTGAAAACAGAGATGACATTGTTTTGTTAGTAGATAATTTTTACGCCAATGTTATGACAAGCCCGACGATCGGATATTTTTTTAGTGATGTGGTTCGAGTAGATTGGAGTGTTCATCTGCCAAAAATGTATGCTTTTTGGGAAACCATGCTATTCGACAAACGAACTTACACTCAAGCTCCATACATGCCACATTATGATGTAAACGAAATTCAGCCGCTAACCGAAGTCGAATTTAACGAATGGCTCACACTATTTCATGAGTCCGTGGATGAGTATTTTGTTGGAAAAGTTGCCGAAAAAGCCAAATTAAAAGCCATTTCCGTAGCAAAAGTCATGATGAGAAAAATTCACAACTTAGAGAATTTTGAGTTTGAAAATTTCAAAAACATGAAATAGTAAATGAAAAAAATCCGATTGACAAACTAAAATCCTATTCCTTTAAAAATCGAAGCGACAAAACATTAGTTGTCTTGTCGCTTTCAGTTTTTTCTCTCATAAGATTATTCTAAGGTATTGCTACACAGCCATTTCATTTTGAAGAGATTTAGCTCATTCATTTTCCAAAAAAGTATTCCAACACTTCATCCATTCTTGCTCTCCAACTACCCCATGAATGTCCTTCAAAATATTCTGCATAGTGTAAAACATAACCCTTTTTGTCCAAAATCCCTTTCATTTTCAATGCAGCTTCCTGCGTATCCTGAATTACTCCGGTATCCATATAAATTTTCAAATCAACTGCAGGAGAAGTTTCATAGTAACTGTAAATAGCTGTCCAATGCTTAAAAGCAGGTGACTGGATAGCTACAAGTCCATAGACATGCGGGTAACTTATTCCAATAAAAGCACTAATCAACCCTCCCATTGAGGTTCCAAGAATCGCGGTTTGATCCGGAGTTCCGGCTATGGAATAATTGGCTTTAAGTTCACTCATTAATTCTTCTGCCAAAAAAACAGCGAATTTGTCATTTCCCGCATATTCAATCATTCGTCGATTGCTCGCATGGTTCTTCGGATCACGCGGATCTACAAAAACAATAATTACCGGATCGATTTTGTTGTCGTTTATCATATTGTCCGCTACAATTGTCAAGCTACCCATTTCTTTGCTGCTATACTCATGTCCATCAGTGGTAACAAGCAGTGGATATATCTTGCTGCTGTCATATCCTGCCGGTAAATAAATTTTATAATTCACATCATACCCCAAAGCCTCACTTGCAATCAAAATATTTCCGGACAACGTTCCCTTTTGCCCATCATTACGTTCTTTTATCCAATCTGAATAGACATATTCACTCAATGCCAACTCCGAATTATACCCGAAACCACTCATTTGTTTTTTAGGATTTCCGGGGTCAAGAATCCAGTCTTTACTGTTTATCACTATTTTATAATCAACCCGAGTTTCTTTCGAAGGAGCCTTATAAACACCAAGATACAAACTTGTTCCACCAACACTTGAAAGTGAAATACTCGGATTCCAAGCAGTCATATCTCCGGCAATTTTTACAGAAAGACCTTCAGAGCTTCCTTTGTAAATAAACACCGCAGTATCGGCAAAAACAATGGGAATCCATTGGTTTTGCTTGGCAATTTTATAAATACTATCCGCCAATTCAGGTTTATTAGCTTCCTCAGTATTATCAAACGCTTTTAAAATTGAGTGATAAAAAGCTTGAGGAGAGGTAGTCACTAAATCCATCAACACTGATTTTGTTTTATCTCCATCTGTTTTTTTCACTTCGCATGAAACAAAGAAAACAACTATGCATAAGGAAAGAATTAATAATTTTGATTTCATTTTCTAAAACATGAATAATTAATACACAAATATACTTTATATTTTTGATAATCAAGCTAAAATGATATCAGAATTTGCTTAAAAAAAACTATAGATTCGTATAAAAAGAGCCACTGAAGCGTCTCGACAGACTGCTATCCGCACAAACACATTTTAAGCTGAAAGTGGCGATACAGCACCATGCTGCCTTGCCAATCACAAGGCACCCTCTCCAAGTTAGATATGACGGGAAATCACTATTTTTTCGCGCATAATACAACCCGATTTTTGCTTAGTTTTTCATTCATATTTAATCCTTCTGCTGCGCTTTTAGAAAGTTTAATTCATAATCCTTGCGGCTATTCTGACGAAAACATTTTTATCTAACATAGTGTCAATACGATGGGAGTTTATCGGCAGTTCCAGGATTAAACTATTGAAATTATATTTGTAACTTTGCATATTAAAAAATATGAAACAGCCATTTAAGAAACTCTCAAATCCAAGAGATTCGTTAATGGCGTGTTCCATACGACCTTAGTGTTAAAAAAATAAATATTAAACGTATGAAAACAAAATACAAACCACATACTAACGAAGAGAAACTTGCTGAATTTGAGCGACTTTTAGATATTATGAAACGCCTGCGAGCAGAGTGTCCGTGGGATCGTGAACAGACTTTCGAGAGCATCCGAAGCAATACCATAGAAGAAACATATGAACTTTCCGATGCTATTCTTTCCAAAAATATGGATTTGATAAAAAAAGAACTTGGCGACTTGCTTCTGCATATTGTTTTTTATTCCGAAATGGGAAGTGAAACCAATGATTTTGACATATATGATGTCTGCAAAACAATCAATGAAAAGCTTATTTTTCGTCATCCGCATGTGTTTGGAAGTGAAGATGTAAACGGTGACACCACAAAAGTGCTTGAAAATTGGGAAGCGCTGAAATTGAAAGAAAAAGACGGCAATAAAACCGTGCTTGGTGGCGTTCCGACATCACTTCCTACGCTGATTAAAGCCTTTCGAATTCAGGAAAAAGCAGCGAGTGTGGGTTTTGACTGGGAGTACCGGGAGCAGGTTTGGGACAAGTCAAAAGAAGAAATTGCCGAATTTCAGGCCGAGGTTGACATGATGGATGCCGATCGGATGGAATCTGAATTTGGTGATGTGCTTTTCAGCATGGTCAATGCCGCCAGGCTCTATGATATCAATCCGGATACGGCGCTCGAACGCACCAATAAAAAATTTATCCGGCGCTTCAATTTTCTTGAAGCCGAAACCATCTCCAAAGGCAAAGACCTAAAAAAAATGACGCTGGCGGAAATGGATGAAATTTGGGAGGAGGCGAAGAAGTCTGAACTGTGATTTTATTTGATTGGATTCATTGTTTTTTGATAAATAAAGTCGGTGCTTTATCGGTTGTGACGACATTCTTGTCGCCATAAAAATGAAAAATGTTATTCAGCACACCGACAAAACCGATATAGCTGATTTATACGGATAAATTAATGCAACATGTCGTTATTAACGACAGTTTGCTTACGCCAATTTATGACTATTTGCCCCGATATTTGAAATTATCGACATTTAGCCCGATATTTATACCACCTCACCCTGAAAAATCGTCTATTTCAACGATAATTCACATTATCGCTTAATTAAACGATAATCTTGATTATCGCTTCTTTCAAGGATATTTTAAAATATCATATCTTTTAACGATATTTGCAACATGATAGCAGTAATAAAAGGCGATATCGTATCGTCAAGAAAAATAGAAAACCCCGAAAAATGGCTGACACCGCTCAAAGAGCTGTTTAATTCGTGGGGAAAAACACCCAAACAGTGGGAATTGGTTTGGGGTGATTTATTTCAATTAGAAATAGAACACCCACAATTCGCATTGAGAAAGGCGCTTTTAATCAAAACATTGATAAAAAAAATAGAATTAGAAGAAACCAAAAAAAAAACAAGCCTGATAGATGTACGAATGACGATTGGGATTGGCGGAAAAAACTATTCCGGTGAAAGCATTTCGGAAAGCAACGGCGAAGCTTTTATACATGCGGGTGATAAATTTGAAGAATTGGAAAAAGAAAAATCCAATCTACTGATTAAAAGTCCGTGGAAGGAATTTGACGACGAAATCAATCTTTATGTCAAATTAGCGTCCGTTTTTATGGATAAATGGACGGTTGCGTCAGCCGAATTGGTCGAACTTGTGCTGAAACATACTGAATTTACACAAAACGAGATCGGCAAGCAATTGGGGATAAAGCAAAACTCGGTCAGCGGGAGGTGGAAAAGAGCAAATGTTGATGAAGTGCTGAAAGTAGAGCAGACATATCGTTCTAAATTAGAGAAATTACTGAAATGATACTACTTACCAAACTAATTTTGGCGCACCTGATTGGCGATTTTCTGTTGCAACCCAAATCGTGGGTAGAGCGCAAAGAGAAATCAGGCTTAAAATCCCCGGTCATTTACGTGCACGGGCTAATTCATGGCGCTTTGGTGTGGTTGATGATATGGGATTTTCGTTGTTGGGCGTTAGCGTTGACAATTACCATTGTGCACGTAGGGATAGATGCGGTTAAGGTCAATTTTCAGAGCAAAAACAACCAAACTAAGTGGTTTGTCATTGACCAAATTCTGCATTTATTAAGTATTACAGCATTGTGGCTTCTGTTTTTCAAACCTGATATTCAGTTTCTCAATTACTTTGAAAATCCAAACTTGTGGATCTACACCACCGCCGTTCTGTTTTTAAGCCTTGTCTGTGGAATAATTATCCAAATACTTCTCACGCAGTGGACAGAAGAAATCGACATTGAGAAAGAAAAATCCCTGCCCAACGCCGGGCGTTACATTGGCATTTTGGAAAGACTGTTGGTCTTTATTTTTGTGATTTTAGGGCGTTGGGAAGCAATCGGATTTTTAATAACCGCGAAATCCGTCTTTCGTTTTGGCGATTTGAGAGACGCCCGAAACCGAAAAATGACCGAATATATCCTGATTGGCACGCTCTTAAGCTTCGGAATAGCCATACTTACGGGAATGTTGGTGGTGTGGTTGGTAAAAGCCCCCTAAATCCTCCAAGGGGGACTTTTTGAGCGTGCGCGACTTCAACATTTAGTAAATATTTTACTGACGGAAAAATCTTGACTGTGAAAAAGAAATTTATCAATTAAATACCACGAATTCAACTCACAATTGTAAATTTATAAATCGTAAATCGTAAATCAAAAATCCCCCATGCTTTATCCCGCTACATTTGAACAAAAAATAGCTTTTGACACTATACGCTTGAAACTGAAAGCGAAATGCCTTTGCCCGCTTGGTGAGGAAGAAGTGGATCGTATGAAGTTTCTTGTCCGCCACAAAGAAATTTGCGAGCATTTAAGCCGCACAGACGAAATGCTTCAACTCATCACATCGGACGTTGATGAATTACCCGCAGGAGATTTTTTTGATATAAGAGAGGCATTCGCCAGAGTTAAAACTGAAGGGCTCTACTTGGATGAGTCCGAAATCTTTGATTTGCGCCGCTCATTAGATGCCGTACAAAAGTTAGTTAGTTTTATCAGTAAAAAAGAAGAAGAACTTTTTCCAGAACTTCATTTACTAATAGCTGATATACAATCATTTAAGGAGATTATTAGAGACATTGACGGAATTCTAAATAAATTCGGGAAGATAAAGGACAACGCGTCTCCCGAATTGGCTCGTATCCGAAAAGATATTTTTCACGCTCAAAGCAATATCTCTAAAACCCTGAATGAAATCTTAAGGCAAGCTCAAGTAGATGGTTACGTTGAAAAAGACGTTTCACCTACAATTCGTGACGGGCGGCTGGTAATCCCTGTTTTGCCATCATTCAAGCGAAAAATCAGCGGAATTGTTCACGATGAAAGTGCGAGTGGAAAAACAGTTTACATTGAACCTCAGCAGGTTGTAGAGGCAAACAATCGGGTTCGGGAATTAGAAAATGAAGAAAAAAGAGAGGTTATCCGCATTTTGGTTCAATTTACAAATGAGCTTCGTCCCCATTTTCATGAGATTATCCAATCACAATATTTTCTTGGAAAAATTGATTTTCTTCGGGCTAAAGCCTTATTTGCCGTTGAAATAAATGCGATAAAACCCAACGTGGAAGACTATTGTCAAATAGAATGGTACAAAGCAGTCCATCCCCTACTCTATCTTTCGCTGAAAAAGCAAGGCAGAGAAGTCGTTCCGCTCAATATCACGCTAAATGAAAAACAGCGACTTTTGATTATTTCCGGACCCAATGCCGGCGGAAAATCGGTTTGTCTGAAAACCGTCGCGCTACTGCAATACATGCTTCAATGCGGGATGCTCATTCCGCTTTTAGACAACAGTCGATGTGGAATTTTCCAACGCCTTTTTATCGATATCGGCGATGAGCAATCCATTGAAAATGACTTATCTACGTACAGTTCGCACTTGCTGAACATGAAGCATTTTATCAAAAACAGCAACGACAAAACGCTACTTTTGATTGATGAATTTGGAAGCGGTACCGAACCGCAAATCGGTGGCGCCATTGCCGAAGCCACGCTCGAACGGTTCAATCACAATCAATCGTTTGGCGTAATCACCACGCATTACACCAATCTAAAACATTTCGCCGAAGCTACGGAAGGCATTGTAAACGGCGCGATGCTTTACGACCGACAGCATTTGCAACCCTTATTTCAGCTATCCATCGGCAATCCGGGAAGTTCGTTTGCCGTGGAAATAGCACGAAAAATAGGTCTGCCGGAAGATTTGATTACCGATGCAGCCGAAAAAATCGGAACTGAACACCTTGATTATGATAAACATTTGCAGGATATTGTACGGGATAAAAGGTACTGGGAAAGGAAAAGACAGGAAATACGCCGTAAAGAAAAACGACTTGAAGAAACATTGGCAAAATACGAATCGGAGCTTGAAATAACCGATAAAAAGCGGAAAGAAATTATTCAACAAGCCAAAACGGATGCTGAAAACCTGATAAAATCAGCCAATGCGAAAATTGAAAGCACAATAAAAACTATCAAAGAGGCCAAAGCAGAGAAAGAAAAAACGAAGAAAGCGAGAGCTGAGTTACAGAACTTTATTGAAAGCCCCCTAAATCCTCCGCAGGGGGACTTACAGAAAGAGAAAAAAGTCAACAAAAAGCAAAAAATCATTGACCAATCCACTAACAATCCCCCTTTAGGGGGTTGGGCGGCAGGCACTTTCGTCCGGCTGAAAGGTCAAACCGCAGTCGGGACCATTCTGGAAATACAAGACAAACACGCGGTAGTAGCGTTCGGTCACTTAAAATCAACCGTAAAGCTTAGCGAATTGGAGGCAGTAAGCAAAAATCAACAAAAAAAGGAAATAAATAAGTACGAAAAATTAGGAAAAACCGTTACAGATGATGTGCGGGAACGAAAACTAAATTTCAAGTCTGAAATCGATGTGCGCGGTATGCGAGGCGATGAGGCGCTACAGGCTGTAACATATTTCATTGATGATGCATTGATGGTCGGAGTGGAAAGTGTTCGGATTTTACACGGAACGGGAACGGGGATTTTACGTCAACTAATCCGTCAATACTTATCGACCGTTCACGGAGTGAAAAAATTTCAGGATGAACACGTGCAGTTTGGCGGGGCGGGAATAACCGTAGTGACTTTCACCGATTAGTGTATATTATTTAATAAACTTTCGCAAGCTCAATCTGATAGTCTCAAAAGGCTTGCTAACGAGTGACCTCGTCCGGTGAGCCAAAAAATCAGAGAGAACGGCGTTAAGAATCGTCCTTGTTTGAGCCTGCAAATAGGTTTCAAAAACCGAAACATTTGGGGCGAGTTTGGACGATTTAGCCGTTCGAACGCCAATTTTTTGAGTGAGGCGGGCGAAGTCTTGACTTTTTTTGCTTCGTTTTTTGTGTTAAGTGGTACATCCCGATTCTTTATCGGGAACAAAAAATGAAGTGGGGTTTGGGGCAAAGCCCCA
>JAAYIT010000150.1 GCA_012523295.1 Porphyromonadaceae bacterium | reverse complement strand
TTTGTGTGATTGTAATGTATGAAACGTGTCGTATAGTCCTTTCTGTCCGTAATCCAATAAATGATTGTTGGCAAGAGTAACCGCATTGATATTTAAATCTTTTAAGTGATTTATTATTCGTTCGTCGCTTCGTAAATGAGGCCCGGTTTTTAATGTTTTATTTTCTGCAATGTCTTTCGTAATTGGGCATTCAAGGTTGACAATATTGTAGTCCGATTTATTAAAAAGCTCAATTACTGTTGAGTCGAAGAGGCTTTTATCAAGGTAATTTGGTGTTATACAGAAGTCACCGCCGATTAGTATATTCATTTATGTTTATTTATATTTTTAGAAATGCTATGAGACTTTCGCTGTGTGTATTAATATTAAAAATTTTTTCAGCTATTAAACGACCATTCTTTCCAATTTCTTCGTATTTCATTGGAGCCTGAATTATTGCACTCAAAACATCAATGAGCTCTTTTTTATTGTTTGGTTTAATAATAATCGAATTTGTATTATTTAAATACAATGGAACTTCACTGACACTTGTGCAAATAACGGGTTTACCTGTTGCTAAGTATTCTCCTAATTTTGTTGGAAAGCCACCTGAACTAAAATTTTCAGGGGGTGCCATAATTAAAAAATCTGCTTCCGTTAAAAGTTTAGGAATTTCAGTACTCTTTTTTTCACCAATGAAGTAAATAGAAGAATCTGATTTTGATATTTTTATTAATTCTAATGCTTTATTTGTATACTCATCGTTTTTATTAATAGGGCCAATTATGTGAAACTCAAAATTAGCATGACTCTTGTTAAGTTCAACGAATGATTCAATCATTATTTGCAAACCGTCGCGTTTAAAATTACCACCCCCACAATATTTAAATATGATTTTTGATGTATCAATTATTCTATTAACATGTTGAAACCTTTCAATATCAACGGTCATAGGTAAATGAAAGATATTATTTTGATGAAGAGATTCAAATAGTTTTTTCAATTCATATGTCATTACTATTAAACCTGAAAACAATCTATATGAAAACAGGTAAAATTTTTTATACAATAAATTGAATTTATATTTTAATACAGGTGGTTTTTCACTTTTTTCTTGATAATAATTACATCTAATAATTTTAGCGATAAACCATAAATACCAAATTAGTTTCAAATCATTTGAAACCAATAAAATAGCTTTGGGTTTTGTTCTTGTAAGTTCAATTAAGAGGTTAAGATATGATTTCAATAAAATGATTGCTTTTTTATACTTTGGTGCTTGTTTTGGCCATATTGTATTGTTTGATAAATACTTAAAATTGATTAGTTCATGATTTCCAGATTTTTTATTATTTCTTACACTTTTCTCTATTTCAGTAGGTCTGACAACTAATACACATACTCTTTTCTTTTTTGCAATTTCCTTAGCGTAAGAAATAATTCTGTTTGTGGCAGCCATTCCAATAGGGAAAGGCTCGTTTGTAACAATTACCAAGTCTGTTTTATGTTTCATAAAGTTTATACTTTTTCGAAATAGGTATCTCCATCGTTTGGATTGTAGTGTTCGTTGATCCAAAAAATGGTATACAACTCTTCATCACCAATGTTGGTAATGTTGTGAGTATGCCAAATGGGCATATCGACAAACGAGGGCTTATTGCCATCCAGTTCAAATGAGAGTAACTTGTCTGTACCTATTCGGCGAATGTCTATGCGAGCTTTGCCTTTTATTATGGCAAACCGTTCGGCTTTGCGGGTGTGGTAGTGGTTGCCACGGGTAATGCCGGGCACAGTGGTCGAAAAACTTACCTGGCCTCCACTGTTCAATTTAACGGTTTCTACAAACGAACCTCTTTCATCGGTGTTTAATTTCAATTTAAACGGAAAGAAAGTAGCATGATCGATGTAGCAAAGAAAGGTATTAAAGAGGTTTCGTTCGAATGGATTGTCCAGGCTTGGGATAATTCCATTGTCGAAATACTTGCTTTTGAATTCTTGCAACTTTTTTAGTAAATCAGACACCTTAATTTGAGAGGTATGCGGTACAGGAAAACGATCAATGGAACGCAGATGACGCGGATTGGGCTGATTTTCGCTGAATTTTGCAATAATGGTCTCTACCAATTCGCTCACATAAATCAACTTTATTTCGCCATCGATTTCGATCTTGGGTGTTTCGTTGTGCGTTAGCTGGTGGCAGAAGGTGGCCACTACTGAGTTGTAATAGGGATGTCCAAAAGGGCCATATACATTGGGAATGACCAAACCTGTAAATTTCGCTTGGTTTATAGCAGCCCATTGTTCCAACAATTCACGCCCCTCGCGTTTCGATTTTCCGTACAAGTTGTCGCGTTCTTCCTGGGTTGAAGAGCTGAACAAGATGTGCGGAGTCGATTGTGTTTGTTCACAAGCTTGAATTAATTTCTTTACCAATCCGATGTTGGTTTTGTACAATACTTGTGGATCGTTGTGGCGATTTATGGCTGCCAGATGAACAATTACATCGCATTGCTTTACAAATTCCTGAAGGGTTTCTTCCGACTGGAAGTAATCGTCTTCAAAGGGTATGCGTTTAAATTTTTCGGGATTCAAGCCCAGGGTGTTGTAGAGGTGTGTACCTACAAAGCCTGCTTGCCCGGTTATTCCTATTTTTATCATATTTGTTATAGCACGCAGATGACGCAGATTATGCGGATTTGCGCTGTTATTTATGTTTGTTAATATTTGAGAATGCTTTTCTTTTGATCTCTGGTTTTTTGCCAAAATTTAAGAGTAGACCAACCTCAATTTCAGTGGCTTTCAAATAATTTATGAGTTGATTTTCATGTTTTTCACAAATTGTTTCAGTTGCTTTGAGTTCTAAAATGACTTTGTTTTCCACCAATAAATCGGCAAAATACTCACCAACGATTTGGTTTTCGTAAAACACGTTGATTGGTTTCTGGCTTTCTACAAAAAAACCTGCTTTTTCAAGTTCAATTTTTAAAGATCGTTCATAAACTTTCTCCAAAAAACCGTATCCCAATCTGTTGTAAACAATAAAGAAACGATTAATTATTTCAGAAGACAAATCAGTATGTAGATAATCATTTTTCATTTTTATCGGCGATAATCTTTTAAATCAGCGTCATCAGCGTTCTATTTCCTCCCAGTTGAGCCACCGGTTGCTTGGGTACCTTATTTTTTCGTTCACTGATTGCTCTAAATCCATATCGGAGAAGATCATTACTTCGGAGTTGGGATCTAAGGCTTTTAAGCCGTTGGCATAGCCTTTGGGGATTGAGATGATTTCAGAATTTTCAGCCGATAGAATATGATATTCTGCTTTTAAATCTAAAGAGGGGTTCTCAAAATCGTCAATCTTGACCCATGCCACCACAAAACTGCCGCTAATAGGGTAGAAGTACTTTTTCTCGAATTGGTGCCCTTGCCATGCGCGAACGGTTTCGGTGTCGGGGTGCTTGATAAAATAAAACCGTTTAACATCTCCGAAATGAAAATCGTTTACAAAACGCATTGAACCCCGTTTATCAGAGAAAAATCCACCTTTGATGATTTTTGTACGGCCATTTATAAAAGAGTAGTTAAATCAGAGTAATTTTCAATTTTTTCTCCCAAAACATCGTGTCTTATTAAAGGCAATTTTAATAGTAATTCTTTCATTTCTTCTTTGCTCAAACGATGTGTATTGTGTGAGTGGTAATCTTCAACTTTTGAAATATCTTCAACTCCTTCAGTAAAGAATCGATTGTAATTCAAATCGCGGTTATCGGCAGGTATTCTGTAAAAATTTTTTAGATCTTCGGCTTTTGCCATGTCTTCACGATTTACCAGAACTTCATATAGTTTTTCTCCGTGTCGCGTACCAATTATTTTAATATCATTTTTAGCATTATAAAGTTCAACGGTTGCTCGTGCAAGGGTT
>JAAYIT010000149.1 GCA_012523295.1 Porphyromonadaceae bacterium | reverse complement strand
GAAAAAACAAATATTCAAAAAGCAAGCAAAGTGCGTTCTACAAAAGGATTACTTACATTCGTATTTGGCAGAATTGCGGCAGCTTACATTAATCTGATTTATTAATTCAAACCCTGATTCGCATAAGTTATTTTAAGAAACAATTTGCACTTTCGCTTAAATTTCTAAACTTGTGTTGAAAAATATTCTTTTTCTATAGAAGAATACGGTTAAAAAAATCATAAAATCTTCACCTTAAACGCCATTCCAATTTTCGGGCAAACTTAATTTGTTGGGAATTACCATTATTCAAGCGCATGAAAACTTTTAAACTTAATCGACATGAGAAAAATTGACACCTTAAAAACGGTATTGTTTTGTATTATTTTACTTGGGAGTATTTACTTGAAAATATCTCAAATCAAAACAGAAAAACAGCACTTCATAGATAAGAACATTGACAACATATCACTTAAATCAGACAGCGTAAATTACGTATATAAAGCTTCTTATGGATTATAATTCCATGGAACTTTAAGTTCTGCATAGAAGTGCAATAAAATTTAGCTGCTTTTCGTTTCCAATCCCATTAGGTTATTTCGAAATCCCCTCTTAAAAAATATCCATGAAGTATTGAAAAAAAAAATTAATCCAAGCAGCAACATAAAAAAACAAAAAAGGAGACCGAAGTCTTCTTAATATCATCATTTAAAAAATCGAAAATAAACAATAAGAAAAACACATCATACTAATTTGTTGTTAGCGAGAATATTCATATACACCTGAAAAAACTACATTTTTAGTGTGAAACTTCAGCTATACCTGAAATAAGCTCGGATTAATCTCCCCATATTACCATATTTAAAATAAAAATGACTGCAAATGCATATAAATCGGATTAATTTCTAATTATTATATGCTTTTAGATATAATTTGTTATATTTGCACAAAATAACTGCAAAAGCATATAATTATGACATTGAGTTTAGCCGCGTTTGTTAAAGAAAAACGGAGAGAAGCCAATCTCACGCAACAAGAATTTGCCGATAGAGCAGGTGTAGCACTTACCGTTGTTCGAAAAATAGAGCAGGGGAAAGAAAACCTTAGTTTGGCGAAAGTGAACCAAGTGTTGATGATGTTCGGGAATAAACTCGCGCCCGTAAACCACAAAGAAATTGAGCCATGAGACAGGGAAAAGTGTTTTATAAAGATGACTTTGCCGGTATCCTTACAGAAACCCGCGATGGAGAATATATTTTTGCGTATGACAAAATGTATATCCAACGATTCCCAAATCAACCGATAACATTTTCTATGCCTGTTTCGGAAAAAGTCTATCGAGACAATCGGCTGTTTCCATTTTTTGAGGGGTTAATCCCTGAGGGCTGGTTGTTGGAAATCGCGTCTAAAAGCTGGAAACTCAATCAGAATGACCGCATGGGCTTGTTATTGGCATGTTGTAGAAACTGCATTGGCGCGGTAAGTGTAATCCCCATGACAAGTGAAAACGATGAGTAAGAGATGTTTATATTGTTATAAAGAATTAGATGCGGAAGTTGATTTTCATACTTCGTGTAGTTCTCGCTTTTTCGGTAGCAGCGAGCCACCTGCTTTAGACTACACCCTGGATGAAATGGCCGAATTAGCCAAAGAAGTAGTTCAAAGCTCGGTAACCGTTCCGGGAGTTCAGCCGAAACTTTCTTTGGGTTATATCAAAGATGTTTTGCAGGATGGTGGCAAGGAGCGATTAACCGTAATGGGCGCGTTGGGTGGAAACTACATTCTCAAACCTCAAAATCAGACTTTTCCTCAAATGCCCGAAAACGAACATCTGACTATGAGAATGGCTGAAATTTACGGAGTTTCTGTCGTTCCATTTTCACTAATTCGGTTAAAATCGGGCGAACTTTCTTACATAACCAAACGGATAGACCGCACGGAAACGGGCGAAAAAATTCACATGCTGGATATGTTTCAGATTTTGGAAGCCTTTGATAAATACAAAAGCTCTATGGAGAAGATTGGCAAAGCGGTTGCCGAACATTCGTCCCATACGTTGCTTGAATTGCTTCGACTTTTCGAACTGGCGATTTTCAGCTATATCACGGGAAATAACGATATGCACCTGAAAAATTTCTCGTTGATTTTGAACAATGAAGAGTGGGTACTTTCGCCGGCTTACGATCTGTTGAATTTTCAGTTACACCTGCTGGAAGATACGGAAGAAATGGCGCTTACGATCAACGGAAAGAAACGAAAACTGACAAAATCGGATTTCGTCCACTTGGGATTGAAACTTCAATTGACCGAAAAACAAATACAAAACACCTTCAAACGATTTATCAGCGCAGAGAAAAAAATGAAACAAGAGATAAAATCCTCTTTCCTCTCTCCCGAAAATGAAGCAAAGTATATTGATTTACTGGGGAGTAGATTATCTTCGTTTAGAGAGGAGTGAGATTGTAAAAAACGGTGCGAGAATTAATCGTACCGTTTTTGTTGCTTTGGATTTTTCCAATTACACTTGAAAAAATCATTTTTCCGTGAAAAATTTCAATTGTGGTTGAAAATTTTCAGACT
>JAAYIT010000148.1 GCA_012523295.1 Porphyromonadaceae bacterium | reverse complement strand
GTAAGGAAAGTTAAATAAAAAATATCTTATTTAAGTTATTTTGCATTTTCTTAAATAGCGATTACTTTTGTTTAAAATAACTGAAATGAAACAATATAAATCTGGGCAGTACATAAGCCAAGGTTACTATAAGAGTTTTCAACCTACATTAATCAATAAGCAATTGCACGTTGACAATATGGAAGTGTTGCAACTACTAAGTCAAGCAGACAGAGAATTAGGTAGGTTAGATATGTACTCAAAGTATATTCCTAATGTTGACCTCTTTATAAGTATGCACGTTCTAAAAGAAGCTACTCAAAGTAGCAGGATTGAAGGAACTCAAACTAATATGGAAGAGGCATTACTGGAAAAGGAAGATATCCCTTTAGACAAGAGAGATGATTGGGAGGAAGTCCAGAATTATACGAAAGCAATGGAATGGGCTATTAATGAACTTGATAAACTTCCATTTTCCTCACGATTAATTCGTGAAACCCATAAAATACTACTACAAGGAGTTAGAGGAGAACGAAAACAACCTGGAGAATTCAGAAATAGCCAGAATTGGATAGGTGGAGCAACTATTAATGATGCTATTTTCATTCCCCCAGTTCACACTACGGTACCTGAATTAATGAGTGATATCGAAAAATTTTTCTATAATGAAGAAATTTTCATCCCTGAATTGCTGAAAATTGGACTTGTTCATTATCAGTTTGAAACAATTCACCCATTTCTTGATGGAAACGGTAGGGTTGGCAGGTTACTGATTCCGTTATATCTAGTCAGCAAAGGAATATTAAAGAAACCTATTTTGTATCTATCTGATTTTTTTGAAAAAAACAGAAAGTTATATTACGAAAACTTAATGATGGTAAGAGATAAAAACAATCTCTCACAATGGTTTAAGTTCTTTTTGGTTGGAATAATTAAAACTGCAAAAAATGGAATAACAACATTTGACAATATTCTTCAATTACAAAAAACGATTGAATCAAGTATTCAAAAATTAGGTAGTAGAGCAGTGAATGCAAAAAAGATAGTTGATTATTTGTATAATCGTCCAATGATAAATGCAGAAAAAGTTAGTGAAATAGCTGGAATATCAATGCCTTCAGCATATAAATTAATTGTAGATTTGGAAAAACTTGATATTTTAAAAGAAATAACTGGAAGTCAGCGAGGTAGAGTGTATGTGTTTGACAACTATTTAAGACTTTTCAAATAATTTAAGCCCAGTTGCTACACCCTCAACCGTTACCGCCAAGTGTAAAACAAGATAGAGATAATAAAACCCAAAAGAATTACACAATAATTATTTTAAAAAAATAATTTAGATTATTTGGTAGTATAAGATAGTGTTCGTATTTTTGCGAACTGAAAAATATAATAATGAGCAAGAAAAAGTCATTTACAGATGAACAAAAGCAAATAGCAAGGCTTGCAAAAGCTCTGGGGCATCCTGTGCGTGTGGCAATTGTTCAAATGCTTTTAACTCAGGAGTGTTGTTATCTTGGCGATATGTCTGAGGTAATTCCGGTGGCTAAAAGTACTTTGTCGCAACATTTAAGCGAACTAAAAGATGCTGGGATTATTCAGGGAACAATTACTCCGCCCATGATAAAATATTGCATCAACAAAGAAAAATGGGCTTTGGTTAAAAGTCTTTTTGGTAACTTATTTGAAACTAACGCCGTTTTTTGCGAATCGTGTGAAGTTTAGTTTTTTTTACCTGAATTGTTCGTTGATTTACGAACTACGAACATATAAGTTTATTTATAATAGAGAATATGAAGATTTTAATTTTATGTACAGGCAATAGCTGCAGAAGCCAAATGGCACATGGTTTTTTACAGTCATTCGATGCGAACTTAACGGTGTGTTCGGCAGGAACGAAAGCGAGTGGAAAACTTAATCCCAAAGCAGTAGAAGTAATGAAAGAAGCAGGTGTGTATATTAGGTTTTATATTCTACTTTGGAGCAAGTCAATTTAAAATAGCCAAACAGTATGCAAGGCTTTGAAAAGTGGTTCAAACGGGTGATTGCTGCTATATTCATCATCGTTGGGGGGTATTACGTAATAACATTTATTTAAAAAAATAACAATATGGAAATTAAAATTTTAGGTACAGGATGTGTCAAGTGTAAAACTACACAAGCTGTAGTTGAAAAAGTTGTTGCTGAATCGGGTGTTCAGGCAACCATTACTAAGGTAGAAGATATTATGGATATTATGAAATACAACATAATTTCCACACCTGCCGTGGTAGTTGACGAAGTAATTAAAATTAAGGGGCGAATTCCGTCAGAAGCGGAAGTTCGTCAGGCATTAGGTTTGTAAAGCAGTAAAACATGGATACTAAAAAAGAGTTCAAAATCCTTCTTTGGATTGCTGTGGTATTTTCGGTAGTTTTCTTTTTGCCTGTTGGAAATGAAACTTTTATGACCGCCATAGCGGCTACACTTGATTTGGCAAAATGGTATGCTCAAGAACATGTAGTGCTGTGCTTATTACCTGCCTTTTTTATCGCTGGCGTTATATCTATTTTTGTAAGTCAGGGTGCAGTGCTGAAATACTTCGGTGCTAATACAAAAAAATGGCTTGCTTATAGTATCGCTTCAATATCAGGATCCATATTAGCAGTTTGTTCATGTACGATTCTTCCGCTTTTCTCAAGTATTTATAAACGAGGAGCAGGTCTGGGCCCTGCCATAGCATTCCTCTACTCGGGACCGGCAATTGGTATTCTATCTATTATTCTCACAGCACGTATTCTTGGTATTGAAATGGGGGTAGCACGTACAGTCGGAGCCATAAGTTTTTCTATTGTTATTGGTCTTGTCATGGCATTTATCTATCGTAAAGAAGAAAAGGTAAAAAAAGAAGAACAGATGAATTTTCCAGATGTTTCAGAGAAGCGTCCAATGAAACAAACAGCTTTCCATTTCTTTACTTTGGTTGCCATACTTGTTTTTGCTAACTGGGGCAAACCAGCATCTGACGACACAAGCAGTTTTTGGTACTATATTTTTACATACAAATGGTTTATTACCGGAGGGTTTGCATTATTGCTTTGCTACTCATTGATAAAGATTTTAAGAATCAAATGGCAGTGGGTGCTGTTGGGTGCATTAGCTACTGTGAGTTCTGCATTTTTGGCAAATGCAATTATTTTAAACCCGGTTTTCGCACCACTCGTACCAATGATTGTTGGGATTATCGCTTTAAGTTTGATGACTTTGTATGACAAGAACGATGAGGATAATCGGGAATGGACACTTTCGGCATGGGAATTCGCCAAGCAAATTATGCCAATGTTGGCTGTAGGTGTGGTTATAGCAGGTTTTTTACTGGGGTCAACTCACGGCTCAACATCAATTGCCGGTGTAATTCCCAACGAATGGGTTGAATGGGCTGTTGGCGGCAACTCATTATTATCCAACTTTTTTGCAAGTTTCACAGGTGCATTTATGTACTTTGCTACACTCACAGAAGTACCAATTATTCAAGGTCTGTTAGCCTCCGGAATGGGCAAAGGACCGGCTTTGGCACTGCTTTTAGCCGGACCATCACTTTCGTTACCCAATATGCTGGTTATCCGTGAAGTAATGGGCACAAAAAAAACAATAGTATATGTTAGTCTTGTAATTATTATGGCAACATTCTCAGGTTTTGTTTATGGGAGTATTTTTTAAAGAATAAAACAATGGAAAGGCATATCTTCTTATTTTTCATTTTTGTATCTTTAAAACCTATATTGATTTTTTCTTAAACAGATACTACATTTAAACCGATAGGAAAACCAATAATTCAGGTGTTCGGAAACTTTGATTATAATGCCACAAAAGATGCATAAAAAAAATATGGTTTCTGGTTTGGTTGAGCACATTTTGGTTATGAATATCATTTTAGCAAACAAATTTCGGGTGAAATAATTATTGATGCGGGTCGCCCGACAACAGTCGGACAAATTGAAGTTACAGATACAACGGGGCTTACTTTAAATATATCAAACAACTCGAAAGAAAGCAGTTATAATATCATGACCTTGAAATTTGCATCTTTGGAATGGAACCCTAATGAACATATCAAAGTTCAAGCCGGTGGGGTATTACAGAATCATTATATTGCGCAAGAGAAATTTTGGGGCTATTGCTATGTAGCTCCCACTTTTAAAGATAAATATTATGGAATCCCGAGTTCAGATTTGAGAAT
>JAAYIT010000147.1 GCA_012523295.1 Porphyromonadaceae bacterium | reverse complement strand
TGATAATGGCGCAACCTTAAAACTCATGTTCCGCAAGCCGGACAGTACTATTAACACACAAGCGGTCGAAAATTATCAAAAGAACATTTTCTCTGTCATGGAGGAAGTTTATCACAAAACTGATGAACGCATCGATTTAGTGCTTTTTTTGAATGGCCTTGCTGTTTTCGCCGTGGAGCTTAAATGTAATACCTCGGGGCAAACCTACAAGGACGCCATTACGCAATACAAGGAGCAGCGCGACGCGACCACCCGACTTTTCAAGACAAGGGTCGGCGTGTTTGTCGCCTTTGCGATGGATTTGAATGAAGTGTATTATACAACCGAGTTAAAAGGTGGAAACACTTTCTTTAATCCGTTTAACATAGGTGAAAATTTCGGTAAAGGGAACCCTCATAACGATATCAGTGGAATTAACGTTTCTTATATGTGGGAGAGCATATGGACGAAAGATAAAATTCTTTTCTTAATTGAACGTTTTATCTACATAAAGAAGAAGGAACGCAAGAATGCGGATACGGGAAAAATCAAGAGATCAAAAGAAGTCATTTTCCCGCGTTTTCACCAGCTTCGGGCTGTAGAGCGCATTATGGAGGATGTAATAATCAACCATTCCTCTTGCAACTACCTGATTGAGCACTCCGCAGGCAGCGGAAAGACCAAACCATATCATGGCTCTCTCATATTCTCGCAACCGTTCATGATAAGGAAAATAACAACATTTTTGACACGGTTCTTGTTATCACAGACCGTATCGTCGTTGACCGTCAACTACAGGAGGCGATTCTTGGCATAGAGCATAAAAGCGGGCAGGTTAAAGTCATGGATGATAAGTGCTCGTCGGAAGATTTGGCAATCTCGCTTGCCGGAAACACCAAAATCGTCGTAACCACTATTCATAAATTCTACTATATTCTCGACAATAATCTTCTGGCGGATTTGAAAAACAAGCATTTTGCTGTCTTAATTGATGAAGCACATTCCTCTACGGAAGGCGTATACATGCAATCGGTTACCCATGTGCTCTCTGGCGAAGAAGACGGTGAATTTGAAACCGAAGAAGATAAAATACTGAATGAAATTCGGAAAAGTGGCAAGCAAATAAATGTATCAATGATCGCATTCACAGCAACACCAAAACCAGACACACTTCAACTATTCGGCACCCTTAATACCGAAGGACAAAAAGAGTCTTTTGATCTGTATTCCATGAAACAAGCTATCGAGGAAGGCTATATAATAAATGTGCTTGACAACTATGTCACTTGGAAAACCTACTGCCACATCAATAAGGCTATCCAAGACGACCCTGAATTGCAATCAATTACTGCCAAACGGAAAATGGCGCGTTTTATTGATTTGCACGATACAAATATCGCGCAAAAGGTCGAAATTATAATTGAGCACTTTCGTGCCAATGTTGCCGGTTGCCTCGGCGGTAAAGCAAAGGCGATGGTGGTAACATCATCTCGTCCCGCAGCTGTAAAATACAAGCAGGAGTTTGTTCGCTATATTCAAGAAAAGGGCTATACCGGGTATTCAAGCTCTTGTTGCTTTTTCCGGCAAGGTAAAATTAAAGAGCGGGGACTTCACCGAAGTAGGCATGAACGGAATAAAGGAAGAAGAATTGCGTTTCGAATTTGACCGCAGTTGTTATCAGGTCCTCATTGTTGCTGATAAATATCAAACAGGATTTGACCAACCAAAACTGGTAGCAATGTATGTAGACAAGCGTCTGAAAGGCGTTGCTGCGGTGCAGACGCTGTCACGCTTAAACCGTATTTGCCTACCATATGATAAAACCTCCTTCGTGTTGGATTTCAAAAATAGTTACGAAGATATACAAGAAGCTTTCAAGCCTTACTACAAAGACACAATTTTGTTTGAAACGCTGTCACCTTCTGACATCCGCGATATGGACAGACAAATAGACGAGTACGATTTCCTTGACGTCGATGATGTAGAGGAGTTCAATAAATATCTGTACCAGTCTACACGCTCTACAAAGGATAAACAGCGTATGTGGGCATTGCTTGATGTTGCTTTAAAGAAAACCACAAAGCGTACAGAAAAAGAGCAGATGGAGATAAAAATCACTATTCGGCGTTTTCTGAAGGGGTACTGCTTCCTAATCCAAGCTACAGCTTATGAAAATGTTGAATTCCACAAGCGTTATAACTACCTATCTTATTTGATTAAGGAACTAAACCCTGGCGGTGGCGGGAATAATTTTGACATTGCAGACAAAATTACCATCAGTGATTTTCGTCAAAAAATGATGGAAGAACACAAAGGTGAAGAGATTGAATCAAAGCCGGAAGTAAAAATCAAAAAGCCGAAGCCGGCGAATTTGGAAGAGGAGCAAAAGAAGCTGCTCTCACAAATCATTGATGAGGTTAATGCACTCTATGACAAAAACTATGAGCCGGACTTTACTACAAAAGCGGCTTTACAAATTCGAGATCTTCTTTTGAAAAACACCAAATTAAAAGTGCGCCTCGAAAAAAGTGCGAAGAACAACAATCTTAATGAATTCAAGTTTACTTATGATGATTGCGTTCAAGATGCCCTTGTGGAAGGCTACGACCAAAATGTCGATTTCTATACACTGCTATTGGACAATGAAGAAATCCGTGCAAAATTCGCCAATATTTTTATGACGGAAGTTTACAGAGTGCTTCGCGATGAAAAACAAGATTTATAGTTAAAATCTCGGGAGGTGAAGTGATGGCAAATAGAAAAAATCCATTTATGAAATTTATATCAGATTTTGATAAAGAAGCAGAGGCGTTTCTAACGAAATACGAATGTACTGAAGCCCTCACTAAGCCTATGCCGATACCGATATGGGATATCGCAAAGAAAATGTCTCTTCAGGTTATCCAGACGGAGTGCCTATCAAATGACGATAGCGTGCAGGGTGCTATTGCATTTGATAAAGGTGTGATTGATGTATACGACTGGAATAGTCAGGAGTATGTTGGGTACGAAGTGGACGGCGGAATGGTCTTTATTGATGCGTGTGTTGTAAACACTGGCCGCATTAATAATACGCTTGCTCACGAGTGTTTTCACTGGTATAAACACCGAAACTACTTCACGTATAACCGCACACATAATCTTGGGAACAGTGGCTTCGCTTTCAGATGTGAAAAAGGTAAAGCGAGCGACGCGGATGGCACCAGCACATTCTCTGATGAAGAAACTATGGAATGGCAAGCCTGAACAATTGCTCCGAAGATACTCATGCCGAAAAAGGCTGCTCTGCTGCTGTTACAGCAACTGGAGAAAAAAGCGGAGGGGTTTGTAAATCGTGCGGAAGCAACGGAACTCATGATTATTGAATTTGCGGAAACTTTCAATGTCCCAAAGCAATCGGCGGCAATTCGAATGGGAGAGCTTGGCTGTACAAACGCATTAGAGTTTTTCAAATATGAAACGGATCTTCAAATTTCTCAAAGACGGAATCGTTATGGGTCGGCAGCAAAGAGATACCAGCAGCCTATATCATTTGAAAAGGCCTTTCAGCTTTATTATAGTAATGATTTCTTGAAGACAGTGTTGAATACAGGTGCCTTCTGTTATACAGTTGACGGCTATTTCTCTTTGCGAGAGCAAAAGTACGTTACCGAATCTAACGAAAAATACGCACTCACAGAATATGCCAAACAGCATCTATCCGAATGTACAATTGACTTCGTAAAAAAACTCACGATTGACCATACCCGTATTCAATTTGCAGCCAGCGGCACAATGTTTCGTGCCTGAATACCATACGAGGAGCAGGATTCGTTTGAATCTACGGCTCAGAATACAGAGCTTTATAATAAGGCTGCTGATTTTGAAAAACGATTTTGCCGGACAAAAAGCCTGCATCAAACTGCAAATGAATGTCTGTGGCAATATATGCAAGATGAACATTGGAATTCGAGCATTTTTCAAAGTAAAACAAAGCTTGATGCCATGAATTATACCAGAGTGCAAAAACCCGACCACAAATTTAAGATTGAGCAGCTTGT
>JAAYIT010000146.1 GCA_012523295.1 Porphyromonadaceae bacterium | reverse complement strand
TAAGGTTTGTAATCGTCTGCAGAGCAGTTGATACAAAGCTATAAAAAAAAGCACAAATGTTGAGTAAACGCACTAAATTTTCATGCTCGTGGGTGTTGGAAAATCATGTGGGTTTCATACGATTAAAGTATATTTTTTTACATTAAGGTCGTATGGAACACGCTATTAATCATTTCCTTAGGTTTAAGACTATTCTTAAATGGCTGTTTCATAGGATTATATGATTTTTTAACATGAAGGATATTTAAAATCTTAGAAGGTTACATATAAAAAAAAACTATGCCAAAGATTTCCTGCCCTGACATAGTATTTATTGGTTTTATTTTACTTCTATTTCAGTCTCGTATTCACCTTCGATTCCTTCCGCTTTTGCTTTTAATTTAATGGTTCCACTGTCCTTGTTTGCTTGTATAATAGCATAACATTCACCGTAATATGCGTTTCGTTCTCCCGTTTTGGATGAAGCATGGCTCAGCACATCACCATTGTCTGTAGCAAGAATTATCCCGGCACCTTCAATCGAAAATTCTATTAAATGGTCGGCATCGGGCACCCGGGCACCGTTATCATCAGTCACCACCACTTTCACAATCGAAACATCATTCCAGTCGTTTGATATAGTTGTTTTATGCGGAACCAACTTTATCTTGGATGGATAACCTGCGGTTTTGTGGATTTCAGTGGCTACCACTTTTCCTCCGGTGCGTGCTTCAGCCCTTAATTCACCTTTGAAATAGTTAATATTCATCCGAATAGGCGCGTGATTTTCAGAAACTTTTCGTACACCTTGTGATTCATTGTTTACAAAAATCTCAATTTCTTCCGCGTTGGAGAAAACCTCGATGTAAGCTTCTTCATACGTAATCGGGTCCATCGGAGTCCAATCATGCACCCAATCACCTCTTCCGGCATTATCGGCACGTCTGATTACAGAAATTGCAGGTTTTCCGCCCCACCACACTTTACGCAGCAATCCGTGTCTTTTTATACCTCCGGCTTTGTCAAAAAGTCCTTCTGAGAAGGCGATTTGAGGCCAAAGTGCTTCACCTAAATAATCAAATCCGGGCCAAAGAAATTGTCCCATCATAAATTCATGATCGCGAAGCGCCACGTAAGTTTCCACATCATGCACATTTTCCGTTCCGATAACTTTTCGTTTTGGATTTTGAGCGTGAGCCGCCAACAATTCCCCGGGTCTGTAATTTTGTCCTACAATATCCATCATATCAGCAAAACCATTATTATAAACACCTGACACATTGGGTCTGAAAAGTGCCATTGTCACCGGGCGTGTCGGGTCAAGTTTATGTATCAGATCTTGCTGTTGTTTGTATTTTCTGAAACCGGCTTCGTTATTCAGATTATCTCGTATCTCATTCCCAACACTGTAAAGCACTACTGAAGGGTGATTTCGATCACGCATTACCATGGCGCGGGTATCTCTCTCCCACCAGTCGTTGAAATAAAGATGGTAATCGTGCGGATTTTTCGCATACTCCCAAGTGTCGAAATTTTCATTCATCACCAAGAATCCCATCCGATCGCAAAGGTCGTAAAATTCAGGCGCCATTGGATTATGAGCTGTTCGTATCGCATTTATGCCTACCTCTTTCAGCTTGTTAAAACGATACTCCCAAATACCGAGCGGAACGGCAGCTCCTACTCCACCTCCATCATGATGCAGGCAAACTCCGTACATTTTCATCGGCTTTTCATTGAGGAAAAAACCTTTGGCCGCATCATACCGGATACTTCTTATTCCGAACGTATTGGTTTCATTGTCCAACACCGTTTTCCCTTCAATCACCTGTGTTACAAGCGTGTAAAGATTTGGAGCTTCAACACTCCAAAGCGCCGGTTTGGTAACGGTAATATTTTGGTCAAAATTCAAAGAAGAATTTGCCGGTATTCTTTTGGAAACAGAGGAAGACCGAATCTCTTTACCTTGACTATCCACGATCGTGGACTTTACAGTAACTGATTTCTGACGATTTGATGTGTTTTCCAGTTGAATATTAGCCTTCACAGTGGCTTTGGAGGCACTAACTTCGGGTGTAGTGACAAAAACGCCCCAATGTGCAAGGTGAACCGGGTTTTTAATCACCATTCTTACATGACGATATATTCCGGCTCCTGTGTACCAGCGTGATGCAGGTTGCGGTATGTTATTGGCACGCACCACCAACAGGTTCTTTTGACTTTCACCAAAAAGTATATGGTCTGTCATGTCGTATTCAAATGAAGTATAGCCATAAGGCTGAATTCCAAGCAGTTTGCCATTGATATAGACTTCACTGTTCGCCATTACTCCGTCAAACTGAATAAGAACTTTATTCCCCTTTTCTGCTTCGGGAACCGAAAATGATTTTCTGTACCAACCATCGCCTGAGGGGAGATATCCTCCTCCGCGACCGGTTTTGTTGTATTTATTGTACCGTCCCTCAATGCTCCAATCATGCGGAACATCAAGCTGCCGCCATTCAGAATCGTTGAATGATGGATCAATGGATTCTTGGAATGTTCCAATTTTGAAACGCCAGTCTTTGTCCATTGATATTACGGTTCTACCGTTTTGAGCGGAAAGATTAAAAAATAAAAATGTCGTTAATGTTAGAATTACAATTTTTTTCATGGGAATATGTGTTGATCTTTAGTTTATTCTTGAATTTAACAGGTATTTTCAATAGTTAGCCTGATAGCGCTTTGAATAAAAGTACACTTTACAGACTTTAAAGTTTTTAATTCTGTTGGCAAATATATCAAAACCAACGCAAAAGTACATTAAGAAATTTGGCTGAAATTGTGTGATATTTGATAGAAAAGAATGGAAAAACAAAATCATTTGCTACACAGAACACGCAAAACACCGTTTTTTTGTTGTAAAAAACATAGCTATGTACTGTAAAAGTTGATTCAAGTCAGATGCAATTATTCTAAATTTCATCTCAACCTTAAGCTAAAATAAATTGGCAAGCTGAATGATTTCAATGCTATTCTATTTGGTGGTATTACTGGTTTTCCTGTGAAAAATGATTTTAGATTAATTTCCAGTGTATATTAAAATACTTTTTACCATTAAGAAGTTAAGTCAAATTAAGGT
>JAAYIT010000145.1 GCA_012523295.1 Porphyromonadaceae bacterium | reverse complement strand
TTTTGAGTGAGGCGGGCGAAGTCTTGACTTTTTTTGCTTCGTTTTTTGTGTCAAGACAAAAAATGAAGTGGGGTTTGGGGCAAAGCCCCAGCTTGCTTAATTCCTCTGATAATCAGCATATCTTTTTTCAAAAGCAGCTTTACAGCTGGCTGTAACAACTTGCGAAAGTCAAATAAAACATTAATCAAATTCGGCTTTGAGTCAGATTTCATCACAAGATACAAAGTTATTTTTTTTATAATTCTGAATGAACCCTCTACTATCATTTTAAAGCGTAAATTCATTTCACACAAAAACACACCCCATCATGTTCACCATCGTAAATAATCCGTTAATACCGCTCCGAGCAGAAGAGAATGAGCGTAGCGAAATGGTTTCACAACTCCTTTTTGGTCAGCAAATTGAGATTTTGGAAACAACAGAAAAATGGTATTTTGTCAAGAATCTCTCGGATAATTATGAAGGTTGGATTACAAAATCATCAATAAATTCAAAGTTTTTCACAACACAACCTGCTGATACGTCTGATTTTTCAGCTGCGAAAACTCCGCTGCTGGTCTGCTTCAAGACATCGAGTGTCGAAAAAATCATCATTCCGGGAGGAAGTATGTTGCCGCCTGTTTCACGTGAGCAGTTTGAATTAGCCGGCGAAATCTACCAAATCGCGCAGTTAGAGCCGGTTTATACAAAAAATGACAACGGACAGCTTGTTGTCGAACTGACTCAGCAATACACGACAGCCCCCTACCTTTGGGGCGGAAAAAGCGTATTAGGAATTGATTGTTCCGGATTAGTACAGGTCGTATTTTCAATGCTGGGGATTTTCCTTCCGAGAGACGCATCACAACAAGTGGAAGTGGGCACAACGGTGGATTTTCTTTCCGAAGCACGACCAGGTGATTTAGCGTTTTTCGCTAATTCCGAAGGTCAAATCATCCATGTTGGCATTCTTATAAATTCTCACCAGATTATTCATGCTTCCGGTTCTGTAAAAAAAGAAATTATAGATTCTCAGGGAATCATATCTTCGCAAACAGGCGAATACAGCCATACTTTGCGAGTTATAAAGAGAGTCATCTAACAATTGAGATTACTACATTAAACGAACTTATCTTCCTAACATTCTGACCTTTATACATTCGTTCGTTTTTGGAATGGATTTTGCGTAATTAAATAATTGCTACTTGAAATAGCTTATTTTCAATATACCGTTTTTTTTAGACCACACCATTTTAAACTTTTATTTTATTATGAAACGGCCATTAAAATCAAATTTTCATCCAAACCGTATGAAGACGAATGGCTTGTTCCATATGTCCTTAGTGTAAAAAAATAAACTTAAATCGTATGAGAAAGATTGGACTCCTATTTACATTTTTATTTTTGCTGACAATGATTGGGCAGGCCCAGTCGATGGAAAAATTGTTCAAAAAATACGCGGATGATGAGCGTTTTGAATATACTTCCGTAGGGAAAGGAATGCTTGGGATTTTTTCCAGATTTGCAGATTATAGCGAAATCACAGATGGAGTGTTGCAAAAGATAACCGGACTGAAAGTTCTGCAACTTGATTCTGAGAAAACAAGCACAGCTTTGTTGGCTTCTTTTACAAAAGATATTGATAAGATTATTGACAAAGGAAAATATGAAACGACATTAGAGAAACGTGGGAAGAATTCGAAAACATACATTTACCGAAAAGTTAATAGAAAATTAAATGCTGAATATGTTATCCTTACGAATGAACTCGGCAGTACAACTTTGGTATGGTTAAAGGGTAAAGCAAATCCGCAATACGAGAAAGAGAGAGAAATGGAAGAAATGTAGCGATTTTACTTAAAAAAAGCTATTTATCAAATTCAAACCATCGGGAATTCGGATTGAAATGACTTAACAGTTCGGATTTTAATTTTTGATTGCCACCCGGGCGACGCAGGATAGGCTCGAAGTTATTCCACTACCTTATCCCTCTCTCATTCAGGGCTTTTTGATATTTTGCAGCGTTTATCCGGTGTTCTGCCCAAGTAGCAGCAAAGTTATGTTCTCCATTTAATGTTTCCTTGGCACACATGAAGATATAATCGTTTTTATCAAAATTGAGCACCGCATCCAACCCCGAGAGAGTCGGAATTCGAATCGGGCCGGGCGGTAAGCCTGTATTTCTGTACGTGTTATAAGGTGATTCTATCCGTAAATGTTCGTGAAGCACTCTTCGAATAGAAAAATCACCAACTGCGAATATTACAGTCGGATCGGCCTGAAGAGGCATATTTTTCTTCAATCTGTTAAGGTACAATCCCGCTATAATCGGTTTTTCGCTTACTACGTTGGATTCGGAGTCCACAATCGAAGCCAGAGTACTCACCTGATCTTGAGACAGTGGAATTGCAGCGGCTTTCTGTTTCCTTTCATCATTCCAAAATTTTTCATACTCCCTATGCATCCTTTCAAAAATCCTTTCTGCCTTCACATTCCAAAACATCTCATAAGTATTTGGCAAAAAAAGCGAAACCGAAGTGTAAGGATTCACCCCATATTTTGAAAGAAACGCAGTATCATTCAATAAGAGAAGTATCTCGGTCGAATCGGGCATTAGTTGCTGAGACAGGCGGGAAGCAAGTTGTTCTTTTGTGCGGATATTATTGAATGTGAGTTGAACAGGAGTCTGATTACCATTTCGCAACATCCTTACAACCGTGATGTTATTCATACTGTTCACAATTTTATATCGACCGGATTTCACATTCGTGAATTTCATGGCTCGAGCGGTCTGTTTAAACGTGTTAATCTTTTTTACACGAGTTTTTTCGGTAAGCTGATCGACCAACTCATCAAAAGTCGTATTCTCATAAACTAACAGATAAACATCCTCATTACCTTTTGTGAATACATTGGGAGCCAAAAAGACATTAGCGACAAGGCTAAGCAAGAGAATTGAGACAACGATAAAAACTAAAATTCCAAATTTGACTTTTTTCTTATTCATAAATCGTTTTTGATAACTTGTACACGAACTTACAAATATAGAAAAATGTTTTTACTTTTTTGGCAGAAAAAGGTTTTGTTAATCAAAAAACGTTCATTATCTTTGCAGTCTGAAATTTCAGAACTCAAATCAGGAAGTGTGGGTGAGTGGCTGAAACCAACAGTTTGCTAAACTGTCGTACGGGTAACCGTACCGGGGGTTCGAATCCCCCCGCTTCCGCAGCGAGAAAAATTTGCAGTCTCAAGCTTGTATTCACAGCTTGACAAAAAAGAGCAAAAACACCGTAAATATCAATTATTTACGGTGTTTTTTTGTTGTGATTTTTATTTGTTTTTTTGGATTTAGTGGATTTTGTTTCGCAAGTAAATAAGGCTTATTTGAAAAATGCATCATTTATTTGCTTGTTTATTTGATTTGTAAAAGGTCATTCTTTGACGAAAAACCTCTGTCAATCCATTGTAGTTTACCCTCTTCCGGTTCTTCATAAGCATTTGAAATCTGCAAAAAGTGATTTAGTTCATCAAAATCTTGTCCGTAAAGATTATCACTGAAATGGTGTAGTTTCTCCATTATACGGATATAGATTTCGGGATTCTTTTGTCGAGAAAGTTTACGCAAGGCAAGTAAATAATCTTCGCGAAACACAGTGGGAATAATGATACGGGACTGCTCACCACGCACCAATTCGGAATTCATCATAATGCGAGCAACACGTCCGTTACCGTCTAAAAACGGATGTACTTCGCTAACAAGAAACATCATATATATAGCTTTTGCCAACGGTTCTTTCAGTAGTTGAAAATAACGAAAACCGTATCTCAACGTGCCTTCTACGTAGCGGTAATCGACAAACAAAGTATTTCCTGCCTGATTATTTACCTGTTTGAAAGTACCGGGGTTAAAATCGGGACGACCGCTCATCATCACGCCGTGTCTGTGACGTAGCAAAGCGATGAATTCATCGGCTGTTTGTGGTGATTTCTGCATTTCGTGCCGATTGGAAAGCACGGCAAACGTACCTAAAATATCGTGCGAGTCTTCCACCCGTTTGGGAATAGTTACGCCCGTATCTACAATCTGCTTGGCTTCATTTATTTCAAATTTAGTCCCTTCGATATAGTTTGAAAAATAACTTTCAAAGAAAGAAAACATTCTAAAAGAGGCTTCATTGTTGTTTCTGTCTCGTCTTTCCGTAAAAAAACGGTCTTTAAGTTGCTCAAAAAGTATTTCAAATAACTCTATTCTATTTTTATCAAATGGACTGCCCACGGCTCGTGCCTTGGCGGTGTCGCTTTCTAACGCGTCGGAACTGTGGGTATTGAGCAAAGCAGAAATAATAGTTGATAATTTCTCAAACTCACTTGTCATTGCCAATTCCTTTGAAATATCGCGTGCTTTGTCCCGAAATTTAATCAAGCGTTTTTCATCTCCAAGCAAAATCATCCGTTCAAGCCGCTCCTCAATGGCTGACTGAGGCAGGTTTTTCTCGCTTCCATCTTTTGTTTTTCTCGATGCTTGTAGATTTTCCAGCACATATCGGTATTCTGATGAGATGTACAGCCCGTTAAAATTTATATCGCTTTTCAAAGCCGGTTTTCCCTTGTAAATATTGATTGTTAACCCGGGCAGGTCTGTAATCCGTCGATTATAGGACGAAGTCAGAAAAAAATGTCCTTCATCGGTCGGTCGCAATTCAATGGCGCTTCGATGCGAAATTACCGCTTCGGGAAAACGCCATGCTAAAATCTCGAAGAAATTTCTGCGAACGATATTCTCCGGTGAATCCAACAAATTGGTCGTGTAAATACGCGGCGCTATTTTTCGTAATTTCCCATCAGCTTCGGCTTGGGAAAGCTTACGTGATAGTTTGGGTTCCGATGAACTGAATATTATTTCTTTGTTAAAATCCATATGATTACAAATTTTTGAGATTAAGCATTGCAAAAATACAAATAATTCAGAATAAAGACGAGGTTTTGACAAATATTTCAGAATAAAGCCATTTTGTATCTGTTCCGATACGATAATGGTCCGTTGTTTAAAACGCAGAAAGGCACCGGTGTCCTCACCGATGCCAACCACTAAATCCAATGTATAAACAAATCGTTTATGACAATGAACTTGGGGCAATGGTAGGGATTAGCTGACTTCGACACTTTATAACATCCATTTTATTTAATGTGAAGATAATCAGACTATTATTGCAAAACATGGGACACCCAATTGGGTGTCCCAGTGTCGAAGTCAACGATAGTCCGCTTATTTCCCGTTCTTGGTTTTCGAAAGTTAGCTCCCAACAGACTTGTATAATTTGCATCGTCTTTCTTTCATTCGGACTATAAAATCACACTCCTTGTTATTCTCATTTACAAATGGATTATATATTTCATTTGTAATGAACTAAATATTCCATTACTATTGGTATAATCAATTTTAGTCTGACAGGCGTATTTTTTTAAAACGCGAAAAGGTAGCTATTTTTAGGAAAAAGGCAAACGAACTTACTTTTTTGGAAATTACTCAGTATTTCTTCACTGACTCCAAATTTTTCCCGACACTTCAGATCATAGTGTGTAAATGGTTTCGCTACAATAGAAAATAGTTTCGGTTTTGTTGTCGCGTAGGATATAAAATCGGAAGGTATATGATTTTGTATCTAAATCTGATACGAATCGGAAAAATTTGTCTTTCATGGTGTTTAAAATTTCCCTTTTTCTTGTTTTGATTTTAACTCTCCACTCTTTTTATCTTCAAAACAAAGATTTAAATCCCGATTGATCCACAGGATTTCTAAAAAATCCCTGCGGACGTCCAATCCGTTGATTTTGACTACAAGAGAAAAACAATCTGCCGTATAATCTCCGGATTCTTAAATTCTAATTTCGAATTCGACTTTTCAACTTTTGAAGTGGTTGAAAACCCTTCAAATAATTGAAAATAAAAAATAAACTCAACACCCTCACCTCTTAAAAAATTCCATGCATACAAATAGTTTACTAACCTGACTGCGATTCTTATTTGTAGAATTATTTGTCTGAATATAAGGTCAATAAGGTTTGTTTCAAAATAGAGTTTATGTGACTTAGTTTATTATTGCTCTCAAATTTAGTGAATTGTTGATTTTTTATATAATGATTGTCCGTTTTTGTTCCTAATCTTAATAAAATGTTGTTTTTTTAGATTGGGACTAACCGCTTCAAGTCGGTTTGTCCCGTTGTATAGCGACATAAATATGCAACCATCTCGAATATCGGGATGGTTGCGAAGCAACAATTTAAAATTGCAACAAATAGGAATGATTGCGGATAATCATTTTTATATTATCGCTGACAATTAACATGACAGCATTCTATCTTATATTATCTCTAATAATTTTATTTTTCTAACAAACACTATTCATTAATCGACCACAGGTTATTAAAAAAAGGGTTGAGATTTCAGCCGCATCCTTAATCCTTATAAATTTAGGAAAAGATAAAGTATCAACGAAAAGCATGTATTAAAAATGTGACAAAACCGTATATAAATACAGATATTCAAAAAAAAATCTTCCAACAAGAAACTTGATTTCTAACCACTCCTTCAAGAACAACCTTACATTTAACATTTTTTATGTTATAATATTTTGCTGTTAAAAAGATTACCCCTTACTTTGTGCTCGTACACAGTGTGCTCGTGCACAGCGCTGACATTATTGATTTTATGCTGTATTTATACAGATTTCATGTCGTTTTCTTCATACTATTTATTGAAATATACACATGTTATATTTAGTAAAAATAAAATACTAATTATTAAACAATCAGCTTTACAGCGCCTACAGCATATTATTCACAAGCAGATGTATTTTCATTCATAAGTTCTTAGCTTCACATAGACTTCACGCCTTTACCTCATTTTGTTTACATTTCAAATCGTTATAATCCAATAAAATTATAGCGGTTTCAATTTCCCTTACATTTTATTTAAGCTTTTCAACTTGCTCACAATTGTAAGCTGATGATTTCATTACGGAAAGAAAATTTCTAATGCTTTTGAATGCATTAAAACATTCTTCACCCCCAAGAACCGCAACACAAGTAATGTAAGAGATATTGGTCATTTTTTGACTATTTGTTTAACTTCTTAAATTTAATTATTAACAAAATGAAAAAAATCTCATTGCTATGGTGTATTATCGCCATCATGTATGGTACCAATCTTAGTGGTGCCAGTTACTATGTCGCAACCAATGGAAGTGATTCCAACAATGGTTCTTTAAACGCTCCTTTTAAAACTTTGCAAAAGGCTGTCTCGCTCGTAAATCCCGGAGACTACATTTACCTTCGGGGCGGAACACACATTATGACGGTCAGTTCAATTGTGATTGACAGGTCAAAAAACGGCACATCCTCTTCAATGATCCGGGTGCATGCCTATGGATCTGAAAAACCTATTTTACGCTACAACAATGTTGAAAATGCCTCAAATCGGGGAATTGTGCAAGATGCTTCGTACTGGCACTGGAAAGGAATAACAATAGAAAGAGCGGGTGACAACGGAATGCTTGTTTCGGGTAACAACAATATTATTGAAAACTGTATTTTCAGAAATAATTATGATTCCGGTTTACAAATAAGCCGATACAGCACTTCATACAAAACGATTTCTGAGTGGCCTTCCAACAATTTAATTGTAGGTTGCGAATCTTATGACAACAGGGACTCGGGAAATGAAAACGCTGATGGTTTCGCGGCGAAACTAACTTGCGGCACCGGAAATATTTTTAGAGATTGTATAGCGCATCACAACATTGATGATGGATGGGATCTATACACAAAATCAGATACAGGCCCTATTGGTGTAGTTGTTTTTGAAAATTGCATAGCACACAATAACGGAAAACTTACCGATGGATCAACATCCGGAAATGGTGACAAAAACGGCTTCAAATTAGGCTCATCCAGTCATAAAGTAAACCATATTCTCAGAAGATGTATCGCTTTTGGAAATGGGAAACACGGATTTACGGACAATGGAAATATTGGAAGCATTGAATTTACAAACCTCACAGCTTACAACAATGGAGACTACAATATTCATACACGTGACAACGCGACTCATGTATTCAAAAACTGTATCTCTTTTAACGGAAATCGTACGGACAGAATTGTAGGGAATGCCTCTGCTCCGAATGCTCTCACCGGCAGCGCGTATAATTGGCCCTATTCCGCGAGCAGTTCCGATTTTGTTACGATGACGCAAGGTCCGAACAGCGCGCCTACATCAAACGGATTTTTGAACTTAAAAAGCAGCAGCAATCTAATTGATAAAGGGGTGAAAACTACTGGCATCACTTACAACGGAACAAACCCTGACTTGGGCGCTGTGGAATACGGAGGAACCACTACCACAACGTACACCCTGACAACAAATGTACAGGGATCCGGCAGCGTAACACCCTCTACAAGCAGTTATACTTCAGGTTCTGTCGTTTCTGTAAACGCGACACCTGCATCGGGATGGGAGTTTAGTAACTGGACGGGCGCTGCTTCCGGAAGCACAAATCCGATCAATATTACTATGAATGGGAATAAGACGTTAACAGCGGTATTTGTACAGAGCCAAAGTGGCGGAGGAGGAGATCCCGGTACCGGAACAGCGCAAATTCATAACTTCACCCAATCCGGGCTGAACAGCTCATTCTTTACTATCACAGGTAACCTTTCAACTTCAAAAGGAACCGTAAATTATAATGGACTGACGCTAACCCAATGCCTGAAAATTGAGTCAGCGACTTCCATTCAGTTTACATTGTCGCAACCTGCAACACTTACATTGGTGTTTAACCCCGTATTTAACGGAAGAATTAAAATCGATGGAAACAATGTAAACGCGACCGCGGGAATTGCAGTAATCAACTTAGGCGCAGGCAGTCATACAATCACAAAAGGTGACACAGCCAATCTTTACTACATGAGTCTGTCCGGTGGTTCTTCGTCAAATACGGCAATAATTAATGGAACTTATTCAATCGTAGCGGTTCATAGCGGGAAAGCGGTGGATTTATTCAACTGGGAAACCGGTGATGGTAGCAACATTGTACAGTGGGATTACTGGGGCGGAGAAGCGCAGCAGTTCAACATTACAAATGTTGATGGAGAATGGCACAGAATTACACCGGTTATTGCAACTTCAAAAGCATTGGATGTGGATGGATTTTCAACTGCCAATGGCGCTAATATCCACATTTGGAATTATTGGGGCGGTCAAGGTCAGCAATTCAAATTCCAAAACGCGGGAACAGGACGCTACCGCTTAATAGCCCGTCATAGCGGCAAATGTATGGATGTTTACGGAGCATCAACCGGAAACGGAGCCAATGTAATTCAGTGGGAATGCATCAGCGGAGCGACAAACCAAATGTTCCAATTAATTAAAGTTATTAATCCGGCAAGAATAAATAAAAGCACTGATTTTGAAATTTCATCTGCAGACTCAGAAAATGCTGTTGCCAAGAAATCGGAAAAATTAGCAATCAGCGGCAGCTTCGCAAAAGGCAATTTGAGAATAAGCTTGCCTAATGATTTCTTACACACTGATGTTACTGTAGAGATAAGAGATATCAAAGGAATGATTGTGTATAGTCAAATATACCGCGGCACTGAGATAATCGAAACAAGCAGCAATTTGACAAACGGAATTTATATTGTCACTGTGAGAAACTATTCAAAATCCATGAATGAAAAAATAATTGTAAGATAAGTAGATTAATTCGCGGAATAGCGTGAATATAGGTCTCTACCCTGAAAGGCAGGGCTGTTAAATGCTAATTTCTAATTCGACTTTTCAACTTTTGAAGCGGTTGGACTGTTTACGACTTTTGACGGAAACCCTTCAAATAGCTGAAAATAAAGAAAAACTTAACAGCCCTGCCTCTTGTTAAATGTCTCAACAGGAGAAAAAAACATTTTATGACAAAAGGGGGTTTAGGTTACAGCCAAACGCTGTTTCAAGTAATTGTCCAACGGACAATATTTAGCCGGTAAATAGTAAAATTCAAAATTTAACCTCTTTGTCATTAAATAAAATTGTTTTTAAACAAAATAAATATTAATTTTGCGCCGTTTTTGCGATACAATATCAATATGTTACTAAAATAAGGGATATAAGGAATACTTTTTCCTAAAAATATTGACAAATTGACATTTATGATATAGTTGTTCACAAAATATTCCATAAAAAGGAAATCAGACACTCCCTATAATCATATTTAATATCACTATTGTCCGATAAAATATACTATGATTATCCGTTTTTGTTCCTTAGCTTAAATAATGTTTTTTTAGACTGGGACTAACCGCTTCAAGTCGGTTTGTCCCGTTGTCTAATGACGTAAATGGGCAACCAACCCGATATTCGGGATTGTTGTGGTGCAACAATTCAAAATTGCAACAAATAGAAATGATTGCGGATAGACATAAAAAAATTGGTTCTACTGGATTTCGTGTGACAAAAATAAAACATTAAGATTTCATTTAGAAGTTAAGGGACTTTTAGAAATAAATATATTTACATTAAGTCAATATTAAATCCTTAATGAAACCTTAATTTGA
>JAAYIT010000144.1 GCA_012523295.1 Porphyromonadaceae bacterium | reverse complement strand
TACTAATTTTAATTTTTTATCCGTTGGGAACATAAAATTGAATAATTGTAGTTAATTAAACGGTTTATGTTACTTATCGGAAACTTACAAACAATATTGTTTAAATTTGTCAATTTTTAATCTTCAACCCCTGATTCGCATAGACATGAAACCGCCATGTAAGATAAATTACAAACTCAAGAGAATGATTACCGGCGTGTTCCATACGTCCATAATGTAAAAAATAAATTTAATCGTATGAAACAGCCATTTAAGATAAATCTTAAAACCAAGAGAATGGTTAATGGCGTGTTCCATACGACCTTAATGTAAAAAATAAATTTAATCGTATGAAAAACATTTGCTTTTATTTCCAGATACACCAGCCGTTACGATTGAAACGGTATCAATTCTTTGAAATTGGTCAGGATCATTATTATTATGATGATTTTCAGACAGAAGATATGCTGCGCGAGTTAGTTGAAAAGTCTTATCTTCCTACCAATCGAATTATTGCTGAGATGATTCGCAGTTCGAACGGAAAGTTCAAATGTGCATTTTCAATTTCAGGAATCGCACTTGAGCAATTAGAAATGTATGCACCTGAAGTGATTGATAGTTTCAAAGACTTAGCTAAGACGGGAAGTGTAGAGTTTTTGGCAGAAACCTATGCGCATTCATTGGCGTCGGTATATGATCACGATGAATTTATCGAGCAGGTGGAGATGCATTCGAAAAAAATCGAATCATTGTTCGGGAAAAAACCGACTGCTTTCAGAAATTCTGAATTGATTTATTCGGATGAAATAGGCGAGATAGTTTCGAAAATGGGATTTAAAACAATGCTGATTGAAGAAGTAAAATATGTTATGGGCTGGAAAAGTCCGAATAATGTTTATACTCACACATCCATTCCTAAATTGAAGTTGTTGATTCGAAACAACAAACTGAGTGATGATATTTCGTTCCGTTTTGGTGATCGGTCGTGGACTGATTTTCCATTAACAGCCGAAAAGTATATCTCTTGGATAGCAAGTCTGCCTGAAACGGATAAAGTTGCTAATATCTGGATGGGTTATGAGGCTTTTGGAATGATTCAAAAAGCAGAAAATGGTATTTTTGAATTTTTAAAAGCGCTTCCGTATCATGCGATGGAGCAAGGAATAGGGTTTGTTTTACCTTCGGAAGCCACGAAGCAAAATGAACCGGTCGGTGCTGTGTCAAACCATTTCCCGACAAGCTGGTCGGGTAGCAAAGATTTGAGTGCCTGGACCGGAAACGACTTGCAGCAGGAAGCGTTGAAAAAACTATATGCGGTAAGCGAACGGGTAAATATGAGCAAAGACAAACCGTTGTTGCACGACTGGTTAATGATTCAAGCCACGGATAATTTCCGGTATATGTCTCACTCGGATGCGTGGGGAAGCAATTACAGTTCGGCTTATGAAGCTTTTACAAATTACATGAATGTACTTTCCGACTTTTTAGATCGGGTAGATGCTCAATATCCGACAACCATTGAGAATGAGGAGCTGAATGCATTGCTTAAAACAATCAATAATCAGGAGAAAGAAATTCAGAGACTGGAAGAAGATCTGAAAAAAACAAGAGCAAGAAAAGCGAAAGCTTAAGCATGTTTTTGTAACATTAGAAGAACTTAATGAAGCTGTCTTGGGTTAACTTGAGGCAGCTTCATTTTGTTTTTTTTCGAAAAGGTATAAAGTTATTAGTTCACAAATCACGTTTTTTCAGCAGAGATTTTAGATAGTGGATTTGAATATAAAAAAAATCACCCCGTCGCATCACTGCGACGAGATGATTGGTTGCAGAAAAATTTAAGTTGCAGTTTAGTTGCCTATTGGAATTTTGCTTAAAAGCCTTATGTTTTTTAAATCAGAGTAATCGTACTGATAAATACCATCTTTGGCTATCATCATCAGCAGATTGTTAAATGCTATCACATCATACCCTTCCATATCTTTTTTATGGTCGATAATATTTTCCATTAATGTTTGTGGATTTTTTGCATTGTATATTTTCAGTCCTTCATCGCACACGAACAGTATCCCGTTATCAATTGCGAGTCCCTTCGGATTTGTCATGGGGTAAGTAATAATTTCCTTCGGATTTATCACATCTTTCACATCAATGATGATTAGTTGGTTGTTGTTTTGTCCGCAGTTGTTTCCGGAATGAATGGTGACGTAAGCTATGTCATTTTCCACCACTACCGGGTCACAACCGGACACGTGCTGCAACGAAGACATCTTCGCAGGTTTCAACGGGTCCGTAACCGAATAAATTAACATGCCTGTAGGAGTCCCCATAAACATGTTGTCATTGTAACTGAAAATAGTCTCAACATCCCACCCCACATAGAAATCTCCTGCTTTTTTAGGTGCAGGCCGCTCAATGTCGAAAATACCCAAATAGTTATTTTTTACGGTGTAGAGGTAAGTTTTGTAGATTGCAAATCGAGACATGGAGCCGGTAAGACCAATTCCCCCGCCACCGATATTTCCAAAATTTGAATTTGGGGAAGATATTACATCTTTGCTCCAGCCCCAGTTCCACCAGGGATCGCGGTTTTTTACATATTGTTCTGTCCTTTCTGTTACTTTCCAGCCAATTACTATTTCTTTGCTTTTGTCCATGTCTTTAAGGTCATCAATTAAGTATTGATTCTCAGGAATCGGTAATGTTTCGGGAAAAACATTTTCTATCCTGCCCTGTAATTTTGGATCAGCCGGTGAAGTAATATCAAACCAAACCATGTCTATGTACGAATCGGCATATAGCGTATTTCCTTTGATTGCCATATCCACGTTGCCTAACAATTCGATAAATGAAATATTACGAGGTCTTTCAGGTTTCCTGTTGTCGATAATGTGAATTCCTTTACCGGGCTCAGAAACATACATAAATCCCTGATAGAATGCGATTTTCCCTTGTTCCTTGATTTCTGTCGGCTGTGGTAAAACCCGTACCGATGCTCTGAATTCATCCAAATTCATGAAAATCGGCTCATTGATTTTATAGGTAATTGTTTCAGCCACTTCATTAGAGCAGGAATTTAGGAAAATTGCTCCAATCAGCATTAAAAATAAATTCAGGTTCTTCATAAAAGGGTTAAACGCGTTAAGTTTTAGAAAGAATATTGTTGAATGTTGGATATTAATCCTGTAATAGTTTTAGCTAAGATTTTAACTCAGAGGGCATTAATGCTTTTCCACATTACCCATTTTTCCCATAAACAAAATCACTCCGGAGCTTTTCTCCCTGATTACAAATCCAAAAGGTCTGTTGGCTGTGAAGTAGGTTGTTTGCGGTACAGAAGTTGTTGTAAATCCTACAGTTGTAACCGCTGCGGCTTCTGTGCCCTCTTCGGTAACTTCCACGTAGGTATCATGCTGAATCATGTTAATAAGCAACGGTTTCATGTCTGATATTCCATCAAATTCAGCTTCTTGGGTAAATGCTTTGTTCATTCCCATCGTCTGAAGCATTGGGATTAAATCAAATCTGTTTTTTACCTTGAAGCGTGGAATCATCACCTGTACTTCTTGAGCAAACAAGCCTTCTAAGGCGGTGTTAAACTGGGATAATGTCAGTCTGTCAAAAATCAGATTGGCTCCGCCTGTCTCTTTCGGAAGTATTAATGTCATACTGAAAGCACCATTTCCATAGGGTAAATCTAAGTATTGCGCGAAACTATCTTCCGTGTAAGCGAATGTGTCTTTTATATTCATGTAATTCACTTTGACTTGCTGATTCATCTCGTTTGTGAAGATTCCTTCCTCCGTTTTTTCTTTATCGAATTTTCTTACCCAGATTCCTTTGAAATAAACGGCATTTATCAGAAACATCATTTGCAACGGGTCGATTTTGTCAATAACGGACGGAATTAATCCATTTGTATTGTCGCTGCACCATTGATTTATAATGTCAACAGACTTTGGACTGTTAAAATCAAGGGAGGCGACTTCCGAATTGAAATAATCCACATTCGTTTTCAGAAAGTCCGGTTTCACTTTGAAGGAGTTTCTGTACCAAATGGAGTTTGCAATGGATAATTTAGTTTTGGGATCCAATCCGGGTAAATTTGTTTGCATCTGCCGATAATACACGTTAATTTCTTCTTTGGATAATCTGCTTAATTTCAGTGCATTTTCCATTTCTGTCCGGGTTTCCCCCTCAGCTCCGTTTAGAGCCATTCCCAGAGCCAGACTCACGCTCAACGGTGAAATAAAAACATTTTTATCAGACGCTTCAGCTATTGTTAGTTTCATTAATTCAAATGCGAAATCATTGTCCTGAAGTACTCTTACTTTCTGAGCTTCAGACAATTGTAGTGTCTTAGTTTCAATAACCGGCGCATTGTTAACTTTGCATGAAGTTAGAAGTGCTAATGCGATTATTGATAAAATAAATTTTTTCATACGGTTATATTTTATTTTTTACATTAAGGTTGTATGGAACACGCCATTAACCATACTCTTGGGTTTAAGAAATATCTTAAATGGCTGTTTCATAATTAATTAGTATTTGTTGCTTAGAGCAAGTTTGTATTTATAGAAATATTCTTGAAATTACTCTTCTTATTATTTGGATAAACAACTGATTTTATAGTTTCGAACCTGACATGAAACTTAATCTCTTTTTTATCCGGATTAATTCTTGCTTTTCCTGAAATTCTTGAATCAAACAGCCCGGGACATTAATTTGTTTCCACCAATTCTTTACAGTATTGTCATGTCTTACAATCGATTGCAGCTAAATTTTGCACAGTAAATTTATAGGTCTTTTCTGGGCGTGTCTCCATTTCGAAATGAAAGTTTCGAGTTTTTTATAATTGATTTCAATGCTGTTATCTTCATTCTCTGTGAGAATGACAATGATTTCAGTAGATTCGTATCCTGTATTATCAACAAGCCGGCTCTTGTTGGATAGTAAGTGGTAGCCGCATAATGGATTTTCAATATTGAATCAAGTTATGAAACTTCATCAGCCATGTAGTTTGTAAAAAGCGAGCTTTTGGATCATTCCAAGATTTTACTTGATTAATGTCTGTTGTAAAAAGTCTTGAAAGATGTTGTCTTATATTTGTTATCAGAGTTGGATTTATAGGTGTTGAATGCCTGAAAAGTACCGAATATAACAGTTGCAAGAAGTAATACAACACATACTCTCACCACTTTTCTCTTGTTTTTTAATATTTGTTTCTCGGTCATCGTTGTAATTTTTTTAATTGATTATCCGCATTTCGTGCTAATAAATTTGCGATAATGACAAGCATAGGATCTGACGGCTTCAAGACGTTTGATACATTTTTTATCCACAACAGGTCAAACCGCTTGAATCTAAGGGGGCTTTTTAAAGCCCTATTCTCACTCCTCCATTGACTCCTATAGTCAGCGGTTGTTCAGTTCGGGCGCTCATAGGCTGATTATTCTCAAGATAATAAACCACTTTTGGTTCGATAAACAGACTTAAGTTTTTGTTGAGTTTGTAATCTGCACCAATCGCGCTGCTCAATGACCATTGGAACCCGTCGATTGTAGATTTTACAACCTTATTATCAACCATTGCTGGGTATTCGATCTCTTGATTATAATAAGAGCGAATTCCTTTTTCCACCATTCCGCCAAGTGAAAAGTACAGATTCCAGTTGGTCCAATCAAAAGCTTTTGTTCTCAAATTTAATGGTATCCCTATGTAGTGCATCTGTAGATTTCCATAATAATCTACTCTGCCCGGTCTTCTTAGTTTTGAGTGTAAATAGGTATAAACCAAGCCACTTTCAAGGCCTACTCTGTCTGTCAGTGGTACTTCTGCCATTATTCCGAAAGAAAGAGGAGGCAAATGTACGGCATCTGAGTAGTCTTCGGCGTTCAAAATTCCAAGGTAGTTTTCAGAAATGTCTTTATTTACTAATTGACGAGAAGGTACGGTGAAACTGTTTTGTGGGGGTTGCTTTCTTTCTTGATTTACAGAATTTCCACCCGAACCCAATGAAGCGGCAAGCAACAATGGGCGTTTTTTTCTCTTGTTTTGAGGTAAAATCGGAATTTCAGGGTACTCGTTCAAATCCGGAAGTTTGTCTATTTTCTCAATTTTTTGTTCAGCCTCTTTCGGTGTTACGGCTTCTTTAGTCTCATTTTCTGTTGCCTGATTTTCAGATATTTGTTCATTCTCTGAATCATTACTTGTTAATAGTGTTTCAGTCTTGGATTCTGATAGTGTAGTTTTACTAATTGTGGAGTGGATGTTGTTTTCTTTTGTTGTTGATTTTTGGGCAAATGACCCGACAGACTTTTGAGTTACTGTCGGGTGTGATTGGGGATTGTTTTCATAATCTACACCCTCAGAACTGCCCGAAGGCATTTCCGAAGTTGCAGAAGGTTCAGGTTCCACATAAGTACTTGATTCATGGACATTGGTCAAGTTTCCTGTACTATGTGGTATATCTTTTGGTAGAATCATGAACATCAGCGCGATACCCGCGGCAACACCGGCTACAGCCCAGTACCATGGCGACAATCGACGTTTTTTGGATTGTGCGGCTAATTTTTGTTCGATTCCTTCCCAGAGGTCATTTGGAACGGGAACTTGATGATTTTCAAGCTTTTGTTTGATTAGATTCTTGAAATTTTCATCGTTATTTATATGTTGTTTTTTTTCAGACATTTACTTTCTCAATAAATTTAGGACACTCTCTTGCAGTAATTTTCTTGCTTTAGAAAAATGAACTCTCGAAGATCCTTCTTTAATCCCGAGTTTATCAGCAATTTCGGCATGTGAAAAACCCTCAATGGCATACATATTAAATACGGTTCGAATTCTAATCGGCAATTCTGAAATACATTCAAGTAAATCATCTTCAGAAATGCTTTCAAAATATTGATTATCAAAATATTCATCAGATTCGGAGATATTTTCCAATAAAAAACTTGAACTGTTCAAATCTTTTTTTGACAAATGCTCCAATGCTGTGTTTACAAATATCTGCCTGATCCATCCGCTGAGAGATCCTTTGGATTGAAACTGACTGATTTTTGTGAAAATCTTTATGAATCCATCCTGAACAACATCTTTAGCCTGCTCACGATCAGCTGTATAGCGAATGCATAGCGACATCATGGCTGCCGCGTACTTTTCGTATAATTCCTTTTGGGCCCAAGATTCACCACGTTTACAACCGGCGATTAAACGTTGTTCGTAATTCACAGTTTCCTCTTTCTTTATTTAAAGATGATTTTTACAGGCAAAACGCAACTCTGATTGTTTTAAGTTAATGTTATTTAACTTTAGAGCAGTCTTTTTGTGAAGATATTTTAAAAACACTAAAAAGCCATCAAACAGGAGTTGCTGAAAAAATATCATCATGTTGACAATTAGTCTGGTAGATATGTTTCAGTGAGAATAGATGCAAGGGTGCTGAACAAAACTATGTTAAAGCATTGCAGTCGGATAAAACAGAAAGCAAATATTCGTTCGTTCTTTGTACAAAAATAAGATAACTAAACTTTCGCAAACTCTATCTGAAAGTCTCAAAAGGTTTGCTAACGAGTGACCTCGTCCAGCGAGCCAAAAAACAGAGAGAACGGCGTTAAGAATTGTCCTTGTTTGAGCCTTTAAATAGGTTTCAAAAACCGAAACACTTGGGGCGAGTTTGGACGATTTAGCCGTTTGAACGCCAATTTTTTGAGTGAGGCGGGCGGAGTCTTGACTTTTTTTGCTTCGTTTTTTGTGTCAAGACAAAAAATG
>JAAYIT010000143.1 GCA_012523295.1 Porphyromonadaceae bacterium | reverse complement strand
CAGCAGAGAAAAAAGAGTAATAAACGTTTTTCTCAAAATTGATTTGGTTTTGGCTTTCATAATTTGGTGATTTTATGGAATGGTTTACAAAAATAAGAATATTTTATTACAAATTATTTGAAATATAGATTTTAAAATATTTTTTTGGATTAGACTTTATATAATTTGAGGTGGTTTTGACTTTTTCTCGCAGTTGCAAGTTGAAAATTCCGATTTATCGGAGCTGGCGCTTGTTGCGAAATTTTGCATTTTTAAGTCACAACTGTCAATACCGCTGAAAGCGCCAGTACCCTTACTGCACTCCTTCTAATTTTTAATTCACCTTCACAACTATTCCAACGATCTGCGTCCATTTGTAAAGTTTCTTTTCAACTTTTGAAGTGGTTGAAAACCCTTCAAATAGTTGATATGCTGAAATTGCTTCTACATTTTTCACCACTTTAAAAGTCCTCCGTCAGCTGACGAAGATTTAATGGACTTTAAGACTTATGCCTAATAAAACTTCAACCCTTAATTCACCTTCACAACTATTCCAACGATCTGCGACCATTTAGAAAGTTGCTTTTCAACTTTTGAAGTGGTTGAAAACCCTTCAAATAGTTGATATGCTCCTTTCACAAAATCAGTTTGAATCGTAGAGGTGTTTTTTGTGTTAATGTGTAAGAATTCAAACGTTTGCGGTTCAAAAATTAATATTTCTATGCCTTTAATATTAGGAGTTTGTTTTATAATGTTTAATTTGCAATGTTTTAATGTTTAATCTTAATCGTTTGTTTAGTTTATATAAAAATTCACAATCAAAATCTAATGAAAAAAATCTATCTTTTGTTATTCAAAATTCTTTTGTTGCTGTTGTTTGTGTTTTCGAGCAACGCTTTAAATGCGCTTGGTACCAACGAATGGAACGCGGGGAAGTATAATTATACGTATAAAGAATTCCCGCAGAAAAAGAATTACAGCTATTCGATTGTACTGTTTGACAATTCATTACCCTTTGTGAATGCAAGAATTGCGCCATCTTCTTCAGGCACATTCCATGCTAAAACTTATGCTTCAAAATTCTCTATCTTTAGACCGTTTAGCAGTAACACTGCGGTTCCGATCGCGTCTTATGAATTCAGCAACGGTGAATGGAGAAGCACGACTGACCGTATGTTCAGCAATTCATTCCGGCTTTTCTCAAGAAGCTCGGATGCATTTAATGACTACCGGAGTACTGATGTTTACGAAACTAATGCCGCGTTCTCTTTAGGCAATGGTATTCCCGGGATGCAGCGAGCTCCCAATGAGGATGACCCTGAATTTCCGGGTGATCCCGGGCAGTTTTACCAGCCCGTAGGCGGAGGTCTGTGGATTATGCTGCTATTGGTATTAACCTATTTTATTTATCAAAGAAAAAATTCTATTTTTAATTTAATTCGAAAATTTTACGTATGAAACAGATAAGTTTACTCAAGAAATCACGTTTTACTGCCTATTTTATCATTTTAATTGTTGCCTTTTTAACAATGATAAATACTTCAAGTGTATATGCTGATGGTGGCGTTGGATACAAAGGGATTTATATCAATAATAAGGGTGTAAAAACTTGGTATAATGTTCACGATGTATTATCTTGGGGTTTTAATGAATGTGATTCAATCTATAAATTTAAAAAAGACGGAGCTACAAATCCAGCTCCAAGTTTCGATGGTGTTAATTTTGGTGTATTTAATCAAACGGATGTACTGGAAATAGCAGGTTTTGCTGTTGTAGGCTGGACTGATAATACTGACTTTGTGGCAGGGAAACTTCAATATAAAGTGTGGAAAGAAGGGAATAGTGAACCTACAACATGGAATGAGTTAGGGATTGGAAATTACGATTATCCTTGCAATGGAGCACATCAAGTTGTATGTAGTTCTGGTAATGATAGGCTTGTGGGAGTAAATAATCAAAGTATAAATATCAAACCAACTGAAGCTGGCACATATAACTTCAAAGTAAAAGCTTTAGGAAGAATGAACTACTGTAATGGAAGTTTTAATCCAAATGATGGCCCAGAATACAATGCTACATTCACAGTAGTGGCTCCTGATTATTATAGATCTGTTGGAAATGTAACCTGGAGTTCACCTTCAAACTGGGAACAATCAACAGATGGTGGCTCCACTTATGGGCCTGCTACATCTGCTCCATCTTCGGGCGCACATCAAGTTGTCGTTCAAAGTGCAGACACATTGACAATAAACTCAGCGGCTACTACTCCTTCATCTGCTAATTTTATTATTAATGGCACTTTAAATTTAGCATCAGGTGGAAGTGTAACTACTGCTCCTATCTATGGCGTTAGTTCTACATTACAGTACAGCGGATTAGCTTCGCTACCAAGTACAGAATGGCCTATGAATGTGCAAAGCGGAGCAGGATATCCGAATAATGTTATCATAAGCGGAAATTCAACAGTTACAGTTAATCTGAATAATATTTCGGGTGCAACTGCTGTTACAGAGGCTTTGTACATGGGAGGTGATCTAACTGTTGAAAATGGATCTACTTTTAGGCTGAATATCGGACTTGGTATTTCTAGCGATTTGTATGGAAGTAAAGCATTTTTTGTTGCGGGAGATATCTACAATAATGGTATTCTGGACATGAATGCCGGTTCACATTTGGCTTTTAGCTGCAATGACTACATTAATACCGGTCAGACAACATTGGCTTCAAATGCAAAAGGTGGCGACTTATATATTACAGGGAATTTTACAAATAATGGTTCTACAACTTCGGTAGAGATGAATGGTCGTGCATTTATTTTAGAAGGAAATGCGAATCAGACAATAGGAGGTACAGCTCCTTTTTCAGTAGGTACCGGATCAACACCTTTTGAACTCAAGGGGTGGTTGATTGTAGCGAAAACGGGAGGAGTTGTAACTTTAACGCATGATATCTTTGTAGATGGAGAAGGTACTGATAATGGAAATACTAATTCAGGAGGCGGAGCTATTACTGTGAATGGTAATAACTCATCCACTCCGACTATCCTTGATTTAAGTGGATTAAACGTAAAAGTGAGTGATACGAATCTAAAATCCACAATTGTTTGTCAAAACAACGGATTTATCAGAACTAATCCAGAAACTACTATCTCTGTTCTTGGTGTTTATAACTCGGATGATGCAATTTCCAATATCGCTTTTGACCAGACTACACCGGGTACTACTAATAAAGTAGGAACTTTGATATTAAATAGAACCGGTTCAGATGCTGTATTGAATAATAGTAATGATTTTATTGTAACTTCAAGATTACAGATTTTGCAAGGTAAACTTAACAGCTCCGCGGATATCCGTTTGGATTCGCTGGCGGTGGGTACGTTGTCAAGTACGGATGGTAGTACAGCGGCACTGCAGGTTAAAGACCTTATCTTTACGAAAGCTACCGCCGGTCTTATGAATTCGGCTCAATTCTACAAAAACGGACGCAGTCTGACTATTACAGGGAAAGTGAGAACATTGGTTCATTTTGAAAAAACGGCAGCATGGAATTTTGTATCATTCCCTTATGCAGCTACAGTTACTAAGATGGATGGAACGACTGCTGTTATTGGTGATGATTACAGCTTAGGATGGTATGATCCCGCAGCGCGTGCAACAAATATTTCCGGTTGGAAATCTTCAACTGATGTACCGATGACTTCAATGAAAGGCTATATAATCAACAAAAAAACGCCTTTAGAAGACCTGTACTTTGATAGTTCTGTTCAAGGTGGGGATGAGATGTTTAATAGCACTCGTACATTGAATTTGACATATGAAACTGCTGAACACGATGTAAATGCGGGGTGGAATTTTGTGTCACATCCGTTGTCCGCGAATGGCACTCCAACATTATCCGGAGGGGTTTTTGCTTATGGCTACAATGCATCACAGGATGCCTATAAGTTGTATTATTATCAATATAATCCCGGATATACCTATGGATCCGGAGCTATTAAACCATTCGACGCGATATTTGTAAAAACTCCAGACGCTGATAGTGTGAATGTGTCTTATGCTCTGTCTTCTCCTCAGGGTATGCTTAGGAGGGCAGCCGCTGTTACTAATTCTCCGGAAGAAATCATACAATTGAATCTGGTTGTCAATAATGTAGCGTATGAAACATTGCTGCGTGTAAACGCTAATGCGACCACCGATGCCGATAAGCTGTATGATGCCCCTTACAATACACCTTGGAAAGATACTACTCCACGTATTTATACGCTGATAAAGGGAAAAATGTATGCTTTGAATTCATTCCCGGCAAACAGTACCATTCCTGTAGGAATTAAAGTGCCGACTGCCGGTGATTTCTCGTTTACCTGGGATAATCAGGCAACGGCTTATAATGCAATTCTGACTGATAAGCTGACCGGAACTACTGTGGATATGGCTGCAAATTCAAGCTATGATTTCAATACCACTGATGCAGGAGATCTGAATACGCGTTTTGAAATAAATGTAAACGCGAAAGTTCCGTCAAAAGTTGAGTTGGAAAAGAATAATTCTGATTACAAAATCAGTGTAAGTGAAGGTAAGATACTAATTGACGAGTTGAACGAACCTTCTTATATTTCAGTTGTCGATGTAACCGGAAAAATTGTAGAATCAAGAAAAATCAATTTGGGTCACGCCGAGTTTACTATCGGTCAGTCGGGAGTTTATCTCTTGCAGATTTCAAACAACTCGGGTGTACAACAATTAAAGGTTTTTGTGAAATAGATTTGTGATAGAAATTTTCTTAAAAAGTGAGGATGTCACCGGAAGTGGTATCCTCACTTTTTTTTTAGATTGGGACTAACCGCTTCAAGTCGGTTTGTCCCGTTGTCTAATGACGTAAATATGCAACAATTCAAAATTGCAACAAATAGGAATGATTGCGGATAATCATATAAAACTTCAACCCTTAATTCGCCTTTACAACTATTCCAAAGGTCTGAGACCATTTGGAAAGTTCATTTTTTTATAAACGGCTATTATCCGGGTTGATTTTCAAATCAATCCCAAGTAAAAAAACGATATCCAATTAATTTATAGCTTTACACACATCATGACTTATAAAAATACTCCTTTTATCCAATTCACATTAATAAAAGTAATGATTCGCTCCAAATATTTCCATAAAATAGTAAGATAATACATTACAATCGTTTGCTATGAAAAAAATGATGTTACTTCTCTGTATTCTGTTACATAATGTAGGTAATGTCTATTTTTGAATATCATACTAAGAATTTCTTATTTGTTAACTTTTTTATTAAAATATCATGAAAAAAATTATTCTCTCATTGTTCTTTGTTTCATTTTTAATTTTACCTAATCTTTACTCACAAGCTCCGTCACAATCTACGGACGTAATGCTACAGGCTTTCTATTGGAATTCATTTAGTGATTCTAAATGGACTACATTAGCTTCACAAGCTGGTGAGATTTCAGAAAGCTTTGATTTAGTTTGGTTGCCTCCCAGTGGCGACGACAATTCTTCCAATACTATGGGATACTTGCCTGTGTATTGGTTTAGGCAAAACAGTAGTTTTGGATCGCAGGCTGAATTAAAAGCATTGATTGCCAAGCTGAAAGCAGGAGGTACACGAGCCGTCGCGGATATTGTAATTAATCATAGAAACGGTGTGACTAACTGGACGAATTTCCCTACAGAAACATACAATGGTGTGACATATACGCCGAATATGTACTGGATTTGCAGTACAGACGAAGTCAAGGATCAGCCCGGGCAGGCAAGACCTCTTGGAGATCCCGATGAGGGTGAGAATTACGAAGCAGCACGTGACTTAAATCATAAAAACCACGATGTTCAACAGGCAATAAAAGGGTATCTTCATTTCATGAAAAATGAAATTGGATATGATGGCTGGCGTTATGATTTGACTAAGGGTTTTCCGGGAAGATACGTGGCCATGTACAATGAATCAGCAAATGCCTATTTTTCAGTTGGAGAATACTGGGAAAACAATTACGACGACCTTGAAGCCTGGCTAAATAATGCCAATAAAAAATCAACTACTTTTGACTTTACTTTTAAATACGCGCTGAACGAATGGGCAAATTCAGGTGATTTGACAAAGCTTGTTTGGTATTTTTTAAATAAAGATCCTCAGCCGGCGGGTCTGATTCATAATCCGGACCTGAAAAGGTACGCTTCTACATTTATCGATAATCACGATACCTATAGAGATCATAATAAATTCAACGGTAATGTTTTGATGGCGAATGCGTTTATGCTATCCTCGCCGGGTATTCCCTGTGTTTTTCTTCCGCACTGGCAACAACACAAATCGGAGATTAAGGCTATGATCACAGCGAGAAAATCGGTCGGAATTCACAGTGAAAGTCCCGTTAAAGTAGATCAATCTTCGAGAGAGCTGTATGTAGCGACTGTGACCGGGAAAAGCGGAAGCTTAATTGTGAAGTTGGGAAGCGGAAATTATTCGGCGCCGGGTAATTATACATTAGCCGCCTCAGGAAATAATTATGCAATCTGGACATCAGGCGGTGGCCTGAATGTATCGGGCAATCCTTCTTCAGGGACATATGGTATAGGACAAACTGTGACGCTGACCGCGAATCCTTCTACTGCATCTATTTATTATACTACAGATGGAAGTACGCCTTCAGTCGGTTCGACCAAATACAACGGGTCGATATCGTTGCCAAACGGAAGTACAACGCTCAAAGCAATTGCGATCAATTCAAGCGGAAGTTCGCCGGTAATGACCTACAACTATACTATTTCAAATCAACCTGCCGGTAAAATTACCGTTAGCTTCAAAGCTCCTGACTCTTGGTCGCAGGTAGGCTTGTATGTTTGGCAAGTGGATGGAGGAAATGTGAACGAACTGTTAGGGGGATGGCCGGGAATTACTGTTTCCAAAGACAAAGCTGGTTTTTACTCCTATGATGTTAGCGGATACAAAGGAAATGAGATCAATGTTATTTTTAATAATAACAACAATAATGAGCAGACATATGACCTGACTGCCTCATCAAACATTTGCTGGATCAGCGGAAACTCTACACCTGAAGGAGCAAATATTAAATACACTGTTTCCGTAGTTGATTGCGCGACTTCGGTGAAAAACCTTAATTTGATATCTTGGAGGTTGTATCCAAATCCTTCCAATGGAATTGTGAACATTGACTTAGAGAATAATGTAAAACGTGTGGAGGTAATCTCAGTTTTGGGAACAAAAGTTTTATCAATTGAGCAAAATGTGAATCAATTGGATTTAACTGCCTATCCTTCAGGATTATACTATATTTCAGTTACCGATGTGGAAGGAAATAAGCTCTCGAAAGCATTGTATAAAAAATAAAATTTTGTTGTCGATTGTTGATTTTAAGATGTGAAAAGAGGATGTCGTGAGACACCCTCTTTTTAATTTTGAGCCTTTTTAGGGACTCGAACCCCAGACCTGTTATTATGAGAATTGCTCTACCAACTGAGCAAAAATGGCAATGAATGATGGTGTAAAGGTAATTTGTTTTGGGAAAATCAGGAAAATATTTTCGTTAAAATTTATTCCTTTACATATCAACAGAATGCATTTCACCATATTTTTCACTAACTTTGCACGCTGAAAAAATTAACTGAATGCAGAAAATTAGAAATATCGCGATTATCGCCCACGTTGACCACGGGAAAACCACTTTGGTGGATAAAATGTTGTATGCCGGACATTTGTTCAGAGAAAATGAACAGACCGGGGATCTTATAATGGACAGCAATGACTTAGAGCGAGAGCGGGGTATTACTATTTTAGCTAAAAATGTATCGATTCAATACAATGGATTCAAAATCAACATTATAGATACTCCGGGACACGCCGATTTTGGAGGAGAAGTGGAGCGTGTGTTGAATATGGCAGATGGAGTTTTGCTGCTTGTAGATGCTTTTGAAGGTCCGATGCCGCAGACGCGGTTTGTGCTCCAGAAAGCGCTCGATATCGGGCTTAAACCAATTGTGGTTATCAATAAGGTGGATAAGCCAAATTGCAGGCCTGATGAGGTGAATGAGATGGTTTTTGACTTGATGTACAATCTGAATGCCACAGAAGATCAGCTTGATTTTCAGACTATTTATGGTTCGGCAAAAAACAACTGGATGTCACATGATTGGAAAAAGCCAACTACCGACATCACCATATTGCTTGATACAATTATTGAGCACATTCCGGCTCCGGTAAGCTTGGAAGGCACTCCGCAAATGCTGATTACATCGCTGGATTACTCGCCTTATGTAGGCAGAATTGCAGTCGGGAGGGTTTAAGAGAAAATATGGACGTCAGCCTGTGTAAGCGTGACGGAAAAGTGATAAAAACCCGAATTAAAGAGTTAGATACATTTACAGGGCTTGGACGTACGAAAACGAAAGAGGTTTTTTCCGGAGATATTTGTGCCTTGGTTGGGATTGATGGGTTTGAAATAGGCGATACGATTGCCGATATTCATAAGCCGGAACCGCTTCCTCCCATTGCGATAGATGAACCGACAATGAGCATGGTTTTCACCATAAATGACTCGCCCTTTTTTGGAAAAGAAGGAAAATTCGTTACTTCCAGACATATCAATGACCGCTTAATCAGGGAATTAGACAAAAACCTGGCTTTGAAAGTGGAGAAAAACCCAAATTCCGATGTTTGGCATGTCTATGGACGTGGTGTGCTGCACCTGTCTGTTTTAATTGAAACCATGCGTCGGGAAGGATACGAGCTTCAGGTAGGACAACCAAAAGTAATTTTCAAAGAAATAAACGGAGAGCGATACGAACCCGTTGAGCAACTGACGATAAATTTACCGGAAGAAAATTCAGGAAAAATAATTGAAATGGTAGCTACCCGAAAAGGTGAAATGGTGAGTATAGAAGTGGTAGGAGATCGTGTACAGCTCGAATTTTTGATTCCATCAAGGGGAATAATCGGATTGAGAAACAGCGTACTCACCGCATCAGCCGGTGAAGCAATCATGTCGCACCGTTTTATCGAATATCAGCCTTATAAAGGAGATTTAGAGCGACGGAATAATGGCTCGATTATTGCAATGGAAACTGGGACGGCATTTGCATACTCAATAGATAAATTGCAGGATCGCGGAAAATTCTTTATCCACCCACAAGACCAAGTGTATGAGGGGCAGGTAATTGGCGAAAGTTCGAAAGAAGGAGATGTGATAGTAAACATTACGAAATCCAAAAAACTGACAAATATGCGCGCGTCGGGTTCGGATGATAAAATGAGAATAGCTCCACCGGTAATTTTCAGCTTAGAGGAAGCGCTGGAATACATTAAAGAGGATGAATATGTGGAAATTACTCCGACTAAAATACGTTTGAGAAAAATCTTGCTTGATGAAAATGACCGTAAAAGAGTTGCAAAACAGAGTCAATAATCCTTTGAAAGACGAGCTTTAACATAATGTAACAGCCATTTAAGATAAATCTCAAACCTAAGAGAATGATTAATGGCGAGTTTCATATGACTTTAATTTAAAAAATAAAATATAATCGAATGAAGTTTAAAATCACCATAATATCTGTTTTTCTAATATTTTTTTCAACTGTAAGTTTTGCACAGCTTGGGATTCGTGCCGGTGTGAATATGGCAAACGAATTGCAATCTTTTAATCAGGAGTCCATTGAAGCCGCATTTCAAAGTGATAACCTGACCGGCTATCAGGTAGGACTGGTCTATCAGATTAACCCTAAAAAGACCGGAGTTGGTTTTGAAGTCGGCGCCCTTCTTTCTCAAAAAGGGGGTGTTTTCCGGTTTGACAAAAATGAAATTGTAAATTCACTTATTAAAGGCTATCGGGAAATAAACTATGTGGAAGTTCCGCTAAATCTCCGGTTGAGAGTTGACTGGGGCGGGGTAGTCGGAGTGTATGGAAACGCGGGAATTTACGGCGCGTATGCTCTGAAAGGGAAAACGGTGTTTGAAAGTGATATCGCTACGCTGGCGAAAGAAGATACTTTTGATAGTTTTATGGATCGGATTGATTATGGCTATTCGTTCGGTGGCGGAGTGGAGTTGGTCAAAAAGCTTCAAATCGGAGCTTATTATTCTCAAGGGTTAATGAAACGCGACACGAATAAAAGCATTCTCGACAAAGTAAATACTGAATCCGGCGGCTCAGTTCCTAATCTGAAGGCTACCAATACTTCCAAAGTTTTTTCAATCTCACTGACTTACTTGTTCTGATGCGGTAAGGAGATGCTGATTCAAGACTCCCCTTTTTTCTGCTTTATCAAATACTTTGTTTGACAGTCGAACATAGGGTTGCGGGATTAGATTTTTACAAAACTTTCGCAAGCTCTATCTGATAGTCTCAAAAGGCTTGCTAACGAGTGACCTCGTCCGGCGAGCCAAAAAATCAGAGAGAACGGCGTTAAGAATCGTCCTTGTTTGAGCCTTTAAATAGTTTCAAAAACCGAAACACTTGGGGCGAGTTTGGACGATTTAGACGTTTGAACGCCAATTTTGCATTAAGCGAGGGCAGAGCCAAGCTTACTTGAGCTATGCCGAGCATTTGCAAAATCAACGAAGATAATTTTTTGAGTGAGACGGGCGGAGTCTTGACTTTTTTTGCTTCGTTTTTTGTGTTAAGTGGTACATCCCGATTCTTTATCGGGAACAAAAAATGAAGTGGGGTTTGGGGCAAAGCCCCAACTTGCTTAATTCCTCTGATAAT
>JAAYIT010000142.1 GCA_012523295.1 Porphyromonadaceae bacterium | reverse complement strand
TCGGAGCACTTCACTGTCAACCAAGCACAAATGTTGATAGAAGCACTGCAATTGATTTAACCACGTCAGCCCCCATTGCGGCAAACGGCTGTTGGCGGCTGCCTTTATTTTGTTTGTCTTTTAGCTTGCTTATTTAGGTCATACAATAGATTTGTTAAGTTTTGGTCTTTTCTAAAACGGTCAACTTTTTTTATTATTTGATTTACGAAGCTCTCTGTTTGATTTCCTGCAAACCAAGCAAGTTTGTCAAGCTGAGATTTGTCAAAATTAGAATCGTAAGGACTACCAAAACTGTAATTCCTATATTCCATTGCTTTGGAATTTTGCTCAAACTGTCTATCAACTCGGTCAAAAGCTGAGAGTAAAAGTGAATATTCTCCTTTTAGTAAGTCATTTATTTTTTCTGTATCGAAAGCAGTGGTGTCTTCAATATGTAGATGGAATTCAAATGTCCAACCAATGGCCAATGCTAATGAAGATTTACCAAAGTCTTTCAAATACCAACGAATGTCGTAAGATTGATTTCCCCAAGGCTCGCACACCCATCCTTCAACAGGATTCGAATTGAAGTAGTTTAATAACGGCTGTTTTAATTTCTGAAAATAAAGCCATTTAATTGTTTCTTTTTGGTTCGCCAATTCAACAAAAGCGTTCCATTTTTCGGAAGTGTCAAATATTCCGATTGCTTGATTGAGTAGTTCTTTTTGCATATTTTTTAGTTCCAGTATTCAATATATTGTTTTACATATTCTCTAATCCTGTGATTGTCTTTGGGTATTTTATCCAATGAAATTTGCAGCCATTTACAAATAAAGTCGCTAAACAAAATATGTTTCGCTTTTAGAGGAATTTCATTTGGTAAATCATCTCCCCATTCAGTAGGTTTTGATAAAGTGTTTGTTGTTGGTATTTTCCAATGTTCTGGCGATAAATATAAAAGTTGATAATATCGTTCAGGTGGATTTAAAATATAATCGTTGGGTAAATGTCTTTCAGATATTGTCCTATAAATTTCTTGATACCAATATCTGTAAAGTTGGTTATTTTGGTCTCCTGCGTAATTAGATTTATTTTCTATTACTATAACAGAGTGAGGTTGCACTCTTTTTAGTAAAACGTCTATTCTCCCTTTTTCCGATGTAACTATCCAATTTTCATTTTCGCTAAGACGTTCAATTTTTAACAAGTCTAAAAATTCGTTTAAAAAGAGATGTCCTTGCCCGTGTTCAGCATTAGGGTTTAAAAAATGAGCTAATAAAAAACTATGTTGTGTTTCTCCAATACTAAACAAAGACAACATATTAAAGTCGCAACTTGTTTCTTTATTTTTTATGATTGACTGTGTGTTTATTTCTAAAATATTTTCAACTAACTCAGTCGTTTTTTGAATAAAAGTTTTTTTATAGTCAGACTGATTTTGTAAATGGATATTAGTTGTTTTCTCTATTGAAGAAATTACATTGTCCAAAAAGTTATGGCTAACTTTTGTGAACTCATTTATTGTGTTGTCTGCAATATGTAAATTTATTTCTTTCAAATCTCTAAATTGTCAATGTAAACGTGTCTATTAAGGTTGCCGCCAACATTTGGCGGTATGAAATCGTTGGGGATTGCGGGCTACTTTCCTGTCCAGATACACCGAACTTGATGCGTGGCAGAATGTTTGCATAACCACCTAATCCCCAATGTTATATAC
>JAAYIT010000141.1 GCA_012523295.1 Porphyromonadaceae bacterium | reverse complement strand
GTCAAAGACCCGATGGCAGACCCTGTGCGGAAAGAAAAATTGGAAAGAATCGCAAATCTTTGCGTTGGCTTGGCTATGCGCCTCAGCGGAATTGCAATGATTTTGATTAGTTTTCTGTCAAACCATGCTGAAAAGGGGAATGTTGTTTTGAGTTTGATTATCGCAATTCTTGGAGCGATAACCAACCTCTGGTTTTGGCTGCGCTATCGGAAAGTTAATCGAGAAGAGCCAAACGCTATTATTTCCGTGCAAAGCAAACTCTACTGAGCAAAAGCTCTTGTGGTCATTTGTGTGACAATTGCCCTAACTGCCATCGCCATCGCCCCGGATTCCCCTGCAGCATATTATTTGGACATCATCGGCTCGGTGATCGTTGCCGTTTACCTGCTTGTAAATGGATTGATGATTGTATTCAAAAAAGCAACACCAGCCCAAACTGAAATAGATTAGAAAGTGCTCCGGTCCATACACAGGCACTTTCCCTACTGAAATTGATCGAGAATACTGCTCCTGTTCGGTTGTGAGTTTGTCTTGGTCATGAAGCAAACTCTAAGCTGAGGCAAGAAAGCCACCGGTTCCTCTTGCAGGGTCACAAATAATTGTGTTTTATTGGATGATAAAAATGCTTTAGAATTGAGCTTTTTGAGGTGGAGGATTAGTTTGATATCAGGGACATCATACATAATTCTTTCATTGCCCAGTCATAGTGGCTAACTGTTGCACGCACAAATCGAGAGCCAGTTTACTGCCTAAATATGGAGCTATGATATATTAATTTTTTCTGCAAATGTTACTATTTCATTTATTTCAGATTTTAATAGCTCTATAAGCAATTCACCATTGCTAATATCTGTGTTTTTTGGCAGTGGAGATTTAATAATGTAGTCTACTCTCTCTGGATCACCATTAACTATATATTTTATATTTTGGTTTTTAAGGCAATTATAATAATCACGCTGTATTTTCCGATTGTATCCAGAAATCCAAACTTCAAATCGATATTCTTTGTGAACAAAAACAATCTGAGCTTTTAATCCTTTTGCTTTTAATTCATCACTAAACAATTGAAAGTATGCAAAATCCATGCGATTTTCCACAATATTATTAGATAATGAAAAGTCGTCTAACTCTTTTTCTAATTCTATGCGCAAATATCGAAAGAGTTTTATGAATTCTTGATAACCTTTTTGTATCTCTGTTGTAGCTAACAACTCTTTATAAACATTAAGTTTATGTGTGTCAAATTGCATTTCTTTATCTCCTTCTTTAACAAGGAATAATATAAATATAAATTTGTCCTTCGCTTATTATTACAACAGATGAAACTCGTCTAACACTTTTTCTACCTGTTTTTCTAACTCTTCTTTATTCGGAATATATAGCGTGTACTTTGAAGCAAAAATTTGATTTGATAGTCCGCCTAAAGCATACTCCGCTTGAATCCTATCTTTGTCGGTACAAAGAATGATTCCAATGGGCTCATTATCATGTTCGTCATTGATCTCAGATTTATAATAATTCAGATACATGTTAAGTTGCCCCACCGCCTCAGGCATTAATTTCC
>JAAYIT010000140.1 GCA_012523295.1 Porphyromonadaceae bacterium | reverse complement strand
GCTTTTTGTGTGGTCGAAGGTAGATGAGTTTGAGTTTTTTGGGAATAAATAATTTTATTGATTATCCGCATTCTGTGCTAATATATCTGCGATAATGGCAAACATAGCATCTAACGGCTTAAAGGTGCCTGATGTGTTTTATCCATGTCGGATCAAATCGCTTGGAGCGGTGAGACCCTATATGTCATATTTCAAATTTTGGGTTTTAGGATACTTTGCGGATAGACATAATCATTTTTATAGATTTAGATATGAAGAAACGATTGGTGGTTTTAACGGGCGCCGGAATGAGCGCTGAAAGTGGCATCCAAACATTTAGAGGTGCGGGTGGTTTGTGGAATAACGAACGGGTAGAAGATGTAGCGACTCCGGAAGCTTTTCATCGGAATCCTCAAAAAGTGCTTGATTTTTACAATCACAGGCGAAAAGAATTGATAAATGTCCAGCCAAATGAAGGACATAAGATTCTGGCAGAGCTTGAGGAGAAATTTGATGTGCGTATAGTGACTCAAAACGTGGATAATCTTCACGAACGCGCGGGAAGCTCACATGTGCTCCATCTTCACGGCGAATTAATGAAGGTTCGCTCTACCGGTTTTTCGGAAGAAATTTTTGAATTAACGCCTGAAAAAATTGAAGTTAATTTGGGTGACAAATGTCCTAAAGGGTATCAGCTTCGACCACATATTGTTTGGTTTGGGGAGGCTGTACCTGAGATAGAAAACGCGATTGAAGAGGTCGGTCAAGCTGATATAATGCTGATAATCGGCACCTCAATGCAGGTTTATCCTGCTGCGGGATTAATTAATCATGCTCCGTATGACATTCCGATTTATCTGATTGATCCAAATCAAATTTCACTCTATGATGACCGGATAATAGTGATACAAAAGGGAGCAGGAGAGGGGATGAAAGAGTTTCGGGAGAGGATATTGAAATTGTAGATTCCTATAGTCATAAGTGTAGATTCCTATAGTCATAAGGTTGATTATAAGAAAATTACACTTTCATATTACCAATGGACACATGTCTTTTTGTTGTCTTTTATTTGTGAAAAGGGTTTAATCCAACTTCAAAGCGGTTGAATCCTTTTACTGTTTCTATCCGGTTATTTTCAATTTGCAATTCATCCCCTTCACGGTAAATTCTCACCTCTCACTTTAAAATAATTATTTGTTGTGGACAGCAGACGGTAATGCGGACAATTTCCCCAGCCGGCAGGCACATCTACTATTTTCATATCTTCGCCTGTGTCATTGCTGATGTAGCTTCGAATCATTGAATGCCACTTGCTGATTCTATCCATACTTTTGGTGTAATAAAACAGGTCTTTTTCCGGGTCATTCAATTCTTTTAAATAATTGATATAGAGTGTTCTGTATTCAGGAATCGATATTATTTTCCTGACTAAAGGATTCGAGGATTTTCCCCAATTCAGGACATCTTGTGTACCGGAATCATTCATTAAAAGAGAAGTTCCCAGCGTGTTGTCATAATCGTACGGGATGAAATAAAATTTATTATTTGAGTCAAAATAGAAATAAAAATTGTTCGTATTATTCCAGTAATCGTCCCACATGCCGCAAATAACATTCACAGCGTAGGTTTTTAAGAAAAGAGGCACATCCATTGCGCTTTCAACCCACATTTTGAATTCATCTCCTTGCTTTGAGTTTAGGTTATTTATGAAATTAACAAGCTGATTTTTAGCAGATTCAAGATTCGATTCGTTTGTTTTTAAGTCATAAACCGGTTGATAAGTTTGAGTCAATGTGACATTCTCCAATCCCATTCTCGAGCGGTCTGTATTTACAAAATCAGCTCCCCAGTTCGCTTTCCAGAGATTTCCCTTTGAATCATTAAATTTGCCGATACGATTTTTTACAAACTCCTTATCTATCGGTTCAACTAATTGATATACATCGTAGTTAATCCATTTGTTATCTTCTTTTATTTTGATAAATAAGCGACAGTAACTTGACTGGGGACTTGTCCAGACATCGAATCGCTCGAATAGGTCGTAGCAATAAACCTCACGAGCGTACACACCGTCATCTTTGAACCATTTTAAGTTTAATTTTTCTAAGTTTCGAAGATGCTGCCCTTTTACATATTTCTTGAAATTGAGACCAAAATGTACGTGATGCCAGTCCGGATTAACCGGATTATGCTTTTCTCCGTTTTTCCCTTCCGGTCTTCGGCGGCTTGTGTTTCCCCTGAGTCGCATTCCGATATTCAAAATCGTATCGCGCTGTTCGCCTTTTACAAATACAAAATCGCAGGGAATGCTCTCTTCGTTTTTCGGATTTTGGTCAAAATAGCTAAGCAGATTATTCCATTCTCTTGTGGTTGTTTCGATATAAATTTCCGGAACAGCCTCAATATCAAACACATAATCTAAACCGGAGTTTCCTGTATTTCCGGGATCGAACGTGTTCGTTTTACATGAGAAAAGAAAAAGAATGAGTAGGAAGATTGAGAAAGAAAATGTCTTTGATTTAAATCTTCTATTTATCGTTTTAATATGCTTTTACATTCAATTTTTAATTTCAGTTATTCCATTCGTAAATCAAAAATCAAAAACACACAGTTTTACATTCTGCCCACGTTTTTTACCCCTTTTACGTTCTTGATTTTTTTTATTATTTGATCCAAAATCCGATTGTCATTCACCATGATAGTCATCGTTCCTTCGAATAATCCGGCATTCGTATCCACTGTAATTGAACGGAGCAAAACACCTTCTTCTTTAGAAATTACGGATGTGATATTGGTCACGATTCCTATGTCGTCGTGTCCTACAACTCTCAGAGTGATAAGGTATTGCGAGCCTTCAGCCTTTCCGGACCACCGTGCCTTTATTATTCTGTAGCCAAACTTGGAAATCATTTGTGGAGCATTCGGGCAGTTTGTCCGGTGAATTTTTATTCCGCCCATAATCGAGACAAAACCAAAAATATCATCACCATATATCGGATTGCAACATTTTGCTAACTTGTAATCGATATTTTTCAAGTCATTGTCTATAACAAGTATATCTTCTTTAGCCGAAGTTTCCGGAATTGGGGAGAGCTCTTTTGTGTAATTTTCTGCTGTCCGACTTTCTACGAACGGATTGCTTTCCCAATTTTTCAACTCAATATACTGCGTCCTAATCTCATGAATGTCAATCTTTTCTTGCGCTATAGCCTGGTAAAAATCACTAACAGTTTTGAATCCGTTCTTTTTAGCGAGTTTGGAAAGAATACTGTCTTCTAATTCTATTTTCCAATTTTTGAATCGTCTTAGAAGTGTTTAACGTCCAATTTCAGCATCTTTAAATTCAATTTCCTTCAGCGATTGACGGATTTTATTCTTCGCTTTGGAGGTAACTACGATATTTAGCCAGGCCGGATTCGGTTTTTGCGTAGGTGAAGTAAGTACTTCAACCTGATCGCCGTTGTTGAGCACATATTTTATCTGGACATGCTTGCCATTCACTTTTGCTCCGACGCAGTGTGTTCCTAAGTTTGTGTGAATCTTGAAAGCAAAATCCAATGCTGTCGCGCCTTTTGGAAGCTTGTGCAAGTCACCGTTGGGGCTGAACACGAACACCTCTTTATCATACAGATTAAGCTTGAATTCGTCCATAAAGTCAACCGCGTTCAAGTCGGGATTTTCCAGAATCTCTCGAATACTTTTCAGCCATTCATCCATTCCGCTTTCACTTTTTATCCCTTTGTATTTCCAGTGAGCCGCAAGTCCTTTCTCAGCCACTTCATTCATCCTTTCGGTACGTATCTGTACTTCCACCCATTTGTTTTGAGGACCGAGTACAGTGGTATGAAGACTCTCATATCCATTTGATTTTGGAATAGAGAGCCAGTCTCGAAGACGGTTTGGGTTGGGTTGATACATGTCTGCCACAATCGAGTATGCTTGCCAGCATGCCGCTTTTTCCTTTTCAATCGGTGTGTCAAAAATTATTCTTATCGCGAACAAATCGTAAATATTCTCAAAAGAGGTGTTTTGCTTCCTGATTTTCGTGTAGATCGAATGAATGGATTTTGTCCGTCCTTTTATCTCAAACGGGTATCCGATCTCGGCCATTTTCACTTTTAGCGGCTCGATAAATGCTGCGATATATTGATCGCGCGAACGCTTGGTTTCGTTCAGTTTTTTAGCAATTCCTTTATAAATGTCTCTGTTTGAGAATTTTAATGAGAGATCTTCAAGCTCGGTTTTAATAGTGTAAAGTCCCATTCGGTGTGCAAGCGGCGCGTAAAGGAAGGCGCTTTCTCGAGCAATTTGCAGCTGTTCATTTTTCGGATATTTTTCTAAATTTCGCATGATTTGCAAACGAATAGCTACAATTATCAAAATCACTCGCATATCCTCGGCAAGCGTCAGAAGCAGCATTCTGAAATTTTCGGTTTCTAACGAAACGCCTTTGTCATACAATTCGCCGACCCGATGTAGTCCGCTCGAAATTGTTGAAATAGATACTTTAAAAAATCTTTCTATAGCCTTCAAATCCAGCTCTTTATTTTCAATAGCTTCAATCAGCAAATAACCGATTACCGCCGATTTTCCTAAACCTATTTCTTTTAGAATAATATTGCAGGTTTCAAGCTTTCGGGAAACGAATTCTTCGGATTCTTTGGGCAGCATATTGGATTCAGCTAAATATTTTTTCAAGATCCGCCGTAATTCTTTACGTTCATCAAAAGAAATAATAGCCGAATTTTCGGAAACTAATTTCCTATATAGCTGTATATTTTTGGATTTCATTACAAAGCAAGTTTTTTGCAAATATAATGAATAGATTCAGTTATTTTGGTCTAAAAAATATTATATTTTCAATGAATTTTAGGATAAATTGGTTAATTCACATTATCTTTGTTCAATTAATAAGGTGTTTAATGTTATGTCAGCGTGATTGTTTTACTGATTTTTAGAAGTCAAAATGTGGCATTGACATAATACCCAATAATTTTAGCATGATGAAAGAAATTCCGCTAACTGCTGTTACAGACAATAACTTATTGATTCGAATTCATCCGGAGGGTGTTTTTTACGCCATAATGGACGAAAATGAACAAGTTGTTTTGCAACAAATGATTAGTATGCCTGCCGGAAAATTCAAGGATGTTGATTTTCTGAAACATTTTTTTGATCAGCCCGAACTGCGCGTACATAGCGAAAACATATCAATCGTTTTTGAAAACAGTAATTATATGCTCATTCCCAATGAGATATTTAGAAATGAAGATGTGAAAAAGCTTTATGAAATAGAATTTGGGAAAAAAGAGAAAATTGAATTGAAATTCAATCTTTTGCCTCAATGGGGAGCACATTTAGTGTTTAGAACTGAAAATTATTTGACTGAATTTTTAGAAAAAAAATATCCCAATGCCGAAATAGAGCATCATATTTTTAACTTATTGCGGAAAAAAATAAAAAAGAATGTTAGTTCGGTTTATGCTAATCTGAGAAAAGAATGTGTAGATATTATTGTTGTGAAAAACAGCAAACTATTGATTGTCAATTCATTTGAAGCAAAATCAGAACAAGATATCGTCTATTTTGTTCTGAATATATACGAACAGCTGGAGTTGGATATTGAAACTTTTCCGTTGAAACTTTTTTCAGAAAAATCAATCAGCAGCAGCTTGTTGGAGCTTCTGAAACAATATATTCGGAAAGTAGAGTAGGGTGTTGTTGTTTTTTTAGAATAGAAATAAGGCGTATTAAAAGATACATTCGATTATTTGATTGTCCGTTTTTGTTCCTAATCTTAAATCATGTTTTTTAGATTGGGACTAACCGCTTCAAGTCGGTTTGTCCCGTTGTCTAATGATTAGCAAACAACCCGAATATCGGGATGGTTACGGTACAACAATTCAAAATTGCAACAATTAGGAATGATTGCGAATAATCATATTCGATTATCAGGTAAAACTATATTTTTATGAGAATCATTGGCGGAAAATTCAAAGCACGACGTATTGATGTTCCTCACACCATTACAGCCCGTCCTACAACCGATTTTGCAAAAGAAGGACTGTTTAATTTGCTAAACAATAAAATTGATTTTGAGGGGATTAGTGTGCTTGATCTGTTTGCTGGAACAGGTAGTGTTGGTTTTGAATTTATATCGAGAGATGCGCGCAGTGTGATTTGTGTTGAAGAGAGTAAAAAGCACGTTTCATTTATCCGGAAAACTTGTCAACTTCTGAAAATTGAGAATCTTATGGTCGTTACCGGTGATGTGTTTCGCTATATTTCCGGCACAAAAATAAAATTCGATCTTGTGTTTGCCGATCCTCCATACGAATTGGAGCGTTTAGAGGAAATTCCGGATTTAATATTCAAAAATGAACTATTAAAACCTGAAGGATTATTCGTATTGGAACATTCCATCAAGAATAATTTTGAAAAACATCCCCGTTTTTCTTCACACAGAAAATACGGGAATGTACATTTTACTTTCTTTGAGTAAAAAATTTAATTTGACTTTATGCTTCAGGCCCGCTGTCCGATAAATTTTCAAAGATTTTCAGATCAAAGTATCGTACAGCTGATGTAAGGTGGTCAAAAATATCTGCCATTATATTTTCGTAGTCTTTCCACACCGTAGTAGCCGTAAAACAATATATTTCAAGAGGTAATCCGCTTTCATTGGGTGCGAGTTGACGTACCATGATGTTCATCCCTTTGTGTACATTGGGGTGATTTTTCAGATACATCTCAGTGTATTTTCGGAATACCCCAATATTGGTGAGATTTCTTCCATTGACCTGAAGACTTCTGTCCGCATCAATTTTTTTATTGAATTCATTGATTTCCGCTTGCCTCTGATCAATGTACTTGCTGATATACTGTATGTTTTTAAATCGCTCTAATTCATCTTCTTTGATGTATCTGAAAGAGGATTGTTTGAGAAATATAGAGCGTTTTATTCGCCTTCCTCCCATTTCTTTCATTCCTCTCCAGTTTTGAAATGAATCTGAAATCAACGCGTAAGTTGGAATCGTAGTAATTGTTTTATCAAAATTTCTTACTTTTACCGTGTTCAGCGTAATTTGAGTCACATCACCATCGGCATTGTATTTCGGCATAGTTATCCAATCGCCGATTCGTACCATATCGTTGGTACTTACCTGAATACTGGCAACAAACCCTAAGATTGTATCTTTAAAAATAAGCATCATTATAGCCGATGCAGCTCCCATGGCTGTGAAAAACGCCCCGAAGCTCTGACCTGAAAAAATGGTAAATATTGCGCCTAAACAGAAGATTACAACGATAATTCTAATGACTTGAAAGTAGCTTTCTATAGGCTTGTCGCTGAAATTAGAAAGTGTAAGAAGATATTTTGCCAAAGATTTCAGAAAAGAATTGATTAACCAAAATATCATCAAAACGATAAATACATTCGTAAGTTTCGTGATACCTGAAATGACTGCCGGAAAATTTTCAAAAACAATAGGAATTGTATTTCTAATCCACGTAAGCGGTGCAATCAGAGCCAAATAAGTAGGAAATTTGTATTCCAAAAGATATTCTGTAAATTTCAGTTTAGGCAATTTCCGAAGCTGCTTTAAGATAAGGATAATAACATTGCGGGCTACCCACTGAAATACCCAAGTCAAAAGAATCACAATGGCTAACTGCGACAATAAATTTATAATATTGATTGACTCCGGAGGTACACCCCAGCTTTCTAACAATTGTTTTGTCCAGACAGAAATCGCGAATGTTGATTGGTGTAAATTATCTATGGTTGAAGTCATAATTATGTGAAAAGGAAATAGAGATAAAAATTTTTTTTAAAAACAGTAATTCAAAGTAATAAAAATAGTGAGGTGATCTTGACTTTTTTCCGCAATTGCAAATTCCGATTTATCTGAGCTGACGCTTATAGCGGCGTTTTGCATTTTTAAATCACAACGGTCAATGCCGCAGAAAGCGTCAGTGTCCTATTAACTAACAAAATTTTATAAGTCAAGACAACTTCAGTAATAAAAATCACTCCAAGCTAATCTTATCAAGGTAAGATTAGCCCGGAGTAAAATAGTTGAAAGAATAATTTTTTTTTCAAACAGAAATATGTTATTTCAAAAACCTAACATCTCTGCTTGGACTTTAAAATTAGAGTATTGCTTTCACTTGTTTAAACACGTTTTCAGCCGTAAATCCGAGTTTTTCATCAAGCACTTTGTAAGGAGCGGAGAATCCAAAAGATTCCAATCCCCAGATTGCTCCATTTTCACCTACAAGCCCTTGCAGATTCACCGGAAGTCCCGCCGTCAAACCAAAGCGTTTAATGCCTTTCGGAAGTACGCTTTCTTGATATTCGGCCGGCTGTGAACGGAATAGTCCTTCAGAAGGAACAGAAACGATACGGATTTTAACACCATCTTTACGAAGCAATTCAGCACCTTCAACAAGTGTCGCAACCTCTGAACCTGATGCCAATAACACAACATCGGGATTACCATCGCAAGATACCACATAACCGCCTTTTTCAGTTTGATAAGCTTCCGCTTTCCGATTTTCAGCCGGTAAGTTGTTGATATTTTGACGAGAAAGCAGTAGGGCAGTAGGAGTTTCTTTGTTTTCCATTGCCATTTTCCAGCTTACTGTAGTTTCTTCCACATCGGCAGGACGAAGTACTAACATGGAGTTTTCTCCGTGGTGATTTTTTAGTTTTTCCATCAGACGGATTTGTGCTTCTTGCTCTACCGGTTCGTGTGTAGGTCCATCTTCTCCTACGCGGAAAGCATCGTGTGTCCAGATATACTTCACAGGAAGTTTCATGATTGCAGCCATACGGACGGCAGGTTTCATATAATCTGAGAAGACGAAGAATGTACCGCAAGCAACGAATACTCCGCCGTGTAACGCGATTCCGTTACTTAAACAAGCCATAGTCAATTCGGAAACTCCGGCTTGAAGGAATTTGCCTGAAAAATCGTTTTTCTCAAATTGTTTGGTTTTTTTCAAGAAACCGTCTGTTTTGTCCGAGTTGCTCAGATCGGCACTCGATACAATCATATTCTCCACATTCTCTGCCAAGAAACCGAGAACTGTCGCCGAAGCTGCTCGTGTTGCTTGATTCGCTTTTTGTTCGATTGATTTCCAATCCAACTCAGGAAGCTTTCCGGAGAAATAGGCTTTGTATTTTTCACCTAATTCGGGATTTTTTTCAGCCCACTCTTTTTGTGCCGCTTTTTTTGCTTTTACAATTTCTTTCAATTCTTCTTTACGTTTCGCATAGAGTGCTTTCACATCATCGAAGATAACAAACGGATTATCGCTGTCACCTCCTAAGTTTTTAATTGTAGCGCTAATGCTTGCTTTCGTAGCTCCGAGTGGTTGTCCGTGAGTATCTACCTGGTTTTCATACGAACTGCCGTCTTCCTGAATAGCTCCTTTACCCATTACGGTAGTACCGATAATAAGCGTAGGTCTTTCAGTTTCTTTTTTCGCGTTTGTCAGAGCGGTTCTGATTTCAATTGGGTCGTTTCCGTTGATTTCCAACACATTCCACCCCCATGCTTTGTATTTCATTGCTACATCTTCGCTTGTTACGGCTCCGGTGTATGTTGATAGCTGAACACTGTTCGAATCATAGAACATGATGAGGTTATTTAGTCCCAAGTGTCCTGCAATACGTCCAGCTCCTTGAGATACCTCTTCCTGAATACCGCCATCAGAAATAAAAGCGTAGATGGTTTGATTCATTGTGTCACCGAAACGAGCTTTTAGGAATTTTGCCGCGATAGCTGCTCCCACAGCAAACGTATGTCCTTGTCCGAGAGGTCCTGATGTATTTTCTACTCTTCGTTCGATATCCAATTCAGGGTGTCCGGGAGTTACGCTTTCCCACTGACGGAAATTTTTCAAATCTTCCATTGAATAATCTCCGGTTAGCGAAAGCACCGAATAAAGCATCGGAGACATATGTCCGGGATCAAGGAAAAAACGGTCTCTCTGCTCCCAACGTGGATTTTCGGGATCATACTCCAAAAATTCTGAAAAAAGTACGTTGATAAAATCTGCTCCACCCATCGCGCCTCCCGGATGTCCGGAGTTGGCTTTCTCTACCATCGCGGCAGCTAAAATCCGAATATTATCGGCTGCGCGATTTAATTCTTTTGTTGAATTCATTGTTCTGTTTGTTTTGATTATTTATATTTGTTTTTTGTTGATTATTCTATTTATTCTACTTTCAAAATTTATATCCAATAACATAGCTAAACCCCCATGCAGAAGTGTTTCCAAGTCCATAGCCGGGGATATACCATGGCGCGTTTTCTCCCGGTTTTGTGCGGCTGATCAATCGCTTGTTCCGCACATTCCAGCCCATGTAAATATCGTTATATACTGAAGCTCGTATCCCCGCTACAAATTCGAACCACAACTTTGTTGTCGAAATATTTTCAGCATTTATGATTTCAGATCCGCCCCAGTAGTCATCTTCCATTAGTATGTTTTTTATAGAATAGTTGAAATGACTCATTCCTAATCGAAGTCCGCCTAATAAAAAATTGTTTTTAATAGTTGCTTTCGGTTTTGGTTTCATGAGTCGAAGATCTATGCCTACTTTCTCAAATAATCCGGAAGTATTGAACTGCGCGCCTAATATATTTGCTTTGTTTGCTCCGGCATAGCCTATTTCTACTATCGGAAAAAAACGATTATTCAGGTTTACCATCAGATTTCCCTGAAATGAATAGGCATATCTGTTTATCAGCGCACTTTCAATAAGTGGCGCGACATCCACTTCCACAATAAATCCTCGGTAAATCGGCGATTTAATCGAGTCATTCGAGGTGCTATCCGGATTGTTGTTTTGAGCCGCGACACTACTCAATAGACCAACTATCAAAATGCTACTTATTGTGATGAATTTGAATGTTTTCAACGTAAAATGTATTTACTAAATTATTGGTAACTGATATGCTGTCTATGAAATTTTTGGTCGAAATCACCGTGTCAATTTCGAACGTACGTATATAACCACACTCAAGTGATAAAAATTCGTTTATGTTTTTATGTCTAATCGTAACGGTGTCGGTAAACGTATTGAACTGAAAGTGAAATTTTGATTCCTCTGCAAATGAATTAAGCGGTAATTTCACAGTATTGATACTTTTACGATTGCTATAAAGCACAGAATCTGTACCAACTCCCTTTACCCAAAGACTGTCAATAGATAATTTCTGAACCACCAATCTATTATTCAGATGATTTATCGTATCTAAATAAAAATTCATGCCGAGAAGCACTATACGACTCTTTCTGCACGTGTCATCAGTGTTACACGAATTAAAGCTGAATGCCAATCCGAAAATAACTATAAATAATAAACTTATTAAACTTGTATTTTTCATACGATTGTAATATATTCCTTACACTAAGGTCGTATGGAACACGCCATTAGCCATTCTCTTGGGTTTAAGATTTATCTTAAATGGCTGTTTCATTGAAATATTTGACTAACTTCAGCCTTTAGATTCCGTAAAGCAGCGCTCAACGCTGTTTCTTCCGGTGTGTTGAAAACCTCTATAATAATGCTTGCTAACCTTGTAGCAGGGTCTTCGGGTGCACACTGCGTTGCAGCTGAGTTGATTAGTTGAATCAGATTTTCGCGTGCCTCTTCAATATCTTCCCACAGGCTTTCACTGACATAGATTTGCTGCGCGGCATTGTGTTCAAATTCTTTGCGAATATCATTTAAAATTGTCGATTGGAATTCGATGCAATTTGTTGAGCTTTCAATTTTGCGTACAAGCATATTGTTCGGATTTACCCGCTCAAGTAGCAACGTCAATCGCTCGTAAGCACGAAGTCGGGTAGGAGTTACAATTTGTAGATTCATTTTTCGTAACTCCAACGAACGTCTTTCAGCTTCATTTCTAAAGAAACGAAATAAAATCAAATACGTTACTAAAAGAACGATTAGTGCCGGTACTATGTATTTTAACAATTCCATTGAATGTTGAATTTATTTATTCTCAAAGAAAATTCGTTAGTCGTGCCACCGCTATGTGTCGCTTCAAAATTAATTTTAGCGCGCTTATACTATCATTTTGCTGATCCATAGACCCATTAACACCGCTAAAATGCCAAATACCACGCTTAATGCTATATAAAAAACTGATGCTGTGATATATCCTTCTTGTATTAAGTGTAAGTTTTCAAATGAAAATGCTGAAAATGTAGTGAAACCACCACAGATTCCGGTTATAAAAAAAAGCTTTAGGTACTCACTTGAAGTAACATTGTGTACGAAAAATCCTGCGAAAAAACCAATCAACAAGCTTCCGGTAATGTTTACTAAAAGCGTTCCGACCGGAATGTTATAAAGTTGCCATGTCAAATTTAATTTTGAAACTAAATACCGTGCAACACTTCCAATAAAACCACCTAATCCTATGATTAACAGCTGTTTCAAATTGTTTTTTCTATGTTGTAATCATTTCTTTCCGGCGCATTTCGGGTGATTAATTCACCTAAAAATCCGGTAAGGAATAGTAGAGTTCCTAAAATCATAGCTAAAATTGAGAGGTAGAAATAAGGACTATCGGTAACCAATCTCGCCGGAACGTGTTGATACAGCGCAAGTAATTTATTAACACCCACCACCACTACGGCAATAAATCCAAGTATAAACATAAAACTACCCCACAATCCAAAAAAATGCATCGGTTTTTTACCAAATTTAGATAGGAACCAAAGCGTAATCAAATCAAGGTATCCGTTTACAAATCGGTTCATACCAAATTTTGATTCACCAAATTCGCGTTTTCTGTGCGTAACCACTTTCTCGCCTATGCGCGTAAATCCGGCATTTTTCGCCAAGTACGGAATATACCGGTGCATATCACCATACACCTCAATGTTTTTAACCACTTCATTTTTGTAAGCTTTCAGGCCACAATTCATATCGTGAAGCCGTAATCCCGTTACTTTTCGTGCCGTGGCATTATAGAGTTTTGAGGGTAGGTTTTTAGTCAGCTTTGAGTCGTATCTCTTCTTTTTCCAACCGGAAACTAAATCGTAATTTCCAGCTGTTACCATGTGGTATAATTCGGGAATCTCATCCGGGCTATCCTGTAAATCAGCGTCCATTGTAATCACCACATCGCCTTGCGCTTGCCGGAAACCACAATGAAGAGCAGGAGATTTTCCATAATTGTGCCTGAACTTTATCCCGCGAACAAACTCGGGAGCTTTAGTCTGCAGCTCCTCGATAATGGACCACGAACCATCTGTGCTCCCGTCATCAACGAAAATGACTTCGTAAGAAAATTCGTTTTCGAGCATTACACGCTCTATCCATTCGTATAGCTTTGGAAGCGATTCGGCTTCATTGTAGGCGGGAACTATAATTGAGATATCCATTTGTTTAATAAAGAAGACGGAATTTGTAAGTTTTGATTAAATAAAGTAAGCGGAAAATCGAAAACGGACGTTTGATACGTTACTGTCTCATACGATTATGTTTTATTTTTTTACACCAAGGACGTATGGAACACGCCATTATCCATTCTCTTGGGTTTAAGATTTAACTTAAATGGCTGTTTCATATAAATTAATCCCAAAGCAATCTTTTCAGCTTATCTAACTATTGAGGTTGAATAAAATTATTTTATAACCCGATTGATGATATTATTCATTGTTATCCACTTTATCATTAAATGGATTTGCAGCACGTTTTACGATTAAGGCTATGATTAATCCCAAAATAACACCCATTATCACATTTGACCAGGCAGACATCATTGTAAAGCCACGAGCTGAAGTCATAAATTCCATCGCCTGATACATGTCGTCTGTTACTGCCGGGAATACTTTCTCAAGTATCAATAAATTCTGATTATACATTTCATCTAAATACGTGGTCTTGAAGTACTTCAAATAGAAATACTTCACGAATGATGATATGATTGTAGCAAAAATGAAAAGAAACAACACAAATGTAAATGCATAGGCAAACCGGATTGAGCCGCCGTTTTCATGATCTCTGAAATGTATCGTATATCGGTATGTTTGGTAAATGATTAACCCGGTAATAATGTAGCTTAAAAGCACTAACAGAATATTTCCCGATGTTGAAAAGATAAAATTTAATGAAAAAATTACGCCTAATGTCAAGCCATTTTTCATGGCAACATTCATCAAGTTTGATTGCATATTGTTCTTTTAAAATTTAAGCTACAAAGTTACTAAAAATTTTGGTAAATAGTTAATTAGCGGGTTTGGTAAATTCGTTATTGTGAAAAATGATGAATAGATAATCTGATCCGGTTTGATTAATTAAATGGAAATCACACCGGTATTAGTCATTTTAAGCGATAAGCAGAGAGGGCTGAAAACTATTAAAGTATTGATTTTAAGTCAGATAAAAATGATTTGAACTCAATGATAGCGTAAACGTATTGAACAAAACTTTCTTTAAGTATTGCGATTTGATTAAAATAGTATTAAAAAAAACAAAGCAAAAATTCGAACGTTTTCAGCGGGCCCTAAGCATTTGCCACTCATCAATCTTGCTAAAATCAAACGCTACTCTTTCCCATTTCTTTTGTGCCATCTGCACCATTCGGTAAGTCCGCATTGATCGCATTTTGGCCTGCGTGCAACACAGATGTAGCGTCCGTGTAAAATGAGCCAATGATGAGCTTTTGGAATTAATTCTTCAGGGATATATTTCGTTAGTACCTTCTCCGTTTGGAGCGGATTCTTGGAGTTTGTAGTCAACCCAATTCGCTCTGAAACCCTGAAAACGTGCGTATCAACAGCCATGACAGGTATATCGTACACTACCGATGCTATTACGTTGGCAGTCTTTCGACCCACTCCGGGAAGTTTTTCTAAATCTTTCACATTGTCCGGGATATTTCCATCGAAATCTTCTACTATCATTTTTGCCATTCCCACTAAATGTTTTGATTTGTTGTTTGGGAAAGTCACCGATTTGATAAATTCAAAGATTTCTTCGGACGTTGCTTTTGCCATATCGTAAACTGTTGGGAATGCTTCTATCAAAGGTGGCGTTACCATATTTACCCGCTTGTCAGTACATTGAGCAGATAATATCACAGCCACAAGCAAACTGTAAGGATCTTTGTAAATTAACTCGGTTTCAGCTATTTTCGCGTTTTCATCAAACCATTTGAAAACCAGTCGGTATCGTTCTTTTTTCGTCATATTGGGAATATCAGTAATACAATTCACTGTCAAAATCAGCAAGTTATGTGAATTAAAGGTTCAACTGTAATCTCAACCCATAATTCGTATAAGTGGATTTACAAAAATATTTTTTCAGGAAATTCAAACTCCAATTATCTAATTACATTCTTGTCTGAAATTATTTTCTTGCAAATTTAACAAAAACGATTTTTATTGCCATTCATTTTTAGTATTTTTGCAGATTAAAGTCAATTATTATTTAGATTCTTGAAATTCAACAAAAAACGTGTAATTAATTGGCTGATTTTCAATGTAACTGCTCACCCCCCCATTTACTATTGTATTTGAATGTCTGCAGTAATTATCAGGTAAAAATAATGTGAAAGCTGCTCTTTGCCCTGAAAGTGCAATATCAAGTCAGCAGCTTATTTGTGAAAGGGTAGTGGTTACGTTTCAATTTAATGTGAAAAATCAATAAAAAATAAGAATTAAATCATTTTTTAGCTTTGAAAATGAGAATTCTCCCCACGTAAATCAAGTGTTAAAGGACTGGGGAATTTTAAATTATGGCTCCAAAAAAACCTATAAGATCCACTTCTTCTCAGAGGAAAAAACCGACAACTAATTATTATAGAAAAACTGAAGTTGAAGGGATTTTTAAAAGAATAATTTCATCTATTCAAGATGAGAAGACAAGAATAGTAGTAGGTGTTGTTCTGGCTTGTCTTGTCATTTTTTCATTTTTATCGTTTGTCTCTTATTTTTTTACTGGCGCAGCAGATAAGAGTGTTTTTGACAATATTTCATTCAAGGAATCACTTGCTATTCGTCATGATGTGAAAAACTGGACTTCGGTGATGGGAGCTTATATTTCTGAAACATTCATTGATAACCTTTTCGGAATTTCCTCATTTTCAATTCTTTTCTTTCTTGCTATCATAGCGTTATGGTTGATGAATGTAAGATTTATTCTAATTTGGAAAGCATTCTTTCACTCGTTCTTTTGGCTGATCTGGCTTTCCGTTTTATTGGGCTTCTTAAGTGATTTATTCCCTGTTATTCAGCCTTCATTTTTCGCGTTGGGTGGCAAACACGGTGATTATATTGCCACGGTTGTGCTCAATTCGTACATCGGGAAGTTTGGTACCGTGATTGTATTGGTTGCGGCCATGATAATATACATGGTGTTTGTATGGGCAGGAGCGATTCCATTTTTAAGAAATATATTCTATCGAAGCGGAATCGGAGTGCCTCAAAAAGAAGAGAAACAGGTGGCGGTAGGAACTGAAATTGTTCCGGAAGAGTGGGTTACTCGTGCTCAACATGCAAAAGCAGAGGAAGAGGTGAAACCGAAAAGAAAAACTGAGGAAAAAGTGATTTCAATCGAAGAGATAGAAGATGATGTGAAATTTGAAATTGATAATCTGAAAACAGAAGATCCGATTGAAGAATACAAAGCCGATGTGAATGTTGATCCGAATTACAGCGTAGAGAGATTGGGGAAATATGATCCGACTTTGGATTTATCTAAATACCAGCCGCCGACACTCGAATTGCTAAAAACATATCCTTCAGACAGTAAAACTGAAGTGGATATGGAAGAACAAAATGCCAATAAAGATAGGATTATTAACACCTTGCGTAATTTCGATATTGAAATAAATTCGATAAAAGCAACCGTAGGTCCTACAATTACGCTGTATGAAATCGTACCAAAATCCGGTATCCGTATTTCAAAAATCAGGAACTTAGAGTCGGATATCATGCTCAGCTTAGCGGCTACGGGTATTCGTATTATTGCACCGATTCCGGGTAAAGGAACGATCGGTATCGAAGTGCCAAACAAAGAACCACAAATTGTATCGATGCACTCGGTCATTGCTTCAAAGAAATTTTTGGAGTCGAAGTTCGACCTTCCCATTGCATTTGGGAAGACAATAACCGATGAAGTTTTTATGGTCGATTTGACCAAAATGCCTCACTTGCTTGTTGCCGGCGCAACAGGACAAGGGAAATCGGTGGGTCTAAACGCGGTAATAACTTCTTTGCTTTATAAAAAACATCCGGCACAGTTGAAATTTGTATTGATTGACCCGAAAAAGGTGGAGTTTAACATTTATTCGGCTATCGAAAAACATTTCTTGGCAAAACTCCCCGATGGTGAAGATGCGATCATAACTGACACGACTAAAGTGGTTTATACGCTAAATTCACTTTGTATGGAAATGGATGACCGGTATGATTTGTTGAAAAAAGCACATGTAAGAAACATAAAAGAGTACAATGATAAGTTTGTAAATCGTGAGTTAAATCCTGAAAAGGGACACCGTTTCTTGCCCTATATTGTGGTTATTGTGGATGAGTTTGGTGATTTGATAATGACAGCCGGCAAAGAAATAGAAATGCCGATAGCACGTATTGCTCAGTTGGCACGTGCAGTAGGAATTCATATGATTATTGCCACTCAGCGACCCTCAGTGAATATCATTACCGGAGTAATTAAGGCGAACTTCCCGGCTCGTGTGGCATTCCGGGTTTCATCCATGATTGACTCCCGAACGATTTTGGATGCTCCGGGAGCAAACCAATTAGTCGGGCGTGGAGACTTGCTGTTTTCACAAGGAAGTGATTTAATTCGTGTGCAATGTGCCTTTGTGGATACTCCCGAAGTAGAACAAATCGCGTTATTTATAGGAAATCAGCGCGGATACCCAACTGCATTATATCTGCCTGAATATTCCGGTCCGGATAGCGAAACTGTTGACCCGACTTCTGTGGATATGACTAAACGTGACCCGCTGTTTAGTGAAGCGGCACGAATGATTGTGGCGACTCAACAAGGCTCTACATCTATGATTCAGCGCAAGTTTTCCATCGGCTACAACCGTGCAGGAAGATTAGCAGACCAACTGGAAGTGGCAGGTATTATAGGACCAAGCGAAGGTAGCAAAGCCAGACAAGTGTTGGTGCAAACAGAATATGAACTGGAGCAGATTTTAAGCGGACTGAAGTAAGAAACTTGAAGCTATTGCACATTAGATTGAAAATAGACTATCAAAAAAAACGGAGCGGCTAACAACATCATGTGAGCCGCTCCGATTATATATCCTAAAAAATGATTTGAGACGCTGTTTGCCAATTAGTGATTTACTGCTGCTACATCTTCCCGCACATGTTTATGTCTAAAAAATACAGCAAATAAAATAGTGATTATCAGGGCGTAAGCAGCAAATGTCAACCATATGTTGTGCCAATCCTTAATTCCATTATGTGTAAAATACTTGTCAATCATCCAGCCGCTCGCCAAACTTCCCAAAATTGCTCCAAATCCATTTGTCATCATCATAAAGAGACCTTGCGCGCTTGATCGAATTTTTGAATCAGTAGTAGTTTCTACAAACAAAGAACCTGAAATATTGAAAAAGTCAAATGCCATTCCATAGACAATCATGGACAGAATAATCATCCATAGCCCATCGGTCGGATTGCCATAAGCGAATAGCCCAAATCTGAGTACCCAGGCAACCATACTCATAAGCATCACGTTTTTGATTCCGTACCGCTTTAAGAAAAATGGAATAGCCAAAATAAATAAGGTTTCCGAGATTTGAGAGATTGACATGATAATGGTTGAATACCTTACTACAAAAGATTCTTTATAAATTTCGATTTTACTGAAATCATCCAAAAAAGTATCTCCATACATGTTTGTCAATTGTAATGCAGCGCCCAAGAACATAGCAAAAATGAAAAACAGCGCCATTTTATAATTCCCGAAGAGTTTAAATGCGTTCAATCCGAGTATCTCAGTCCATTTTGCATCGGGTGAGGTGAGTTTTTGGGGTTTGCAAGGTGGGAGCGTAAATGCGTATAAAGCTAAAATAATAGCTGCGCCTGCCGATATGTAAAACTGAACTTCAGAAGCTTTATTTCCGGTCAGGTTGGTCACCCACATAGCCATGATAAATCCTACTGTCCCCCAAACGCGAATGGGTGGAAAGTCCTTCACCACATCATAGTTTTCTGACTTGAGAATGTGGTATGCGATTGAGTTTGACAGAGCTATAGTGGGCATGTAGAAAAACATAGCCGCCAACATTGCCCAAAAGAAGAGATTCGGATCATTGATTTGCGGCAGAAAAATGAAGATAAGACCGCTTAAAATATGCAAAACTCCGTAAAGTTTTTCGGCATTGATCCACTTGTCGGCAATAATGCCCACTAATGCAGGCATAAAAATGGATGAAATTCCCAACGTAGAAAAAACAGCACCAAACTCGGTGCCGCCCCATTGCTTCGTCGCAAACCAATAATTTGCAATTGTAATTAACCAAGCTCCCCACACAAAGAATTGGAGGAAACTCATGATTGTCAGACGGAGTTTTGTGCTCATACAGTAATAATTTAATGAAAAAAGATTAATACTTAGTTCCCTAACTCTCCCAAAAGAGTAGGGCTGTTAAATTCTAATTTTTAATTCGCTTTTTCAGCTATTCCAACGATCCGCTATTAATTGGAAAGTTGATTTTTCAACTTTTGAAGTGGTTGGACTGCGTCCGACTTTTAACGGAAACCCTTCAAGTAGTTGAAATAAAGAAGAACTTAACAGCCGAATTGTCCTACAGACAATTTTATATTCGGTTAATGGTGATAATGTATATTAACTGAAAGCTGATTTTAATTCAAACACTTTTCTATTCGGGTGCGTATTTACACCAAAACACTATTGCAACCAATCAACTAATCATCCATTTAACCACAAACTATCTTTTTCTCAAATCAATTTCATCTCTGAGCATGGCCGCAATTTCGTAGTTTTCCTCTTCAACTGCCTGTTCCAATAGCTCCTGCAGTCTGACTAACGATATATAGCGAACTTTTTCTTGAGTCAAGTCACTCAGTGAAATCGACTTTTCGATAGGATCTTTGCTTAAAGCCGCTTCTTCCTCCGCGTTGATGACTGCACCTACAATATCCAAAATATCAGAATTAATATAAATTGGCGCGTTGCTTCTTACTGCAAGTGCCACGGCATCGGATGTTCTGGCATCAATAACAATCGGTTTGTCGCCGTGAACCAAATAAATTTCTGAATAGAAAATATCATTTATCATCTCGTAAATCAGCACTTTAACCATCCGCGCGTTCAGTTCACGAATAATGCTGTTCATAAGATCATGAGAAAGTGGACGCGGAGATTTCGTGTTGTTTAATTTCAATGCAATAGACTGCGCTTCAGCTTCACCAATCAACACCGAAAAACGACGTTTCAATCCCGCATCCTCACTCAAAACAAGCGAATATGTCCCACCCAACGATTGATTGAAAATCATTCCGGAAATATGTATTCTAATTTCGTTTGCCATTGAAAAAGTATTTTTAATAAATAACATACAAATATACTTATTTTTTCTAACAAACAAATATCTGAAAGCTACTCTATACGAATTTTGAGGAAACAGCCATTTAAGATAAGTCTCAAACCCAAGGAAATGAATAATGGCGTGTTCTATACGTCCTTAATATAAAAATAGAAATTAATCGTATAAAATAATGAGATTAAAAAAGTAAAACTTTCAGCACATGGGCAATAGAGTAAAAGTTGTTTTTTTTGAGCGAGGTATACGCTGAAATTCTTTAATCACTCAGCGGGCAGTCTGGGCTAATTCTTATTTTGATGCGCTAGGTGAAATGTACTTTTACTCTGTATAGAAAAAAGTCTGTATTTCTAGCTCCATAATTTACATTTATAAATCGTTGTAAATTTTGATTAAGCGCTTCTGCTTTTGCATTGGTTTCTTTGGCTATAAAGTAGTGGAGTATTTGAGCTGAGTTTTTTTCTATCAAATAGGCTATGT
>JAAYIT010000139.1 GCA_012523295.1 Porphyromonadaceae bacterium | reverse complement strand
GGTTTAATGTTCATAAATAAATCGATTTTAGGTAACTTGATAGACCTCTTTCTCCTATCGGAGATTCGGCTACAGTTACAAATTAAAGTATATAATTTTATAATATTTTTTGCTTAGCATTCCCGATAATGCGAAATTTGTGCCAGTAGTCTTTTAAAGATAATTTGGCATAAAAACAGGGATTTTTGTCAAACAGGATTGTCAACGGACTGACAAGATGTCATTTGTTGTGAACGGAGGAGGCAAAATAAAGGAGCTTATACAAATCAAAAAGAAATAAAGAAGGATTCTTGCCGATTAGATGTTTTTTTAACATTCTACCAAAAACAACATATAAAAATGAGGTAAATCGACTTAATTTGTATTTGTTCAACTTCAAATAAAAGGATAGCAGTTTTGATTGGGTTTCTAATTCTTTATATTTACCTGACAAATAGAGTTCGTAAAGATTTTCCAAAGCATTTTCTGTTTTTTCTAAAAAAACATCATTGGTTTCCAATCCAATATGTATAACGGGATTATCTATAAAATTGTAAGTTACACCTAATCTTTGTAAGTGAATGCCAAAAACAGAATCTTCGTGACCGTAGCCTACAATATTCTCATCAAATCGAACTTTGTCAAATATTTTTTTAGATATCAAGAAGTTTGGTGTCGTGAACATGGGGAATTTTTTTCTTTGCTCTTCATTTGTTAAGCTATTTCGTTCTTTATTTTCCCCATATTTTCTTAGCAAACTATATTTCGGGTCTTTGCAATCTTGATAAATTCTACCACCTAAAACTACAATTTCTTCGTGACAGAATGAAAGGTATTTGTTAATAAAACTTTGATTGGGAATCAGCGCATCACAGTCCAAAAACAGCAAATGATTGTACTTTGCCTTATCTGCTAATAAATTTCGGACAGCTGCTCGCCCCACATTTTTTTCAAGCACCGAGTAGTTACAATTAACCAGACTCCCGACCGTTCGATTTTCTTCCAAAAACTGCGTAGAACCATCTTCGATAACGATAATTTCAAAATCTACAAACGTGTCCATGGCTTGCTGATGTAAATCTTCCACCAAGCGAACAACATGATAATTATATACAGGAATTAGGACAGAAAGCATGCTTAATAGGTTGAAATTAGAATTTGAAGATTGTGAATCTTAGGCTTTCGAAGAAAGAAACATTGTGCGATATAACATAAATACACATGACTATCCATTTATTATTTCCATCAGTTTCTTCTCCTCATTTTCCCAGCAATACTCGCTGGCAACTCGTTCAAAATGTGATGTATCCATAGGACTTGATATCATTTTTTTCAATAGCTCCGCGATTGAATCAGGATCCGTTTTATCTGTTAAAACTCCGGTTTTGAAAGTTCCAACAAAGTTTCTTATTTCAGGAAAATCCGACGCTAAAACAGGTACTCCGGCATGCAAATAATCAAAAATCCGATTTGGGAGCGAATAGTAGTAACTTAGCCCCATATTTTCGAGCAAACACAAACCAACATCCGCGCTTTGGGTAATTGCTCTAAAGTCATTTGGCAGCATTTTGCCTAAAAATGTTACCTTTTCGGATAAGCTTAAATCCATTGTCAGTTTTTCCAACTCGGTTCGCAAATCACCATCACCGACGATTATCAGCTCCGCGTTTTCTACGTACTTCATTGCCGGAATCACGAATTCTAAGCATCGCCCCTTGTTTAACGCACCCTGATAAAGTATCCTTTTTATGTCATTTTTAGACTTCTTAGTTGGTTCTGTCTGCCGATACGGAACATTCTTTACCACAACCATGTCTATTCCGTATTTTGCTTTATAATATTCTGCAATGGAAGCACTTACAGTATATGAAAATGCAAGTTTCGGGAACAACAAATCTTCTATTCTTGTCCAGAAATTTCTTACAAAATTTCTGCTCACCAGTTCCGGCACTTCCGGAAAAAGTTCGTGTGCATCAAAGACAAGCTTTCGCGAATGGATTTTAGAGACAAGATAATTGGGGAGCAGCGTATCCGTATCGTTTGATAATAAAATATCACATTTTTTGAAAAGCAGGTAGAAAAAAAGCCGGATATTCAACTCCGCATAGAACAAAAATGAATGATTGAACAGCAACCTGAATCGCTTAAATTCATAAGGGAACGCAACGGGTGGACTGTTTTTCAGTTTTCTCCCCAAAAGAAGAACATCAAAGCCGTAATCAAAGCACGATTTCGCAACTTTTTGCACTCGCTGGTCTGTAGCCAAATCAGAGCTGGCAGATATGATGATTTTTTTGCTCATCTAATTCTATTTCAGACGAAGATTTTTTGTTTTTTAAATTAAGGTCGTATGGAACTCGCCATTACATCATTTTCTTGGGTTTAAGACTAATCTTAAAATGGCTGTTTCAGATAATTAATTATCCAACTATACAAATCCCTGTGATACAGGCCATTATTTTTCTCAACAGCAGTATTATGCCAAAGGAGGACAAGTTCGCCGTTGTGTTTTTTGACTTCATCTATCATTTTCTTTGAGAAAGAGAAAGCGCTGTCTGCGGATAAATTCATATACCGCACATCGCTTAAAGTACTGTCCATAATCACCGTAGAATGCAAAATAAGCTTAGTAACCTCGAGACTTTTAGGGTTAATCCAATTCACAGCTTTGCAAGTTCCTAATCTGAAACCGGCTACATCTGCATAAGTCATCGTAAAATCGTCTGTCAATCCGGCGTCTAATAAAGCCTGAAAATCCTCAGGTTCACGGTTTCGCAAGAAATGATTTCGGGAATATACCGTATTTTGCTTGAAAGCTTTATCTAAAATAGATTTCTCCTTGACAATAAGTTCCGTCTTTTCACCTGCCAGGTATGAAGGGTGTAAACCAATTTTGACACTATTTCGGCGGCAAAGGTTGAATAATTTTCCGAAATCTTTATCAAAAATATTATGCAGCGGTTTATCAGGCATCATTTCACCTCCACCCGATTTAATAAAAACAATTACCTCAATTTCGCTCTCAGATTTTACATTTTTCAGTTCTTTAGCTAACTCAAACAGCCATGGAAATGTGTACCACGGATCATGTTTTAAGCCAAAAAAACAGGTTTGTAGAGCTTTTACTGCCTGATACGGATTTTTGAAAACACGGCTCAACGCTCCGCCTACTCCTCTCAAGTTCCGATAATGCGCAATCAAATCCGCATCATGTGTCAGATAGATTTTTTGAAAACTTTCATCCGGTTCGGTACTATCCAACCCCGCTTTTTTCAAAAGCTCTCTTAGCGACTTCCCGTATTCATCTACAATCGGTCTATGTAAAAATCCGGCACGAAAAGGGAGTGATTTTTTCCCGGGGAAACGTCCATGAGCATCTCTTTCATAGCGGCTTACAGTTTCTTCATATCGGCTTATCAGAAAAAATGTACTTGCAATTATATCAGCATGAATGATAAGGGTTTCGCCCATTTGTTCTTCCTTAGAAGCACCAAAAAGCAAAGGAGTTTCACGCCAGCTTTGGAGCGGAAGCTCAGGCAAAGACCGAGGTGTGCCAAAAACATTTTCATCAAAGAACTCGGAAGGAATAATGACTATTTTATAGTCGGAAAACTTTTTTTCATCTGCCGTATATCCAATAAAGTCCGCGTACCCGGCATTCGGTTTGCCAAGCAAAAAACGGAGAATATAATCAGTAGTTTCCTTCAGATTCCCGCGCATCAGGTTTTATTTGAGTTTTCGTTTCTGATAGTGTGAAAGCGTAATAATTCCCGCTACAACAATTCCAAGAAAAAAGTCTGAATTTTTGTAAACACCCCATATTCCATCCTCAATCGGGAGTTTGTCGGTTAACAATCTCAGTATCCACGTAATCACCATGAACACGACGAATACAGCGGCTGCATAAATAATTAGATTTGATTTTGACTTCATACGATTATATTAATTTTCTAACACTAAGGTCGTATGGAACACACCATTAATCATTTTCTTGGGCTTAAGACTTATCTTAAATGGCTGTTTCATAGTTTATTTTTTGTATTCTACAAAGTTAGGTATTTTATTTTTCTTTTCAATATTAATAACATAGTTTTCAGTCGAGTAGGTCTAATTTAGAAAAGAAGTAGCAATTTTTCATTCAGTCAATATTTCCATTTGACAAAACACAAGTGTTTCTTGCCCATAAGTCCCTCTGCAAGCAGAAGATAAAAAATGGAACGCTTTTTGTAAAACTAAATGGTAATATGAAAAAACAGATGAAAAATAGAATAAAAACAGTTATTTTAGGACTTATAATTGCCTTTTCGGCTCATCAAGTAAAAGCGCAGGCCTGGGAGATAAAAAGTGGTGAAAATCTGAAATATAGAGTCGCTTTTAGTTCAGGACTGACCGGAAATGTGAAAGGTGGTGAAGCAACGCTTAGTGTAAAACCTTCCACCACGAAAATCGGCAGTAACACGACATATCATGCCACTTTGAAAGGAGGAACAACGGGTATTATCGAGTGGTTTTATCAGGTTTCAAATAATTACGAGACATTTATCGACACGCAAACTAACGCTCCTGTAATGTACAGACAAACCGTGCGTGAAAATAAATACACGAGTAGTGATACTGTCTATTTTGATCAGGCCGGAAAAACAGCGACCTATAAAGGTAAAAAGATTTCGATTCCGAACAATACGCACGATTTTGTCTCGATGATTTACTATGTTCGGACATTGGATATGGCTAAAATGAAAAAAGGAGATAGTTTTACCCTCCCGTTTTTCACTGCCGACAAAGTAGTTAATTCCCAAATAATTTACAATGGCATTGAAAATATCCGTGCAAACGGAAAAACAGTTTCTTGCTATGCTTTCAAACCGCAAGTGGGAAAAGGTAAAATGTTTAATCAAGACTATCCCGCTACAATCTGGATATCTGCAGATTCAAAAAGAATACCAATGCTGATAGAGGCCCGAATGAAAGTCGGAAAAGTGAAAATGGAACTGACCGGACGCTAAGCCATACCTTAACCTCTGAAGTGGGATATTATAGACAAAGACTTCGATTAAATCGGAGTCTTTTTATGTAGAGATAATTGTTAATTCAGACCCGTTTCGATTATTGCGGAAGGATTTAGATTTTCTTATCGGGCGCAAAAAGGCTGATCAATCCTCTTCAAAACTTAACTCTCCGACAACATACAGTTGGTAGTACTTATTCAATAAAGCTAAAAACTTAGTGAAGTCAGCTTGTGCCTTTTGTGTTTCCGGGCTGATTTCTTTTTTGCTGAGTCTTAATGTCATAATTCCGTATAAAAAATTGTAACACAGCTCAATATCACTTATCCCAGAATCAGGTTGCGATTGTCTCAGCTGATTTAATAAAGGTAAAATTTTATAAAAGTTAGCGTTGTACGAAGCATCTTTCTCAGACTTCATCATTTCGGCATGAAAATCATTCAACTGAATAATGACATTTTTGTTCAGTTGTAAATGCCCTGCTTCTTGCACATTTTCATCCTTCATCATCGATATCAAGCTTTCATACCATTCATAAAGCTTTTTTTTGTCTCCATCGGCAAGCTGATACGGAGCAATAATATGTTTTTCTACCTTATCCATATCAAACTCAAAAGCCCGTATCAAATCCTCGATTTGCCACATGTAAAGAAGGTATTCTACTATGTTTTGTTTACGAAGTTGCTGCGCGATAAACATAAATAAATCCAGCGCTCTGCCCGTAAAGAAAAGGGAAAAGAGCATTTATTAGTAGTTAGAAAAATAATTTTTTGTTTTGTGTAAGCTAAAAATTGAGTCTATTGAAATGCTAAGCGGGGCTGGAGGTTAATAATCTAATTCTTCGCTCTTTTTCACTAATGCTTTCGTGGAAAGCATACCACATGCCGCGAAAATATCTTCTCCACGTGAAGCCCTAATGGTTACAGTCATGCCGCGTGCTTTCAGCGCGTTTTGAAACGCGATGATATCTTCATCGGGAGTCCCTTCCAAAACTGTATCGGGAATCGGGTGAAACCGAATGAGATTAATCCTGCAACGAATTCCGCTCAGCAGTCGAACCATTTCCTTTACATGCTTTGGTGTGTCATTTACTCCTTTGAACATTATGTATTCAAACGAAACTCTTCTTTGTTTGCCCATATCCCACTTTTTTATCTCAGATATCACTTTCGAGATAGGATAAACATTCTGAATCGGCATTAAGTTCCGACGCTCTTCATCAAATGGTGTATGAAGACTCACAGCCAGGTGAGCCTTGCTTTTTTCTAAAAATGTGAGCATTGCGGGAATTATTCCAATGGTGGAAACCGTAATTCGTTTAGGACTCCAACCGTATCCCCATGGCGCAGTGAGAATTTCAAGACTGTTCAAAACCGCATCAACATTGTCAAGTGGCTCGCCCATGCCCATATACACGATGTTTGTCAACTTCTCAAACTCCGGCAGAGATTGAATTTGATTGACAATTTCACCTGCCGTGAGATTACCCTGAAAGCCCTGTTTGCCGGTCATGCAAAACAAACAACCCATTTTACAGCCTATTTGGGAAGAAACACAAAGCGTACCTCGGTTTTTGTCAGGAATGTACGCGGCTTCAATAAATTTCCCTGCTTGCGAGGTCGGATAAAGGTACTTTTTAGTTCCATCTTTCGATGCTTGAACTTGAGATGGAGCAATCAAACCGACAAAATATTTTTCATCCAAGAGCTGACGAGCTTTTATGGATAAATTGGTCATTTCATCAATGGAAACGACATGCTTTCGATAAAGCCAGTCGGCAATCTGTGACGCTGTAAATTTTGGCAAACCAAGTTCATTCACAACTTCTTTCAGTTGATTTAGCGTTAGTCCATATAGGTTTTGTTTTGTTGTCATAGACCAGAAGTAACGCAGGTAAAGGGTTGGAGTTTTTAGTCCTTAAAAATATGTTTCTGAGACGATATTTCCAAACGGAATTCCTCTATTCAAAAGAATATCACGCACTTCGACTACCATTTCCGCGCTTCCGCAAAGGTAATATTTTATTTCTTTCGGCAAAAGTTCCTGCTCCCGGAGCCAGCTTGTTAATCGTCCATTATAATACCGGGTATCAGGCTGCCTGGAAGTACAACGCACATAATTACCCGCTTCTAATTCATTTTCTACAACTTCTGAAAAATAAAAATTTTCATCCCTCCTGCCACCGTGTAGAAGAATTTTCCCTTTCCCTTTGCCTGATCGAATCATTGAAACAAATGGTGCAACTCCAGTACCGGATGCAATCCACCATGCCTCATCATCATCGCAGCGGAACAACCCAAACGGTTTGGAAACATAAATAACATCGCCAATATTTAGTTTTGAAAGGAAAGGCGTTAGCTTTCCATCCGGTTTTTCATCGAAAATAATTTCAACATTCTTATCATTCACACCGCTTGCAATGCTGTATAGTCGTGGTTTGCCTTCCGGCTCCACATCAATAGCCACCACCTGTCCCGGTTCAAAATCAAAATCTTTTTCAAATGCCAACACAAAAACACTTTCAGTCACCTTACGATAATCAACAATCGTTTTTTTATATAATTTTCTTCTATTCATACGATTATAATTTATTTTTTAACACTAAGGACGTATGGAACACGCCATTAATCATATCCTTAGGTTTAAAATTTATCTTAAATGGCTGTTTCATACGGTTAAATTCTATTTTTATATTAAGGTCGTATGGAACACGCCATTAACCATTCTCTAGGGTTTAAGACTTCTCTTAAATGGCTGTTTCATGCCATAATTATCTTTCTTGAATAAGAACAAATATGTAGCATTAGAGTTTGTTTTAAAATAAAAAAAGCATCCATCAGATGCTTTTTTTATTGATTTTGAACAGATTAGATCTGCACTCCGCTTAGTACTTTTTTTCTCCGGTCAGTTGTGCCTTCTCATCCCACATTTTCCAGGTTCCTACTTTATTGCCGTTTGCATAATGCATTTCGTAACGAAGGGTGCCTTCTTCATCCCAGATTCTCCAGAGTCCGTGTTTTTTGTCGTTTTTATACTCAGCTTCCGAAATTAATTGTCCGGCTTCATTGTATGAGCGCCAAACGCCATGAAACTGACCGTTTTTATATGAACGAACTTCTTTCGGTTTGTTATTATCAAAATAGACAACGTATGTGCCTTCGGGTGAACCGTTTTTGATAGACATTTCAAGTTTTAACGTTCCATTGGCGTAATATTCACGGTAATCGCCTGTGTAAAGGTGTGTTTGCGAAGCATCGGTAAAATATACTCCATCTTTTTCTACAATACTGCTGACGGAGCGAGTTTGAGCAGTAGCTGTGAGTGCGATTACACACATCATCAACAAATACATAATTCTTTTCATGGTCATACTATTTTATTGTGTAACACGTTTGTGATTGTTTTGCAATATTTCTGAAACAAAGATATAATATTTTTGAAACATATGAGCTAAAATCCTCATTATCACGCAAAATTTAATATGTGTTACAAAAAGCGAGTTAAGTGGCTGATTAGCTAATTTGTTGATAGATCATCATTATTATCTTTGTTTGTCAGATAAAACACCTTTTACAAGCAGAATAATGCTTGACAACGCACTAAAAAATCCCCCTTTAGAGCTTGTCCCTGTTTATCCCGATTATTTTCGAAAAAATTGATTTGGAAGGGTTGAGGGGGGCTGATTAATTACACAAAAAGACATCACAAATGATGTCTTTTTAGTAATCAGAAAAAACACTTTTCAAAAAGAAATTTTAGAACGCATATTTTGTCCATGCAAAGATGTCGGTTGGGCAACCGGTATTACCGGCTTCAATTTTCACATTTGGAAAATCGCGAGTTTCTTCTACACCGTCAATAGTTGCCTTGTTGTTTATTTCTTTTCCGGCAAAATTATTAGTCAATGCGTTTGTCAAGCTGATAGACGATGCTGTATCACCAAATCCTTTTTTATCGCCCATATCAATCAAATCACCGGTGGCTCCAATGCCTTTTACAAGCGCATTGATGACTGTTGCTTTCGCGCCGCGACGTATTTTGATAACGTCTTGCATTTGTGTGGTTTTATCGTTATTGTGGTCGAGGCGGAGGTCGATGGTCATGTTTTTAACCGTGAAGTCTGCCTGGTTTGTGTGTCCCGGGAAGTTTCCATCGAAGTTTCCGTCAGCTTCAATTCCGCGCGGGTCAGACTCTGTGCTTGTAAAACCTTTTTCCCAAATTCCATAAGCGTTTTCAAGCGTTCCGTTGTAGCCTTGCGTAAAGTCAAACATATCATCGTCAGAGTTAACCACAAGCAGGTTTTTCACGTTTACACTTCCTCCAAAGAATTCGATGCCGTCATCAGCGCCTTCGACTACGTAAATGTTCTCTATTTTCGTTCCGTTTCCTACACCGTTCAGCGTCAATCCATTGTGTTCCACGTCGGCGCTCGAACGAGCTCCTGTGTACTCTAATGTGATGTAAGTTAGTACCCCTGAGTTGTCAGCAGGATTTGTTCCGCCATACACGTGTGCAGTGTGAATTTCGGTGGATGCGGTAGTTTGTCCGCTCGTCAGAGGAGCTTTACCGTTGATAATCAAACCTCCCCAGTGACCTGCAACAGCATTGTCAATGTTTGCCGTCATGCGAATCGGCTTCTCAGCTGTTCCGTTCGCGTTGATTTTTCCACCTTGAAGTACAAGGATGTAGTTACTAAAACCTTTTTTGGCTTTGATTACAGTACCTGCATCAATATTGAGTACACCTCCATCTTCGATAATTAGAGGACCATCAAGCAGATAATCCTCACCTGCTTTCAAGTGTAGTGTTTCACCACTTCCAATTGAACGGGAAATTCCCTCCGATCCTTTTGAGGGTTCGTCTGTTTTACATGAAACAAAAGATGTGGTCATTACCACGATTGCCATAATGGCTAAAAAAAACTTTTTCATTTTATTCATTTTTATTGTTAATAATTTACTTGTTAATTTTTTATTAATAATCTATTTTTTGTTGTTTGATTTAACTTGTGTGCTTTCTATTCAATGTTTTCTATAAGTTTTCCATAATTTTACCCTATTCCGAGATTAATTTTTCGTGGTCGTTTCGGCTGCAAATGTTACCGAAATTTTCTTACAAATCATACGTAACTCCAAAGCTGAGATTCATTCCTTTCGTAAACTCGTTCAACACCACGTTACGCGTACCATCGGCATTTTCGCGGGTGAGTTTGAACGCGGGATTCAGGATATTGTTTGCCCGAAGTTTCAGTGTCAGGTTTTTAGTTATTTTAGCCGAAGAAACAAATGCCAGCGTTGGAACTCCTTCTTCAATTATATCGTTGAATCCGCCAAGCGAGCTGATAGTGTGGACGCGGTTGCTGAAATAGTTGAACACCACCGAATTGACGAAATTTCTCATACCCGAAGTAAATTGGTGCGAAATATCAAAGTTCACTATCACAGGCGCCGCGCCTTCGAGCTGTGTGTTTCGGCTTTGGGGCTGTCCGTTGTTGTCGGTGTAATTCACCGTAAGGCGGGTGAAAATGTACGAGGCATTCAATCCCGCGGTAAGGCGATTTACACGTTCACTTTCGCTTGCCGAAAAATTGAATATATTCTTTCTGATTTCCAATTCGGCACCCGCGGCGGTGGCAAAATCGCTTATATTAGCATAGGTAAGCAATCCGGCAGAGTTACCGTGATCCACTCGGGCTATCGGATTTACTATGTGCTTGTAAAATCCGGTTACCGAAATCAATTCCGACGGTGACAGGTAAAAGTCCCATTTCAGGTCGGCATTGTAATTGTCAGAAGGTTTCAAATGTGGATTCCCTTGGCTCACAAAGGTGATATTCACATACTGATACGGTGATATTTCTTTGGACTGAGGCATGGTGTAGGTTTTGCTCAACCCTAAGCGCAGCGTATTTTTACTGTTCAAATCGTATTTCGCATTCAAGCTCGGAAGGATGTAAAATTTGTTGATGCTTTCTTTACCCGGCGCCACATGCTGAACATTGTGATCAACGGTCATATCCACCAAATCTCCTTTCAGTCCTGCATTGATGAAAAAATTACTTGCCAGCTGGTAATTCACTTCCGCGAAGGGTGAATTAATCAATTTGCTTACGCGATATGAATTGACATCGCCTTCAGTTTGAATAAATCGGCCTAATTTCTGATTTTCAGCGTTGTACACATCATCTAATTTCAGGTCATCGATAGCGTAACGTCCCGAAGCCGCTGTAAAGTTGAATTCCTGCGCTTCGAAACGATCATCCACATATCGTCCGATATACCCGACTTGAATATTGGAAGCCGTATTGGCAAACTTATCGTTGAGTTTATAAATCAGGTTCAGTTTCGCGTTGAAATCATTCTCATTCAAGATGGAAAAGAATCGTTTCTGCCGGTTACTTCCGGTCAGGAAATAGCTTCCGTCGTTATCTTGCGAAAGGTAATTTTCACGCCTGTCCGGCTCGGCTCCTTTCACGTTGTTGTGAGAAAAACCGACGTTCAACTCTAACTTTTCATTCAATTTCCACTCGGACATGATCTGATTGGTCAATAATAGATTGTCATTTGTCTGCTGACGGCGGAGGAATCCCATGTAGTTGTCGCTGTCTTGGTGACGCTCACTATTTACTCCGCTGTATTCTCCCACGTACTCGTTGTTGGCGTGTACCATCATAAAGTTGTAGGTCAACCGGTGCGCATTGAATCCGTATTGAGCATTCAGCAAAGCCAACTGGTTAGTATTGTTGGAGAATTTCTTACCTTTCTGATCCTGGTAAATATTACCGATGGTGTTTGAATTTCGGACAATTTCATCGGTAATGGAATAGCTTTTGGCGTGTGACAACACTCCGAAAAATGAGAGCGGATTGGTATTATCACCTACTTTGAAGCTTCTGCCTCCCGAAACTCCGAATCCGTGATTCAATGGAAGAACTGTGCTTGGATCCAAGCTGTTTTTGAATGAAAATTCGCTACCCGCGGGTTTTGATTTATCGGAAAGACCAACATAGTTGGAGCCTGCCTGCTTCAAATAATCGGTCTGAAACGCATCCACATTCGCCCCCGCCGATGCTTCGACAGAAAACGCTTTGTCCCCAATCAGTTCTTTTGAAACAATATCTATCACGGCACCGCCTACATCGCCTGCCAGAGAACTGTTGAATACTTTGTTTACGCCAATATTTTGGATTACATCGGTACTGAAAAAATCGAGCGCGATGTTTTTATACTCCGGATCTTCGGATGGGATAGGAAAACCATTGAGATAAGTTACGTTGTATCTGTCGCCGAGCCCCCGCACAAAGACGTTTTTCACACCTTCTTGCTTGGAGATTCCGGTCACATTGGCTACGGCGCTTTCCGCGTCGCTGATTCCTTTACGGGACATTTCACGCGCTCCTACCGCTTGTGTCGCCAAGAGCGCTTGTCTTTGCTCCATCAATAGAATATTTTCGCTTTCGCGGTTGGCTCTCGCCACTACCTCCACCTCGCCCAGCGCGATATCAGCAGATTCAAGCGCAATATCAACCACCGTCTCCTTGCCGGATTCGACTCGGACATTAGCTTTGCTCTGGGCTTTATAAGAAATATACGTAACGCTTAATGTATAAGTTCCGGGGTCTAAGTTGGTGATGGTATAATTTCCATCAAAGTCGGTTGCTCCGCCGGTTGTGGTTCCGCTTATCGTAACCGATGCGCCTATCAGGGGTTCATTGTCCGCGCTATCAATAACTTTTCCTTTGATGCTCCCTTTTTGAGCAAACAGCGACGTACTAATCAAAAATAAAAGAGCAATAATTATTGTTTCTTTATTGAATTTCAGTCTGTAAAAAAATACTTTGCTTTTCATTAAAATGAGTTCATAAATTTTCGATGCAAAATTCCATGTTTTATATTACAGGAAAATGTAATCCGTATTACAAATTGCGTAACATGTATTACAATCCCGTGATAGGAAAGGCGGAGACAGAATTTTGAATGATCATACATGATGTTTTCATTATGAGAAAGGGCGATTCAAGCTTAAAACGGAAGCAGCGATTTATTTAAATAAAATTGATTATCCGCGTTCTGTCCTAATAATTTTGCGATAATGACAAACAGAGTATCTTACGGCTTCAAGAAGTTTGATGCATTTTTTACCTAGAATGAGTCTAAGCACTTTTGGCGCTTGTTTTTCGTTTCTTTATGGTGTAATACATGGAGTTCTCTCTCTCCGTCAACTCTAAGAGAGAAATAACATTTCATGAATAGTGAATGGTGTAATTTCGACAGCGGGAATAAGTACGGACAACATTTTAGAACAATTTGAGTCCTAATGCTATTTATCAGACAATAATCATTATACATAGGAAATATTGAAAATCTTTATTTACATTTGCAAGGTAAAGTCGGTAGCTTGAAGTGCAGGAAGGTTAGACAATCTGATTTAACATAGAACTATCTGAAAGCTACCAGGAACCCGATTTAACAATCTAAAACATAAACAGCATGTCAGCACAAAACGCATCCGTAAAATCCATTCTTTTTGCTTTGTTGGCAAATTTTGGAATTGCAGTTACCAAAACCGTAGCAGCCGTGATAACCCGTTCAGGCTCTATGCTTGCCGAAGTGATTCACTCGTATGCGGATTGCGCGAATCAAGGGCTTCTTTTTCTCGGGTTGAAACAAGCCAAAAAAGCTCCTGTAGAAGAGCATCCGCTCGGTTACGGAAAGGAAATTTACTTTTGGTCGTTTATCGTGGCACTGATGCTCTTCAGCATGGGAGGATTGTTCTCCATTTATGAAGGGACCCATAAACTCAGCACACACGAGGGACTGAACAAACCCGAAATAGCGATTATTGTCCTTTCTATCAGCATTATCTTAGAGGCGTTTTCACTATACGGCTGCATTACGCAGATAAATAAGGTGAAACGGAAAGGCGTTTCTCTCTGGCAATGGGCAAAAAATTCTCGTCAGAGCGAGTTGGTAGTAATTTTAGGCGAAGATATTGCGGCGTTGTTAGGATTAATTTTCGCGCTGATTGCTATATTACTGACTATCTTTACCGGAAATCCGATATTTGATGCGTTAGGAAGCATCAGTATCGGTGTGCTTTTGTTGGTTGTTTCCATTTTTCTGGGAATAAAAGTCAAAAGACTATTGGTAGGCCAAAGCGCGGAGAAAGAAGTACGTGATGAGATTAGAGCTACGTTGGAAGAAATGCCCGAAATTGCTGAAATTCTTAATATTATTACTTTCCAACTTGGTAATTATATAATGGTATCTGTGAAATCAAGGATGAAAGATGTAACTACCGATGAAGAGTTAATAGGGAATATAAACGCATGTGAAAAAGCCTTGAAAGCATCAAATCCCGATATTCGCTGGGTGTTTTTTGAGCCGGATGTGGAGAAGTAAAAACCTGTCAATTAATTATTTAACTAATTCTACATTTTTATTTAACACAACTGAAATAAGCGACTTGTAATTTTGCACTACAGATAATATCTTTATTACTCTCTCATAAATTTTCAAAAACAAAAACAACGGCCTTGTGAAATGCCGTTGTTTTTTTTCATTAGCTTTCTGTGTTTCGGTCTTTATATCTTATTTTTCAATAAAAAAAAGACAAAGACGGGTGCTCCAAAATGACTTCATTTCCATTATTTTTTGTAATTTTGTCACATTTGAAATTAAAGAATATCAATGACTGCAATTACACTAAAACCAAAACGAGAAGAGAGTTTGCTCCGGTTTCATCCCTGGGTGTTTTCGGGTGCCATTCAAAAAATAAACGGTAATCCTGAAGAAGGTGATTTGGTGGAAGTACGGGGAAATAACGGAGATTTTTTGGGTATCGGGCATTACCAGATCGGAAGTATTGCCATTCGAATCCTGAGTTTTGAAAAGTGTGAGATTGATGATCATTTTTGGAAGAAAAGAATTGAACAAGCCTTTCAAGTTCGCTCTGCTGCGGCTTTAGTCAACTCGCCAACCAACAATACCTACCGATTGGTACATGGTGAAGGTGATCAAATGCCGGGATTAATCGTTGATGTGTATGACGATACGGCTGTAATTCAGGCTCACTCTGTGGGAATGCATTTGATGCGTCAGAAATTGGCAGAAATTATAGTTCTGGTGGTTCCAAACGTGAAGTGCGTGTACTACAAGTCAGAAACAACCCTGCCTTACAAGGCCCCCATAGAGAGAGAGGATGGCTACTTAGTGGGAAAGCAAAGTGATACTTTCAAAGCTATCGAAAATGGGTTACAATTTGAAATAGATTGGTTGAAAGGTCAGAAAACCGGATTTTTTATTGATCAAAGAGAAAACCGGAGTCTTCTTGAACATTATTCCAAAGGGAAATCGGTTTTGAATATGTTTTGCTATACCGGTGGATTTTCGGTGTATGCTTTACGAGGCGGTGCTGAGGTTGTACATTCTGTAGATAGCTCAAGCAAAGCGATTGACTTGACAAATCATAATGTACAATTAAATTTCCCCGAAGCCACTAATCATCAGTCGTTTGCAGAAGATGCTTTTAAGTTTTTCAGCTCAAGTGACAAGCAATATGATGTAATAGTGCTTGATCCTCCGGCATTTGCCAAACACAGAGATGCGGTGAGAAATGCTCTGAAAGGCTATAAGCGATTGAATCTAAAAGCATTGGAGACTATAAAACCGGGTGGAATTTTATTCACTTTTTCATGCTCTCAGGTTATTTCAAAAGATCAGTTTCGATTAGCCGTTTTTTCAGCTGCTGCAGAAGCTAAAAGGAATGTACGGATTTTACACCAGCTTACGCAGCCTGCCGACCACCCAATCAATATTTATCATCCCGAAGGTGAATACTTGAAAGGATTGGTGGTATATGTGGAGTGAGAAATTATTTAAAAAGCAAAAAACAGGAAATTCTTATTTTTCCTGTTTTTTTATTTTAATCAGATTCCGGCTGTAGCTCTACGATTGAAATTTTCTGATCCATTGTTTGACTACTGAATTCTAAGCATTCCGAATCAACAATCTACTTTTCAATCGGCTCCAGCTCAATCATCACAAAATCCTTCGGGATTTTTTCACCGGCTTTGACATTGATTTTTTTGATACGAGCCGTAAATGGCATCTCTACTTTATTCTGCATTTTCATAGCCTCAAGAATCAGGATCTGCTTGCCTTCCTCTACAACTCTTCCGGCTTTTACATCCACAGAAATAACTGTTCCGGGTATGTAAGACAAGATTTCAAACGGACTTGGATCCACCCAAAACTTACGTTCCTTGAATTTTCTGGTCAAATAAGTTTTATATTTCCGAGCCGTAATAGCAAAATCAACAATCTCATTTTCAACTACTTCCGCTGCAGGTTTTTCAGCTGCCGGAGTAGGCGCTGCCACAGGTTTTACGGCAGGGTCAGATTTCGGAGCAGGTTTTGCCGCTTTTTGCTTTGCATCCGCACTTTTTTTTGCTTCCGCAACTTTCTTTTTATCCTCTACGCGCTTTGCCATGCGCACTTTACGCTCTTCAGCCGCTTTTTTGTTTTCTTCTGCTTTTCTGGCAGCCTGGATTTTTCGGGCACGTGCCATCACCTCCTTGCTGTACGTACGCTTCGTGCGTGTGGCTTTGTCAGAAGAAACAGCTTGTTCAGGTTTATTATTTGTTTTTGCCATATTAAAAAATCCATCCCCGATTGGGTAAAATGGAGCTATGGTTAAGATGTTATTGTAATGTCAATATTTTCTGAATAAGAATTCTATTCCAGCCGGAGCTGGAATTTTCTTTAATACATACCACTCAAAAGGAGTTTCCGAAGATTAAAACGGAGGAATTCCATGTTTCTTTTTCGGGCGATGATCGTCCTTGTTTTTCGAAACAGACAGCGCATGAATCAACAATCCTCTCGTTTCTGCCGGTTCGATCACTGCATCGATATATCCTTTTGAAGCCGCCACAAATGGATTAGCAAATTTCTCAACATACTCTTTTACTTTCTGCTGACGCACTGCTTCCTCGTCTTCCGCCTCCATTATTTCTTTTCGGAAAATGATATTCGCGGCTCCTTCCGGACCCATTACCGCAATTTCAGCCCCGGGCCACGCATATACAAAGTCAGCTCCCAAGTGTCTGGAATTCATAGCAATATAGCCTCCACCGTATGCTTTTCGAAGGATAATAGTCATTTTCGGAACACTTGCTTCCGAATACGCGTAGAGCATTTTTGCTCCATGGCGAATCACACCCGCATGCTCCTGATCCACACCGGGCAGATAACCGGGCATATCTTCAAGCGTTACGATCGGGATATTAAATGCGTCACAGAAGCGGATAAATCGAGCCGCTTTATCGGACGCATCGCAGTCTAAAACTCCCGCAAGATACATGGGCTGATTGGCTACGAAACCAACCGTATTTCCATCCATTCTTCCAAATCCAATTACTATATTGGCAGCCCAGAGTTCGTGAACTTCAAAAAATTTCGATTCATCAGTCAGTGCGAAAATGACATGACGGACATCATACGGCTGTCTTGGGTCTGCAGGTATGATATTTTCTATTTTTCTTCTGAATTTTGGATCTTTTGGCGGAACGGGTACCGCTTTTTGGTCATTATTGTGCGGAATTAATGAAAGAAGCGTTTTTATTTGCTGGAAACAAGCCATTTCAGTTGTTGCATAGAAATGCGCGTTTCCTGTAATTTCCGCGTGTACTCGCGCACCGCCTAAATCTTCTTGCGAAATTTTTTCTCCTAAAACTGTTTCAATTACGTTAGGCCCCGTAATGAACATTTTGGAAATATTCTCAACCACAAAAACAAAGTCTGTCAAAGCCGGAGAATAAACAGCGCCACCGGCACAAGGTCCGAGAATAACGGAAAGTTGTGGAATCACACCTGATGCTATAGTATTTCGGTAGAAAATTTCACCGTATCCGGCCAATGCTCCGATACCTTCTTGAATTCTCGCTCCACCCGAGTCGTTAATCCCTATACACGGAATTTTCATTTTGAGCGCGTGGTCCATTATTTTTGTGATTTTACGAGCGTGTTTTAGTCCGAGCGAACCTCCCATTACCGTAAAATCCTGCGCGTAAATACATACCGGAGCGCCATTGATTGTTCCCGTTCCGGTAATCACACCGTCACCCGGCAACTCTTTTGAAGCCATCCCGAAATTTCTCTCTTCGTGCTGAACAAAGAGGTCAAATTCGTTGAAAGATCCTTCATCAAGAAGCGCAAGAATACGAACACGAGCGGGCATTTTACCCATTGCAATTTGCTTTTCAATGGCTTTGTCGCCACCGCCTTTCTCTACTATCGCTTTTTTTTGACGCAGAGCAGTGATGTTTTTCTTTGAAGACATATTATTTAATTTACGAATTACTTTTTCTAAATTTACGATTGGTAAAGGCGCCCTAACACATGTGTTTGGAGTATAGGAGTCAAGATTAAAAGAGTTAAAAATCTATTCGAAAAAAGTTTCTAACAATCCAAATCCGGGTCGGCTGAAAACGACCGAATTAGCTTTTTCACCAATCAACTAACCAGCTATTTCAACTTGCAAAGTTACAAATAATTATTTCAAAAATGTATCTTTTTATTTTTTACTTTCAACACCAAAAGTATTAAACTCTCATTTTCAGCCGTTTAATCACACCTTTTCTTGCAGCAACAAATCCTTTTGAAAATAAATCTGAGTCTAAGCTCAGCAAGGCAGTTTCCAGTTCTTGTGACAAGTCATGTTCTATTTCGCATACTTTTTCCAATATTTTCATTGACAGTACTTGTACACTTACGGGTTCTTTGACGAGCATCATCTGCTCAAAACAACGATTGATAAATTCGACAGAAATGGGCTGTCGTAAGGGAAGGTTAAAAATGATGGATAATACCAAACGCCTTAATCCGCCGTGACTACTTGTTAATATCAGCTCTTGTAGCCTGTCTTTGTGAGTGTTCTTAAAATTCTCAATCGATTTTTCACTCACTTTTTCGATAACCCAGGCAGCGCGCCAGGCTATTTGATTGTCATGCGAGAAAATCAAATCGAATAAGAATTCAAAATTGTCAATATCCGACAAGGCATCTCTACAGAGCCAATCAACCTCATTTCGACCCATAGCAGAAGACAGCATGGAGAGGTAGCGGTTTCTCCTGGTCTCTAAAAAGGTTTTGTCTTCAGCGCGCAATTTTAATTATGAATCTTTTTATTTCAACTGTTTGTTTTGTTCAAATGACGGCGAATTAAGCTGTATCACTGAAAAATAATTTCTTCCACCACTTCCACTCCGACGTGCTTATTCAATGATTTTTTTATTTCTTCTTGTGTCAAATACAGCTCATTACGAAGCACCGAAGAGGTTAACTTAACATACAGTTTCTTATTTTTAAAATAAAGATTGGAGGTGTATTTCATAATATTCTCACCCAAAACAACCGACCATGAATTTATAACCCGTGTCTCATATAGTCTTTCATCCAGGCTGTTTTGTTTCAATACCCGGGAAATAATATCACTTATTTTTTCAGTGTTTTTACGTCGCATTTATAAGGCTCTTTTGCTGTTCGGAATTTCCCCAACCAAGAGTATGTAATTAGTTATCAGATCACTATCCACATTTAAAATGTGAGCTATTCGGGAAGCAAATTTTTTAGAAACGGGGACAAACTTTATTTTTATCTTAACTTTAATATCATTCCCAACTTTGCTCCTTCATTATACGGGATGTTATTCAAATCATACAAACTCTTTAGCCTCATTCCATATTTCTGACTGATTCTAAAGAGTGATTCCCCCTCTTTAACCACATGAGTATCAAACTCTTTAGCTGCAGTTCTCCTTTTCATGGAAAGATAGACTATGGTACCCGGTTCCAATTCGCGTGTTTCCTTTAAGTCGTTAAATTTCAAGATATTCTTCTCCGATATTTGAAACTCATTGGCAATGCTTGCAAATGTATCACCTGCTTCAGAAAACACACATTTCACACCATTATTTCTATATAAATCATGCCCTTTCAGCGTAGTAACAGAAGCCGTGCTCCATACGTACGTTTCCGCATTGTGCTTAGAGTCGGCAATAGCCATATCCACAGTCTGTCCTATATCGTATTTGTGCAGATCATAGTCTTCAATCAGTTTTATCAATTTACGCGCGTAATTCGGGTCAGTAGCGTATCCGGCAGACTTCAGACCATGCGCCCAGCCGATATAGTCCGTTGGCTCTAACCTGAAAAGCGCGGCGTAGCGCGGACGATTCACCAAAAAGCTTGAATGGTCCTCGTAAGAATCACGCACAGTACGGTATTTTCTGAAACACTCGCCTTTCGCATCATCATCGGCATACACTTTTTCTCCGGTCCAGTTGCTGCACTTGATTCCAAAGTGGTTGTTCGAAAGTTGCGCTAATTCGCCCATCCCGGCGGCAGATTCCAGAAGTCCTTGAGCCAGTTTGATGCTGGCAGGAATTCGATGCAGCCGCTGTTGTTCGATTGCAATTTCGGAATACTTGAGAATATAGTCTAAATAAGCTTTATGCATAGTTTGAGCAAAACTTTTTACCAGCCCAAGCATTAATATAGAGAGGATAAGCGCGGTTTTTTTCATTTTTCTAAATTTTCAGTAAAATATTATCATACAAATGTAAAACTTATTCTCGAAAAAAGCGGATTATGTTAATTTATTTTATATATTTGTACTCGTACCCTTCATTTTTAGAAGGTAAAAAACAAAAGAAGAGAAATAATTATGATTTGAAACGCGATATAACTTTTCTCTTTCATGTATTGAAGTTGTCTTGACTTTAATAATTTTGTTAGTAAATAGGGCGCTGCCGTTTTCAGCGGCATTGACCATTGTGACTTAATAATGCAAAATACCGCTACAAGCGTCTGATTGACATTGCGAGAAGAGTCAAGACCACCTCGTTGACAAAAACAACCATTAAAATAAGTATCGGCATATTTCCACTATGAATATACTAACAAACGAATTTAAATATACAGAATATAAAACTTCTGAAATTCCTGAAAAATACACTGAAATAATCGAAGAAGCAAAATCACAGACAAAAAACGCGTATGCTGAATATTCCAATTTCAGAGTTGGTGCAGCCGTACTGCTTAAAAACGGGATAATCATTGGCGGTAACAACCAGGAAAACGCGGCATTTCCTTCTGGGCTATGTGCCGAGCGGACCGCTGTTTTTTATGCGAACTCACAATATCCCGATGTACCTGTAAAGACCATTGCCATTGCCGCATTCACAAATGGTGATTTCTTGAAAGACCCTATCTCGCCTTGCGGCGGCTGCCGGCAAGTGCTGTTAGAAACTGAAAACAGATTCGGAAAAGACATAGAATTTATAATGTACGGGACGGAGAAAACCTACATTCTCAGTAATGTAAGGTCTTTACTCCCGTTTAGTTTTGGGAAAGAGAATTTGGAAAAATAATAACCAGTGTGAAGCTTGTATAGATTACAGGCTCCATCCGATTAAACTATTTATGCGGATGAAAAAAGAAAAAATAACCCTCGAGTATCCTTTGAATTATGCTGCAGAGCATATATTATGGATTATGATTGGAAGTCCACTCGGACTTTCTGAATGGTTTTCTGACGGAGTGACAGTTGAAGACGACCTGTACACTTTTACATGGGACGAACATGATCAAAGCGCATATCTTCTTGAAACCATAGAAGGAAAAAGTATCCGTTTCCAGTGGGAAGAAGATAAAGGTACTGACGCCTATTTCGAAATGAAAATAGTTACGCAGCCGTTAACAGGTCACGTAGGTTTATTGGTAACTGAATTTGCTGAGCCCGAAGATGTTGATGATCTGACATTGCTTTGGAATAAGCATATGGAAGATTTAAGGAGAAAAGTAGGAGTTTGACCCCTGCCCGGTGCTTGAAAATCATAACCGAGGCAACTTAATTGCCTGTCGGACACTTTCCTGCTTTTGACTGTGCCGGCATTGTGAGAAAATGATAAGATTTTCAGTTGGAGGAATTACAAATCCCGCCGGCCGGTACAATTTCTGGTTTCATACACTCAATCCAAAAATCAAAAATCCATTTACTTTTCCCAATTGACCTTCTTTGTCATCACATCGCGGGAGCTTGTCCCGATCATAATTTCAAATTCTCCCGGTTCCCAATCGTACACTAAATCACTATTGTAAAACTTCAACATTTCCGGTGTAATCTCAAATGTAACGGTTTTCGATTCTCCTTTTTTCAGCATGATTTTTTGAAAACCTTTCAACTCCTTCACCGGACGCACAACCGACGCCACCAAATCACGGATATACAACTGAACCACTTCTTCTCCGTCGTAATTCCCTGTATTTTCCACTTTCACCGATGCCGTTAGTTTTTCATCGGCATGCAGGCGGTCTGCGCTTAACGAAAAATCACTGTACACGAAGGTTGTATAACTCAATCCGTATCCAAAAGGATATTTCGGATAAATGGAAAGATCAATGTAAGCCGATTTGTAAAGAACATTACTATCGTTCAGCGCTGGACGTCCCGTGCGGTAATGGTCGTAGTAAATGGGTACTTGCCCCACCGTACGCGGGAAAGTCATCGGAAGTTTTCCCGAAGGATTGTAATCTCCGAACAATACATCGGCAATGGAATTTCCGGCTTGCGTACCCAACCACCATGTGTACATCACAGTGGGGACATGATCCGAAATCCACTCAAACGTCAATGGACGCCCCGCATTGATCATCACTACCACCGGCTTGCCCGTAGCGACGATTTTCTTCACCAACTCCTCCTGCACACCCGGAATCCGGATGTCGCTGCGACTTTTGGCTTCACCGCTCATGTCGTATTCTTCGCCGATGCTCATAATCACGATATCCGCTTTTTCAGCTACGGCAACACATTAATCAAAACCACTTGTGTCGTCGTCATTTATATTGCACCCTTTTGCATAGAGCAGTTTTGAACCGGCGCTAATTTTTTGTTTAATGCCGTCCCATTGAGAGACAATTCTCGACTCATCATCCTCCCACTCTACGCTCCAGAATCCCAAGTTGCTTTTCACAGCTTTCACAAGGGGACCAATCAGCGCTATTGTTTTCGTATTTTTATCCAACGGCAGCAAATTATTTTCGTTTTTCAGCAACACAATGCTTTTCCTTCCCATATCCCTTGCCGTTTCTAAATACTCCCGGTTATCCCAATTCGCTTTTTCTCTATCTACATCACAAAATTTGAAAGGGTCATCAAACAGACCGAGTTCGAATTTCTTCTGCAAAATTCTACTTACAGCATCATCAACTACGCTTTCCGGCACTTTTCCTTCTTTTACCAACTGCACAAGATTGTTTTTGTAGGCACGGCTCTCCATGTCCATATCGCTCCCCGCCATGACACAATGAAAAGCCGCGTCTTTGGCGTTTTTAGAGTAACCATGCGCGATGGTTTCATTGATAGAGCCCCAATCGCTGACCACAAATCCTGGATAATTCCACTTGCCTTTGAGTATATCGCGTTGAAGATACCGGCTTGCTGTTGCCGGAACGCCGTTTAGGTCGTTGAATGAATTCATAACAGTTGCCGCGCCCGCATCAATGGCGGCTTTGAAAGGTGGCAGGTAGGTTTCCCAAAGCTGTCTGCGGCTCATATCGACCGAATTGTAGTCCCGCCCGCCGACAGCGGCTCCGTAAGCCGCGAAATGCTTTGCACACGCCATGATTGCATCCGTATTGCCAAGCCCTTTTCCCTGAAAACCTCTTACGCGCGCCGCACCTATTTGCGAACCGAGATAAACGTCTTCGCCGGAGCCTTCCATCACCCGTCCCCAACGTGGATCGCGGGTAATATCGACCATAGGAGCAAATGTCCAGTGTACACCGCCTGACGCGGCTTCAATGGCGGCGATTCTTTCCGATTTTTCAATCATATCCAAATCCCAACTCGCTGCCTGAGCTAACGGAATAGGAAAAATAGTGCGGTAACCGTGAATTACATCCAACCCGAAAAGCAACGGAATTTTCAACCTGCTCTGCAAGGCTATCTCCTGCAATTCCCGCGTGTGTTTCACGCCTCTGACATTGAGCATGCTCCCAACTTGGCCGTTTCGGATTTGGTTTTGCTTGTCGCCGTCCTGCGTGATGGGTCCGGTAACAATCCAATCGCTCGTGTACTGATTCATCTGTCCGACTTTCTCTTCCAAAGTCATCTGCGACAAAAGGTCTTTTACTTTGAGATGTATGCTTTTTTCCTGTGCCGACGCAACTGCAAGAAGACAGACACTTAAAAGCGTGACAATGATTAATTTATACTTATTCATTTTCGGATGGTTTTATTTTTTTCGTTTGAAATGGTAATAAAATGCTCCAAAAAACCGGCTATATAGGCCCCTTGCAACTCTCTGTATTTTTCAGCATAATGTACATGGTCTTGATAAGCCTCCAAAGGGAATTTTTCGGAAAACGCGTACAAATCGATTACCGAAACACCGTTTTCTCGACACAAACTGTCTGCAATGGCATTGTACCGTAGTGCATCTTGGTTGTAACGGTAAAAACCGATTCGCTTGCTGTTGTGAATGGAGTCGTTTACGGGCGTTGACTGTATCCAAATCATCTGTCTTCCGGCTTGCAGGACTAACTTGATGATTTTTTCGATGTTATGCGTGTATTCTTCTTCCGGAATATCCTTTTCCCCCGTTTTCGGATTGGTTTTTATATCGTGAAGCCCACAGTTAATCAGGAAAATATCGGGTTTCAACGTATCGTTATGCAGAAATTCGGTAAGATACTCCACTACCATGCGGGAATTTCCGCCGTTGGCGCCCACCGGATTATCCAAATTTTTCATCGCTTCACCTTGGTCTCTTTTTCGGTCGTAATCGAATTTTCCGGCAGTATATTTTTTCAGGTAGGGACCGTATTGAATGGAAATGCTGTCGCCAATCACAAAGATTGCCGGCTTTTTCGGACAGTGAAATGACGAAAAAGCAATCATCAGCAAAACGAGAATAGCAATGTTTCTATTTGTTTTCATGGATAAAAGTATTTATAATTTTCGCCGCTTTTGCTGCGCCGTATTCATTTAAATGTACGCCGTCTTTATGCATCTGCGGATACTCGGCAAGAATGGAGTCGTGCAAATTAAGAAAAGGGACATCTCGGCGTTGCGCCGTTTCAGCCATTTGCGGGATTAAGCGAGAAAGCCGCTCTTCACCCCCGTGGTATTTTTCGGAGAGCAACGAATCGGGCGCAAAAGGCGTGGGCGCGATCAGATAGACACGCGGTTTTTTCTTGAAAGGATACGCGTCGATTATTGAAAGAATGGTATCTAAATTGTTTATCACAACATCCTGATTATCTTTGAAAACGGTCTTGCAATCGTTTGTGCCGAGCCATATCAAAATTTTATCGACTCTCTCTAACGAATCTTTTCCCCTTTCCAAATAGCTCGCGATATTTTTCTTCGTGTTCAGCGTATCCTTGTCCAGATTATCGAAGCCGATGGTGTTGCCGGCAATGGAGAGATTAAGGAACAGGTCATATGCACGCAGTTTCATCAATTCGGTAACCCAGCCGTCTTTTGCGGCGCCGTTGGAGTCGCCGATGATAAGCAAGTGATTGTTTCCCGGTCGTTCAGTACACTGAATCGCTAAAATGATGATCAGAAATAAACCTATTTTTTTCATTATCCGTAATTATTTAGATTGATAAACTCTGACATAGTCGACCAGAAAATGGTGCGGAAACAGCGAATCATCAATCCCTTCTTTTCCTCCCCAGTTTCCTCCGATTGCTAAATTTATTAGCAAGTGAAAACGTTTATCAAAGGGCCATTCAGCAAAATCCGTATCTTTATTATTGTAAGTATAATAATGCACGTTATCCACGTAGAGACGAAACTCTTTTTCCGTCCATTCCAATGCATACACATGAAAATCGGTATAGCTTGTCGGCACGTAAATCGTTCCGCTTTTTTGCGTACCGAACATATGGTTATAGCTCTTTGTGTGGGCGGTTCCCACTATCGTATCGGGGTTGTAGCCCACATTCTCCATAATGTCTATTTCACCGCTGGCGGGCCATCCGCCGTACTCCCAATCGGTTGGCAGCATCCAGATAGCAGGCCAGGTACCCGTTCCGGTCGGCAGTTTGGCGCGGATTTCGAAACGACCGTAAAGCCAATCGCCTTTCTCCTTGGTAATGAGCCGTGCAGAAGTGTAGCGTTTTCCGCCCATACTGTCCATTTTTGCAGTGATGGTAAGCACACCATTCTGTACAAAAGCATTTGCCGAATCGTAGGCGGTATAATACTGCGCTTCGTTGTTTCCCCAGCCGGTTTCGTTTCCTTTGGTGTCGTAACTCCATTTTGTTGAATCGGGAAAACCGGTGTAGTCAAACTCATCGTTCCAAACCAACTGCCATTCGCCGGTGGGAGTAACAATGGTTTCATAGGATAACTGATTTGCCTTCCTATTAGCGCAAGCCATGAAAACAAGTATAGCAAAAAGCAGGATTGATGTTTTATTTATCATATTGAAATGAGGATTCATTGTTTTCCAATTTAACATTCGACACCCCCTACCCGATTCAATTTTTTTCCGCATAATGAATTATGAAAGAGAGTTTTTTCGATTTTTTTTCCGTGATATAACCGGAAGCATAGTGATTATTACTTTCCTTTGTAAATGAGAGCGAGTTTGAATTGGCTTCTATTTCTTTTATGCCGTAATTGCCATGAATCAAGATGCGCCACGTCCGTTTGGGACGCATGCCCTCATAATATCCTTCTAAGGGCGATATAGTCAGTTCCGCTCCGTTGTTTGTTTTGGAAAGATGCAGGGTAGTCATCGTAAATTTTCCGGAGAGATAATCGTTGCTGACACCGTCGTCTTCAATTAACGTAAAAGTGCTTTCTTTTCCGGGATAGATATGGATATCCAACGTGTCGTTTGTTCCCCTTTCGATGGACGATGCGTATTTCCTCATCGGGATGATGGCTCCTTTTCGCACAAAAAGCGGGATTTTTTCAATAGGCGCAGAAACCGTTGCTTTTTCACCGCCCGGATACCTAACATTATCCCAAAAGTCAATCCATTCACCGTCAGGGAAAAGGATTTCACGCGATGTTGCAAATTGTTCATACACGGGCGCTACCAAAAGCTCGTTCCCAAAATGATATTCAAAGGGAGTGTGTGCCGCCCGCATCATTTGTTCGCCTTTCAGCCGCACTTGGTGGGCATAGGAATAGATGTAAGGGAAAAGTTGCATACGCAAATGTGCATACCGGCGGAACAAGCTGTCCGATTGCGGGGAGTACTTATACGCCATGTTGCCGGTAGGATTTTCGGGTTGCGAAAAAACGCCGACAATGGGGATAAAAGTAGAAAATTGTACCCAACGGATGTATAATTCTTCATCCAATTGGTCGGTTTTTCCCATGTCGAAACCGCCCACATCGTTTGTCATAAAAGGAATTTCACTGCTTCTCTTTGCAGTGTCGGTAAACATAGCGATATTTTCTTTAAAAGCCACTCTCGGCACCCATGAATTAAAATCTTTGGTAGGCGTTTCGATGTTCCAATCGGAACGGGTATCGTCCGTCCATTTTCCGGGATAACGCTTGTACTCTTCGGTTTCCTGTCCTCCCGTATGCGAGAGGATAAAACCCCGTCCTTTAGTCTCCTTCCCTAATTCCTGCGTGATTTCGAACATCGTTTTGCAAACGCTTATGGCAGACGTGCGGTCTAATTTCAGGAAATCGGCGCCTTCATCAAAAAACGGCTTCATCTGCTGCTTGAAGTAAGCTACCGCTTCCGGATTTTTAAAATCAATATTCCCGCAGAGCGTTCCTTTTTTGCTTCCCGTTGTTTCAAACATGGCAGTGGTAGTACTGTAGTTGTGCCAGGAGTTAGTTTCTATGTATTTATTTTTAAAAAATCCTTTTTCATCAAAATCCTTGAAAGCCTCTTCGTTTCCGGTTTCAAAAATGCAATCCCACGTCCAGAAACCGCCTTTGATGTTTCGCTCCTCGAGATAGCTCCACATTTTTTCTCTGTCAGGATAAGCAACGGTATCGGCTACGAAATCGATGTATTTTGCGGGACCTGCTCCCTTGTTGTCGAAGCTCCAGAACCACGAATCAATCCAATAGGCATCGATAGGATAATCGTGCTTTATTATTTCATCGACACGCTCAATGGTCTGTGCCTGATTGGTATATCCGCCATAAAGCATCCCGAAAGCCCACGCGGGCGGCAAGACTACATTCGTATCTGCCACGGCGATATCGATTGAAACTATATTTCGGTTAGTTTTTTCCACGCAGGATACGCATAGAATAACCGATAAAATAAGAATAATACTTTGAATGGATGTTATTAGTTTTATCTTCATTATTTTTTGTTTTATAAAAAATTGCAAAGCTGTGAATGATGTCGAAACAGTTATCAGTCACTCTTCATATAAAGAGTATTTAGGGTCTAATTTTTCGCATTTCTATCTTGAACTTAGCTGATTATTGAGGCAAAAACCATTTGTCTTTCGATACGATTTCTTCACCATTCTTGAAAGAGTTACCGCCCTTTAACAGCGCATAACGTATTTTATCCTGCCAATATTTGCCTTCAAACGCCAGTTCTCGCATGCGTTCTTTGCGGATTAGCTCTGCAACTATTTCCGGTATTTCGGCTTCAGAAGCCACTATTGCAATTTCCGGAAGATTTTGACGGCCTCGCACACCTAACGATTGGGCATTGTAGATTTTCTCACCCGTAGGTGTATATTCCACATAAGCATTTCCTTTGTTAATAATATCCAATGCTTTGTCTGTTCTTCCCAACGAATTGAGTGCTTCGGCATAGAGCAGGTGAATATCGGCAGCACGATAAAAGATAATTGGAGCGTCATCGTCCAATGCCTGCTTCTGCATCGCGAATTTTCGAACTTGACGAGATGAAAAGTCAACCGATATTGCGGCTCGTTTATCAGATGCCTCCCAAATATTTGCATACTCGGAGTTGAAAAGCAACAGCGGATTGGTATTAAATAGGTCTTGCAGAGGGTGTTGTTGCTTGTAAGTTTTAGAATAATCAACTGCAAATATTGCTTCATCGGCATTTACAACCATATTTTTATAAATATCGCTCCATTTATCACCTCCATACAGATTTCCCACTTTAAATGTCTGCCTGCTGGTAGTTGTAGAGTCCAAGCTCATCAACGCACCTAAGTACGTCAACGTCTTTTCGTAATCTTCTACCGCATTTCCTTGTTTGATGGCGGCATTAAACATATGAAGTTCACCCAAGAATGCAAGCGTAGAATGCTCGCTGACACGCACCCTGCGCCAAGCGGCCGAATAGTTTCTAATAAAGCCGGCAGAGAAATTATTCAAATGTGCCGTTTCAATAGCAATAAGTTTCGGCACCAACTGCTCTAACGTTAACGTCTCGCCCGTAATCTGATCTTGCGAAGATGATACGTACGACTCGTAGTAGTTGACGCTTCCATACAGTTTCGCCAATTGGAAGTACGTCCACGAGCGAAGTCCGGTGGCTTCGGCCAAGTAATGGTTTTCCACTTCTTTGGTAAATGCCGGGTCGCTTGCCCCTACTTTCGGGACATTGGCAATAATATTATTGCACGTTTGTATGATTTTGTAGAACGGTTTTACCGATACATAAGCGTTCTCTTTTGAAGCATTGTTTTGACGCAGCGCCAACAGGTCAAGGTCTGCGCTGCCTGCCGGCGTCAACTCCAAGTAGTCGGCTCTGACTTCATTGAGCAAAACCAACTGCGGAGCAAGTTCTTGCATTTGCGCGTAAGCGCCGAGCATCAACGCGTTTACATCGTTCTCATTCTTAAAGCTGTCTTCTTCTTTTACAATCAAATTATTGTCCACATCCATGTTGCAGGAAGCAAATCCGATAAGGAGTAATGACAGCAAAACGGTTTTTATTTTATTTGTATAATTCATATCGTTATCAGTTTAGAGTCCGAGTTTGAAACCGGCAAAAACACTTTTTGAAAGGGGTGATTTTGCATAATCTACACCTTGAAAATAGCCTTGGCTACCGTACGAGAATTCGGGATCGTACCCTAAATATTTCGTAAGGGTAAGTAAGTTATTTCCTTCCACAAAAAGGTCAATACTTTGTATAATATTGTTTTTGTAGGGAATTCTGTAGGACAGATGCACATTGCTTAACCGCAGGAACGATGCGTCTTCGATAAAGCGCGATGAGAACGCGTAATTACGCGGCGCTCCAAGGGCGCTCGGCATATCGGTAGCGGTGTTATCCTCACGCCAACGGGCATTCACAGCTCGGGATTGATTGGATAAATCGGCCTGACTTTCGAGCAACATCCGTGTGAAATTAAAGGCTTTGTTACCGTATTTGTAGGTGAAATAGAGATTCAGACTAAATCCTTTGTAGGCAAAATCGGTAAAGAATCCGCCGAAGAATTTAGGCAGCGGGCTTCCGAGCGATACGTAATCATGCTCGTCGATAACTCCATCTTCTGCCACCTGCCGGTATTTCACATCGCCTTCCCGGAACGCCGATCCATCATTTTTATAGACCAATCCGCCCGATGGGAGTTCAGAAGCGGATGCATACACGCCTTGTGCTTCCAATCCGTAAAATTCGAAAGGCGACTGCCCTACTTTGCTGATAAGCTGTCCTTTATAAATGGAGCTGATTATCGGATTTCCGTCGGGTAAACTTTTGAGTTCCGCTTTATTGGCGGTAAATGTGGCGCCTGCATTCCATTTAAAATCGCTGTCCACAAGGCGCGCATACAAGCTCAATTCGATTCCGCTGTTTTGCAGTTCACCGCCGTTTTTCCAATACCCGTCGTAACCTATATCTGCGGGATAGGTATGCCACAGCAGCAGGTCTTTGGTCCGCGCAAGATAAAAGTCAATGGTAAGCGTGAGCCGTTCGCGCAGCAAAGAAACATCTAATCCGGCGTCCAAATGATGCGTGCTTTCCCATTTCAAATCTTTGTTGCCGATACCGCCTCTCACAAGCCCGGCTACATCTCTGTACATCTGCCCTTTGTAGTAGGACAGGCTGTTGGTGTTGCCGATTGCATCGTTGCCCAGCATGGATGATTTGATGCGCCATTTCATTTTATCTATTGCAGTGGCTGACTGCATAAATTCTTCGGCAGCCATATCCCACCCAACTTCTATGGCATTGAAAAACGCTACTTTGTGGTTGGCTCCGTACCTGGAGTTTCCATTCAGCGAGAGATTGGCCGATACGAAATATTTATCCAAATAAGCATAATTCACATCGGCATATCCGTTCATGTATTTCAGGTTGTCCTTGCCGGTGAGAATTTGTTTCATATAGATGGCAGAACTTGCCGCATCCCACGAGCCCGAGCCAAGTCCTTTGAAATAGTCGTTGGGCATGGCGTAGTCGGTACCGCGGTTGAGAATAAGCGTGGTGTTCTTGAAATTGATGCCGGCAAAAGCTGTGAGCTTGTGAATTCTGTTCAGGTTGTTGTAATTCACTCTGAAATCGGTGTAGAATCCCGAAAAGTTCTGCACGTTTCGTTGCGCTTTCCGGTCAAATTCTACGCCGTCCAATTTCACGATTCCGGCTGAAGGGATAAACAAATCCTGCCGCACTTTATTGTAATCCAATCCTACCATGATGCCGGAGCTGAAGTTTTTGTTAAACTCATACTCCAAATCCAACGAGCCGACAAAGTGGTTGCTGTTTGCCATGATATCGGTTTTCTCTATGATGGAGAGCGGATTGCTGAATCCGAGCGGGTCAACATCTTCGAGTAGATTCAGTTGTGTTGCGCTTCCGTCGTCATTTTCTTTCATCTGATAGGGTGAAAAAACGGGCGGTTTTATCAGCGCTGCAGTTATCGGGTTGATGCCCTTGTTTATCCCGAAAGGCTTCAACGAAGTGGATACCACAGAGTATCCGAGATTTGCCTTCATTTTCAGGTTTTCGAGAATTTGAAGGTCGCCGTTCAGGTGTGTGTTATAGCGGCTGCTGCTCGCGTTATTCACCACATTCTGTTGGTCTAAATAGCCGATGGATATGCTGTACTTCGCCATGGCATCGCCACCCTTCACGTTCAGGTGGTAGTTTTGCGATATGGCTTCGTTAAACACCACCGACTGCCAATCGGTATTGTTGTTGAAAACCGGATAGCCGGCTCGGTCGTTTATCCAATCGTAGTTCGCGGCAATATCGCCTGCATTCAATCCCGACAACACGAGTTGTTCTTTTGCGAAATTGACATACTCATCCGGATTGAACAGGGGGATTTGTTTCGGTTTCATCGTTACGCCGCCCAATGCCGTGAAATTGATATAGGTTTTTGCTTCACGCGGTCGTTGGGTTTCAATAAGAATTACACCGTTAGCCGCCTGCGAGCCGTATATGGCGCTTCCGTTTTTCAGCACGGTTACTTTTTCTATGTCTTTCACATCTAAAAAGTTCAGGTGATTTTCCACGTAGCCGTCAACCACCGATTTGAAATCGGGCATGTCAATGGGCATTCCGTCCAGCACAATCAGCGGCTGCGTACCGGCTTTCAGGGTTTTCAGTCCGCGTATCAGCATCATAGCCCCTTCGGCAGAGAGCGACGAACGCTGCGTTACGTCCAATCCGGCCACTTTTCCTTTCAGCGCCTCTTCGTAGCTGAAAGCCGTAGATGAGTTTTTCATGCCGTATTTCAACGTTTCCGAAACCACTTCCACTTGGCTGTTTATCAGATAGATGTCCAAGTATTCCAACCCTTTGTAAAGGTATTTGCCGTACGGTTTGTATCCCGGATAAGAAAGGTTCAACAACGCGTGTTCTCCGGTTACTTTGATGGTAAAGTTACCGAGACTATCGGCAGATGTCATGGTTCTACTTTCCCCTTCCACTCTGATGTTTACGTCAGGCAGCGCCTTAAGCGTCTGTGCATCAAACACCCTCCCTTTCAAGGTAGAAACCTGCTGGGCGGAAAGTACGCCTGCTGTCATAAACAGTAAGATTGTCAATATTTCTTTCAATTTCATATCTCTTGTGTGTTTATTTAATTAAATACCGGGATAAATTCAATGTAGTCGATGATAAGACCTCGCTGATCGGCTGTTGGCTCGACACCGTCGATAGGCGGAAATGTTCTGTCACGGAAGTCAATGTGGAACTTGGTCATTCGCTCATTTTTGTAAAACGCTACCGGACCTAATTCCAGCAGCCGCATTCCTTTGTTAATATCATCATTAAACAGGTCTCCGCTATCATCAAGGTATTCCGCATCTGCAATGGGGATTTTTTCATTTTCTAACACATCTTTTGCATAAGTCAAGAATTGACATTTTACAGACGTGTAAAATGCAACACAAAGCTTTATTTTATAATTGACTCCGTCTATAACATTGTATGATTTTACGCCATCAATCCCTCCTATATTAAGGATAAGATGGTATTTTTGATCCCTAAACCACGTAGCTCCGCCGTTTCCTCCAAATGCTTCCGGCACAACTACATTGGAGCGGGAACTTCTCCAGCCCATATTATAACTCGTCCAGCTTTCAGGCTCAACTCTAAACGTGAACACATCTTTCGGGAAAAGAGCGATATTGTTCGTATAGGCATACACACTTCCGTGTTGTACTTTTGCTATGGGAGTTACATCAAAATCTACATTAACTTTGACACCGTCAAAAGCTTTGAATTCCCCTTTCGGGTTGGTTTTTTCCTCACGGGTAAACGCACTACGCAAAAGCGTAGCTTTTACCACCCACATTCTAAACACACTATCATTTTGGAGTCCCTGTAACGCTTCACTCGACAAACCGGATATGATGTTATCAAATTGCTCATCTGAAAAGACAAACATAGTAAACTCCCGATTTCTTTCAAAGTAGGGATCCAACTCACCGCTTTCCAACAAATCCGAAACGTATGTGTAGCCTGTTTGTGCTTTTACCACTTCTGCTACATTCGGAAGCTTGGGGTCTACAACTGACGGCGCCGGTCGGTTATAGTGCTCGTCCCAATTATCGCAAGAGACGGCAAGCGCCATTACGAGCGCCAACAACGTTGTGCTGAATATTATTATCGTTTTTTTCATAGTCTATTCATTTATAGGTTCAAACTCCATTCCGTCTAACAGTCCCTGCCCGGGAATTACTGTCTGTATGCGTATTACATGCTCTTTGGTAGTGTCAAAGTACACATCCTTGACAAATGCACGCCAATAATTTCCGTTTTTTATATCATATTCGGTCGGATAATTGTTTCGCATATTGATCGGGTCGCCTACTTTTACATCGTCAAGATATACCTGAACAGCGCCCCTTGAAGGTCCCATTTTATAAAGAAGCCGCATCCGGTATTTTCCCGCGCTTATTTTCGGCGATATTAACTCTAAGCTCCAACGCCCGCCCGAGAAATAAAATATATCTTTGTTGTTGTAATATTTTTTATCGTTAGCGTCCTTAGACACAAAGTACTCGAAACTACCGCCGGTAACTACCACTTTCACCCTTTCAAACTCCCAATTTTGGATGTTTTGAATGGTTGCAACTCCGTATTCCGGCAAGTTAACCAACTCGGGCTGTTCGGTAAAGTCAAAATAAGTATATTCAGCCGGCGGAGTGATGGGAATAAGTTTGTCTCCCAACACATGATAAACGCCGTTTCTTGCCTGTCGGTTGCTCATTCCCGGATGAACGGGAACGTAGGTTTCTACTTCTGTATCTCCCGGAATTTTAATAAATCGTTTGTTTACCTTGTAGCGGTTTTCGATTTTTACGCTCAACATCTCTTTGCCGAGCGTCGGGTAGTTGCCTCCATCGAAAAAATTGAGAAACCGCATGCCTTGAATGGCGTGATAAGCCACAAAATCGGTTAATTTCGAACGTTCGTTATTGACAGCCGGCAGGTTCATGATATCGGTCAGGGAGTTGATACCTGCTTTTTGATACACGCTGTCCGGCACCACGAAAAACGTGAGTAATCCTTTTTCCTTGGCGTAGATGGCTTCAAAATCGGAATTTTCCCACATGGCTTTGAAAATGGAAAATTCGGATTCATTGAAAATTCGGGTTTTCACATCGTCGTTAATAGGCGGTAGCACCTTGTCTATTACATGCATATAGCCGTTTGTCATCACAAGATTCCGAGTTTTAATAAACGCATGGTTGTTCAGCAAGATTTTATTGCCTTCCTGAAGGTCTGCTACAATATAATCGCCAACAATTGTGCTTGTTCTCATACCGCCGTTGCCCATAATATCGGTGTTTACTACGCTTTTCAGTATATGATACTCTATCAGGCGTTTGGCGCTTTCATTATCAAATTCAGTGATATTAGCCGCCGATTTATAGGCTTGCAGGGCCTCGTTGTCAAACACAAAAACAGTGTATGCACCATAAGCTCCGAGCGCCCCGGAATACCCGCTTTTCTCCGCTAATTCCAAGAAGCCGGAATATTCGGGGTTTTCTTTCAGGTAAGTCAATATGGTTACCTGACTTTTATCATAAAAAGAGACATCTTCTATGCCTTTGGTGCAGGATATTCCATAAAAAATGAATACCCCGGCAAAAAGCGTCGCTATTAAATGAGTGATTGATATACGTTTCTTCATGGTATTTAGAATTTATAAAAAGGATTTTGTTCCAAATTTTCGTTCTCTTTCAATTCGTCGTTGTGGATAGGGAGATAGTAGCTGTTGATGTCTTTGAACTTTATTTCAAAGAAGGGGCGGTCTGACGCCGGCACCATAGACAGCAATATTTCCATAATCGCGTTTTGTCCTTCTACGCTTCTGCGTGCATAGCGCAACAAGTCAAACCAGCGTTTGCCTTCGAAAGCCAATTCGCGCGAGCGCTCCGTGAGTATTTCCGAGAGTGTGGCGCTCCAAGCTGCCGGCGCAGTTGAGCTTCTTTCTTTTACCGTTTTGATCAATTCAAATGCAACTGCGTCATTGTCAGCCAGCAACAGTCTTGCTTCAGCTTCAAGCAGCATCACATCCGGCAGGCGGTAAAATATCCAGTTATTGTCTCTTGCATCGCGCGTCCTGCGGTTTTCTTTGCCGTCCGATGAAAAACCTGTTCCCACATATTTCCACACTTCGTTCTCCCCGTTTTCCTGGGTAAAGTAGGTTCTTCCGTTGGCTCGTGTATCGTTTTGGTTCCCGCTGTAAAGTGCATCAATAGAGCTTGTCGCCATCAACTGGTAATCAATCTCTTTCGAGAATATGTTCAGCAGGTTGTTCGTCAAACCTTTGTTTCTGTCGAATTGTAATTCAAAAATACTTTCGGATGTATTTCCGGGATAGAAGTTTTTGAACCAGTCCTCTCCCTCCACAAGGCTGTAGTCTAATGAACGTACTTTTTCGCCGGCCGAAACTGCTTTTCTTAAATCATCATCGCCGTTTTCACCGGCTCCTTTTTTCACACCGGCTCTCCAAAGGTACAAGTCGCAGAGAAGCGCATTTAACGCTCCTTGGGTAGCGCGGCCTTTAGAGCTTGTGAGCGACTGAAAAGAAGTTGCGGCAAAAGGCTCGTACGCGACTAAATCATCGATGATTCGATTCAAGATATCTATTTCGGAAGATTTGGGGACATCGTAATCATCACCGTCTGAATCAGACGGATTTGTAATTAAAGGAACTTCCCTAAATGTACGAATCAGATAGAAATAGGATAAACTCCGCAAGAAATAAGCTTCAGCAAGCAGTTGTTTGCTTTTTTCTTCGGTAAAGCTCGGGTCGTTTTTCAGCGCTTCGGGTGTGAATTTTATCACGTTGTTGGCGTAGTTTATTACTTTGTAAAAATTACTCCAACGCGCTAATTCTGTTTCATCGTTAATGATATTATTCATTACGTTGTTGTAGGTCGAAGACGTTTTTTGTGTCGCGCTAACCATTTCGGCTCTTATCTCGCCCCAAGCCATACACAATGACACGCAACCGGTAAGCGAATTATATGCGCCGATAAGCGTAGCCGTTACATCGCCTTCTGTTTTCCAGTATTCCTTTTTTATCAGGTCATTTTCCGGTTCCAGATTCAACCAATCGGAACAACCCGTTAGAGAGAAAATGCCTACAAGAAACAAGCTGATTGATATTGTTTTGATTTTTCCGTTTTTCATGTGTTTAAAATTTATTTTTTATATTAATGACACATAGCTTGTCCCGATATATCGGGAGAACACGCCATTAATCATTTCCTTGCATGTTAAGGTTATTTTTATATGGCTGTTTCATAAGATTAAATTTATATCAGCTCTCATCCCCTTAAAACCTGTCTGTCCTCCAAAGGCAGATGGAGCATTGTGTTAGTATCATAAAATTGATATCATTGTACGGCATTAGAATGAGACATTTAGACCGAAAGTAAACATTTTGCCGGGCGGTGTTCTTGAGTTGTCCACGGCAAGGGCAAAAGGATTGCTTGTGTAGATAGAAATTTCGGGGTCTTGTCCCGTATACTTAGTCCAAGTGAACACGTTGTAGGCTGTTACATACAGTTTCACTGATTTCAAGTTGTATTTTTTCAGCAATTCTCTATCCAGTGAATACGCCAGCGAAATGTTTTTCAGACGTAGATAGGAAGCGTCTTCCACAAATCGGTCGGAACCGAGCCAGTTGTATCCTCTTCCGAGTAATGCCCGAGGGATGTCGGTATTATCTCCCTGCCTTCTCCAACGGCGCAGTGTGGCTGTATTCTGATTGTTGCGCGTGTACATGTTTTCAGTCTGCATGCGGGTGTTGTTTACTACATCAAAGTCGTATTTGAAGTGGAAGAATGCGTTTAGCATGAAGTTTTTCCAGCGTATATTGGGTCCAAATCCGCCGGTGAGCAATGGGTTGGAGTCTCCAAGATACACCAAGTCGCGCTCGTCAATCACCCCGTTGTGGTCAATGTCTTCATATATGGCGGCTCCGCCTACGAAAGACGATGCGCCGTTTTTTGAACGCATCACAAGCGGTTCGCCGGTGGCATAGTTATACACAATGTTTCCGTTGGCATCTTTTACAAGCGCATCCTGATCGGTAGCATACACACCTAAATACCGGTATCCGAAAATAGAGCCGATGGGCTTTCCTACGGCTATCCGACGAGCATACTCACCGTTATTGTAAGTGTATCGCTGGTCGTTGTATCCGGCAGGAATCTCCACAATGTAGTTTTTATTTTGAGCAAAGTTGAAATTGAAATTCACATCCCAATCTTTCTCTTTATAAAAATTAGTATTGAGATTCAGCTCCCATCCTTTGTTGTCAATGGTTCCCCAGTTTTGTGCCGTGAGGGTAGTGTAACCGGACGATGACGGAATACTCACGTTGACGAAGATAACGTCTTTCGTCCGTTTGTTGTACAAGTCGAATGATCCGGATAGTTTGTTGTTCAAGAATGCAAAATCAACTCCAAGGTTGGATTGGATTACTGTTTCCCATTTCAAATTATCAAGTTGTATATTCAGCGGAACGATGGAACCGATATCGTCGTACGTACCGGAAGCTCCGTATCTGCTGAAATGTCCGTAAGCCGTGTTCGGCGGAGTTCCGTTCTCTCCGTAACTGGCTTTTATTTTGAAGTCGTTCATCCAGGTCCAATTTTCTGTAAACGGTTCGGAAGAGAGCCTCCACGCGCCCGAAATGGCAGGAAACAACCCCCATCGCGAAGCGGTACCGAAACGGGAATCGCCGTCCAAACGAAGTCCGGCTGTAATAATGTACCGGTCGAACATAACGTAGTTTACATTCCCCAACAGCGATACGGTTCTGATTTTACTTTTCGCCGATGACAAGCTCAACAGCCTCATGGCGTCGGAGACTTGCGAAATAGTGTACACAGACGTATTGGTACCGCTTTGAGCCATCGATACGCTCGATTTGTCGTAGGTCGAAAAGTTCAGCAGCGATGTTATTCTGTGGTCTTCGTTGATTTTAGGAGTGAATATAAGTTTGTTGAATGTCTGAATGGTAGAACCTTCGCGGTCGCTTTCGGTCATCCGGTTCATGTTTCCGCTTTGCCAATCGGCTCCGGAGGCTGATTGCGGGAAAAATCGGCGGGCGTTGTTGTCCATAAAGTCGAACGCCGCATCCGACGACCAGTAAAGAATTTCGGGAATAAAGTAGTAGCGCAAAAAGAACTTGGCTATTACGCGGTTGGTTCTTTCTTTGTTCATCCCGTCTTTGGCTAATGCCACCGGATTATAGAAGTCATACCCGGTGCCTTGATAGCTCATTTCGGGTGCGAAGTATTTTCCGGTGCGATTTCCGTTAGCGTCCATTTCATAAATTCCCATGTTGGGCGCTTTTCGGTAAGCCATCTGGCGGATGTTGTCGCTGTAACTTCTGTCGGCATTCATGTTGGTATAGGAAATGTCGGCCGAGAAGCGGATTCTGTCCGAAAGGTCGTAGTCCATATTAAATCGGGTGGCAATCCGTTTCAGCCCCGTGTTGATGGTCGTACCGCGCTGATCAAGGAAGGAAACCGAAGTTCTGTACCGGGCTTTCTCGCCACCTCCTGTGAGCGAAAAGTTGTGTTCTTGGGAGAACGAACGCTGTGTCAGCGCGCCTATCCAATCTGTGTTTTGCGCGTAATTATGGTAATTGAACCATTCGGAGTCGTAAGCTATTTCTTTGGGAATGTTTACCACGCCCTGCGCATTGAACAATGCTTCGGTCTGCAACATGGCATACTCATACCCGCTCAGCATGGGTACAGACTTAGGCTCTCCTACAGTGGAGAGTTTTGTGTCGTAGCTGAATTGGGTTCTTCCTTTGGTACCGCGCTTAGTAGTTATTACGAGCACACCGTTTGCACCTTGCGCACCCCATACGGCAGCGGCGGCGGCATCTTTCAGTACTTCGATGCTTTCGATGTCAGCGGGCGAAATATCGAGCATGGCTCCGAAATCTTCCTGTGTAGCCGTAGCAAAATTTACCCGCGTGTCAATTTTGGTTTCATACGGAATACCATCTACCACTATCAGCGGCTCCGAGTTGGTACTCAGCGAGCTGGTACCGCGGATACGGATGCTTACCCCCGAGCCGGGGTCACCGGAAATGGATGTGATGTCCACACCGCTTATCCGTCCCTGAAGCATCTCTCCAACGGATGTTACGGGCACTTCGGCCAATTGAGCGGCATCAAGTTTTCCTACTGCCGTGGATAAATCACGCTCGGCAATGGGCATCATGCTATTGGTAGTTCGTGCCTGCGCAATTACTACCACCTCTTCCATCTGCCGCGTATCCGACTCAAGAAGCACTTCCAACGTTTTTTCTCCTTTGAGTTTAATATCCTTCGAAACATATCCTATGTAGGACACCCGCAATGAAGCGTTTGGAGACGACACCCTGAATTGGAATCGACCATCAGCATCACTGGACGTGCCGGCAATAAAACGGTTCTCTTTGTCAACCTCTGCTATGGTTGCACCAATCAATGGCTCTTGGTCTGCGGCGTCTTTTATCACCCCTTGTATGACGTACTGTGCATTCACACCTATATAGCATAGCAGGAAAAAACCAATGATATAATATCTAAAATGTATTAGTTTCATACGATTATATTCTATTTTTTACATTAAGGACGTATGGAACACGCCATTAACCATTTTCTTGGGTTTAAGCTTTATCTTAAATGGCTGTTTCATATGATAATAGTTATTTTATAAAGGTCATATGGAACGCGCATGTTGTAGCTTCACTCTTTCTATTTGAATGTCTGCATTCATGCTTGTTTCATGTGGTGAATTTTTATTCTTTCATTTATAACCTCTAATTATTTATCAGGCTGTTTATTTCATGGATGATTACGCCCGATTTTGTAATGTCAGGTTTTGTAATCGTTATGGCATTTCCATTCTTATCTATAATCTGTGTTTCTTGGAATTGGATGGGAGCTAACTCATTTTTGGTATTATGCGTTTTATGGGCATCGGCATCTTTCGTAAACAGCGGATCAGGTACAATATACTGATTGACAACTTCAAGCAATCTTTGGACGGCATTTTCCCCCTTCAATTTCCCGTCAGCCCCGATCATATCAAATGGAGGGGTATCGTAGTTAATTTCGGAATCGGGCAGTACGAAAACGGTATAGTCCTCATACAATAAGATATTTGCCAAATTGAGCAGATTTCTAAATTTCTTATAGCTTTCATTGAAGAAAGCATCGTACTGCTGTTGTGGTGCGAAAATTTTATCTATATAGAATCCTTTTCCCGTCCCGTCAGCTGATGTATAGCTTTCAGTATAGTCTATCGTCTGATTGTCTGATATGATTTTTTTGTTTGCATCGTCAAAGTAAAAGTATTCGCCGGTAGAGGCTTTGCCAAATCCACCTTTAAGCGCTCCTTTAACAATCAGTTGATTGACGAATTCTGCCACTTTATCTTTAGAAGTCGCTTTGGGACCATCTACATCTGACCAAACTTTCCCGTCTTTATAAAACACATCTAAAGACGGCTCATAAGTGATTTTTTCTGCTTCAAAATAGGCATTGTCGAGCACCAATAAGTGGAAAATGGATGTGCCGTCTGACAATTGAAGCGTCTGGTTCGACTTTTCGAGGGCATACATCAGGGTAGAATAATTATTATTAAAGAAAATGGGACCGGCTACCCCTTTGAATACATTGGACTCTACCACTTCATTCACATAATAGATGGCGCCGTTGCTTGCTAACTCGCCACCGGTAACTTTGCCTCCGTCAAATAAATATTTATAAGGTCCTTTGTCGGCTTTCAGGTGGTAAGGATACTGAATCAGTTCTTTGATAAGGTGTCCATTGAGCAGGTGGCGGAGCGCCGGACGAGACGGCTCGCCGGTATATTTATTCAGATGTGCTGCAAGTGCGGCATTGCTCGGCACAAAAATGGTGTGCGATGAATAAGTGGGCGCCTGCATGGTGTAGCTCCCACGAACGTTCTCTTCGTTAATATCCACTTCCAATTCGGCTACAGGCGTATTGAGTTCTCGAGGCATGCTTCCGGTCAATTTCTTAAAGTAGAGATCAACACTGCTGTTGCGTCTTTCGGTTTCAGACTGGGAAAAGACAAATTCTTTGAATTTCTGAAAGAGTCCTCCAAATTCATTGTACTGAGGTTTTTCTGAGATGATTTCAGCAATATTGGCAGGTGGTGTCAAGACTTTATCTACAATATATATAAAGCCGTTTTTTGCCGGAATATCTGCTTCGACCACATTGGCGTTTACCACATTCACCCCTAAACTATTCTTATTCCAAGCGGTATTGGGGTAGAAATAGTTATACGTTTCTGCTTCTTTACCCGAACCGCCAACGGCGCTGAAATAATCGTTGGTAAATAGAAGCAGGTATTTGGGTTCACTAATTACTTTGTAAACATCTTCATCGTAAACAGGAACAGAATACCGAGTTTTTTTTCTGAATGCATTATTTTCACGCGACCAAAAGCCCCATTCCGATTTGGTAGTCAAATACTGTGAGGGGAGTGCAAAATCTGTAAAACTATACGCAACAATCTCCCTCAGCTCCTCTTTACTGAGAGATTCAAAACTTTTTGAGCGCTCACTCAGGTAGGCCGTGAAAGCATCATCGGTAGGCGGAAATGCCGTAAAAGACCCCGTATTGTCAAGCAACGCGGCAAACTCCGTCAAGTCTAATGCTTTGATGTAATATGTAAAGCGCCCGTCCTTCTTCAGTATTTGATAAATACTTTCTTCGGTGTTGTTTTTATTTTCGTAATAAGTTATCCGTTCCTGTTCGCACGAATAACTAAATAAGAGAAGTACGAAAAATAAAATTAAAACTTTTTTGTCTTTCATATAGATTTTTATTAATTGATTACAGCACAAAATAACTCAATAAACTTTTACTTTCCAAAAAAACACTACTTCAAAAATACGTCATCTGTCATTTTTTATTACGACATCAAAAGAATACACTTTTATTCGCTATCTCGGTCAAAAAGCTTAATGATGCCCTATAATTAGAATTAAACTCTATGAAAATACGCTTTTCAACCATACAATTTATTAAAGATTAACTCTATAGCGTAGCATTATTAACACTTCATTCATGTAAAAAAATAGATTTTTGTTTGTAATTGAGAAAGAGTTGACTATTTTTGCAATAAATGTTAAAATAACGCCTTTCAAGCCATGAAACAAAATTACTTAATTCTGCTATTTACTCTTTTATTCTTTTGCGCAAAAAGTCAAAACTTGTCTTTGGTCAGTTTTATGGACAATTATTCTCCGGAAGATTACTTCGCCGATTCACAAAACTGGGCAATAACACAATCGCCGGACGGCGCATTGTTTTTTGGAAATAACCAAGGATTATTGGTCAAGGATGGGAAAAATTGGCGGCTTTTCAACATGAATTCTCAGATTGTAAGAGCAGTCTTATACCATAATGATAAAATATACGTCGGAGGCGGCAAAGAATTCGGGTATTTCCGTAAAACGGACTTTGGAAATTACATGTATCACTCGTTGGTTGAAAATATCACAAAAGACTGGGGTGAGATTTGGAAAATATTTGTCATAGAGGACCACGTCTTTTTTCAAAGCGGCAACTCATTTTTCAAATTCAACCTTTATTCCGATCAGCTTGTAGATCGAAAAATTTACAACGAAGTAATCTTTTCAAAGAAACTCAACAATTCGATTCTTGCTCAAATATGCGGGCAAGGCATCGTAATTTTAGACAAAGAACTGTCGGTGAAAGAAATTTGGACAGATGCCGAGTCAATCAAAAACATCACCATACGAAACGTAGAAACAATAAATGGCGAATACTACTTCTTTACCCTTTCGGACGGGATATTGGAATTGATAAACAAAAAATTAAAGAAAATTCCGAGACCGATACAAAAAACACTTGAAAACGCTCAGATTTATTGCTCGCTGAAACTTGACAACCAACTGATTATAGGCACAGTATTAGACGGAATCTATGTGCTGAACAGCGATTTCGAAGTCGAAAAGCATCTGTGTAGAGGAACCGGACTAAGAAATAACACCGTTCTGAGCCTGTATGCAGATTTCACGAAAGATTTATGGGCCGGATTAGACAACGGAATCGGCATTATCCACTTCGATACCCCGCTTTCTCTTTTTAGATTTACGAAAGAAATAGGAACGGGATATGCATTTATCAATGACGGACTTTACAATTATTGGGGCACCAACCAAGGGTTGTTTTACAGCATCGGTAGTTCACCGGACATCCACCTCATACCCAAAACGCAAGGACAGGTTTGGAGCCTTTACAGGATAGGAAACAGCGTCTATTGCGGGCACCACAACGGTTTGTACAAAGTAAAGGGAAATACTGCCGAACTGATTGACAGCCACAGGGGTATTTTTTCCATCAACCGATTAAACGGTTCTTCTTCCTATTTCTTGATCATATCGTACCGCGGTCTTCAGCTGTTTAAGCTGACGAAGGACGACAGATTGGAGTTTGTCGAAAAAATTAACACCCGGGAAGTAATCCCATTCAAGATTACCGGTGACAACCGAGGTCATTTTTGGTATCCTGATGCTCAAGGGTTTACACGCTTTAGCATTGATTCCACAAAGTATTCAATGGCTGACTACCGCCGGTTTGACTACGCGGATGACAACAATGCAATCTTGTTTCTGAAAGACACCTTGTTCTTTTACCACAAAAATGAATTCTTCACATTCAATCACCATACTGATAAGCTCGAAAGCGCCAATTTCCCCAAGAATCTAACCACAGAAGAAACGATTAATGCGTTGTTCAAGCTTGACAGCAGACAGTTTGAAAAAAACCTGCATACGCCTCATCTGAGCATGTTGCACATGCAGGCGTTGAAACCTTTCTTACGTCCGAACATTACCGATCGGTACTCGAAATTCGACGGAAACTATATCCTGAACTCATACGAGGGCTTTACGGGATTCAACGACTCTTACAAGTCAAAAACCGATACATTTTCTCTTAAAACATACATTTCACAGATAGAATACAAAGAGCTGGACTCGGCAAGTTATCGTTTTTTGGAAAATAACACGCTGAAATACAATCACAACAGCATCCGCCTCCGGTTTGCCACGAACGACCACCGGGGAAGCCTAACGTATCAATACCGCTTGGTGGGTTTGAATAAAAACTTTTCTTCGACAAAAGAAGAATTTAAAGAATATGTCAACTTATTCGAGGGAGTTTACCGATTTGAAGTATTTGCTGAAAACCAATTCGGTGATAGAAGTGCGGTTGCCTCCTACAGTTTTACCATCCTCCCACCTTTCTATCGGACTACTTGGGCGTATGTTTTTTACTTTGTAGTCGTCTTGGGCATACTGTATTTAATCTTCAGGCAGATTTCAAAGTCTTACCAGAAAAAAGAGGAACTGATTCGCCGACAAAAACAAAAAGAAATTCAGGAATTGGAGCAACAACAAAAAATAGACAGACTGAACCACGAAAAAGAAATCATGCAAATTGAGCAGGAGCACTTAAAAAACAGGATTCAGCTACGGGAACAAGATATAGTGAATGCTACGAGAAGTACCATTCAAAAGAACGAATTCCTGATGAAAATAAAGGACTCGCTGTCATCGCTCAAAAGCGAGACCAACATCGAATACAGAAACAGACACATCAGAAAGATATCTTCGCTAATCGAATCGAATCTAAATACAGAAAAGGACTGGGAGGTTTTTGAGTTTTATTTCAATGAAATTCATCGCAACTTTTTCAAATCATTGAAAAGTGAGTTCCCGAACTTAACCCCTACCGAATTGAAACTGTGCGCCTACATCCGACTCAACAAATCATCCAAAGAAATCTCTTCACTGATGAATATTTCACTACGGGGAGTGGAAACGGGCAGGTATCGATTAAGGAAAAAACTAAACCTGACAAGGGATGAAAGTTTCCTTGATGTCTTTTTGCGAATTGAAAATAAAAATAGAATCGTTCAGTTGTGAACGGCGCTGAACGACTAACAAGTTATTTCGCCGCTTCCAATGCATATGCGTGAATCGCGGTCATAGATGACACCAAATTGACCGGGCGCGATACCTTGGAGTTTTTCTTCCGAAATCACGTGATATCCTGAAGCTTTTTTGAAGATTCTACCTTTGGTAAATTCAGGCGTATGACGGATTTTAAAGGTGATTTCGGTTCCATTTTCTATCCCAATCCATGGATTTTCAGTAATAAAATGAAAATTATCCATAGAGAATTCCTTCCCATACGCCGCTTCCGCATCATATCCTTTTGAGGCATATACTATGTTGGCTTCCACATCTTTGCGGATAGCATACCATGGTCCGCCTGAAAGTCCCAATCCTTTTCGTTGTCCTACGGTATGAAACCAATAACCGTTGTGCTGTCCAAGTATTTTTCCTGTTTCTAATTCTACAATCGGTCCTTTTTTCTCTCCTAAATAGCGTCGAATAAAGTCATTGTAATTTACTTTCCCCAGAAAACAAATTCCCTGACTGTCGCCACGTTTTGCAGTCGGAAGTTTCGCTCTTACAGCGATATCTCTCACTTCGCTTTTCATCATATGTCCGATCGGGAACATCAATTTCGATACCTGAAGCGTATTGATTTGTGCCAAAAAATCCGTCTGATCTTTCAATGCATCTTTGGCTGTACCGAGATAAATTTTTCCGTTTTCTTCAATTGTAGTGGCGTAATGCCCGGTAGCTGTTTTGTCAAAATCTTTTCCGACCCGTTGTTCAAACACACCGAATTTAATCAGCTTATTACACATTACATCGGGATTTGGTGTCAGCCCTTTTTTTACTTTTTCGATAGTATAAGCCACCACAGTATCCCAATACTCCTTGTGTAAATCAACAATCTCGAGCTTACAACCATAGCGATGTGCAATCAGCGTTGCCATTTCAATATCCTCTTCAGAAGAGCAATGCAGCAGTTCATCGTCATCATGCCCGATTTTGATGTAAAATAAAGTAGGAGTAATCCCTTGCTCCTTCTGCAAGTGCACTACCACTGAGCTGTCAACTCCACCTGATATTAATGTCGCTATGTTCAATTTCTTAAAATGGTTAAAAGGTATAGGTTTACGTGTAAATACGGGTAATACGGGTAATTCGTATTCACTTAAATAAAATAATCCGACAAATCTATCAAACCGGCTCTTACAGCGTATTTTGTAGCTTCGTGGACATTATTGACTTCTATTTTTCTGAAAATATTCTTCCGATGACTCACTACCGTGTGAGAACTGACACTTCGTGCTTCGGCTATTTCCTTTGTTGTTTTCCCTGAAGCGATATCGATTAAAATCTCCTGTTCCGTATTCGTTAATTGTGCTTTCTGCTTCTCGGAATTTTGAATATAAAGATTACTCAGCAGCGCGTTTGAAACGATGGTGCAAATAAACCGCCGACCAAGAAGAAACTGGTTGAGCGCTGTTTTGATTTCCTGCTCCGGACTTTCTTTATATAGAATGCTGTAATTTGGCGTATTAAAATAGATCTGACGCATAAAATCAATACTTAGTTCTGCTGAAAAAAGTAGCCATTTAGCTTCCTTGAAACGCTCATTCAGAATATAAAGCTCCTCTACACTCCTAAAATCAAACAACGTGTAATCCAGAATGACGTACGTATCGGGTAAATCCTGTAAAAATTCAATCAATTCTCTTTTGGCAGAAACCGTACGCACTACCGTGTCATCTATTTCTTCCAAAAGCGACCGAATCCCTACTCGGGTAATATACTGATTGTCAGCGAGAAGTATTCTTTTCATCACAAGTCATTTTTCGTGTGCAAAGTTACGGAAATATTTTGGTAAGGAAAATAAGTATTTTTGACTTTCGCAAGTTGTCACAGCCGGCTGTAAAGCTGCTTTTGAAAAAAGATTTGCTGATTATCAGAGGAATTAAGCAAGCTGGGGCTTTGCCCCAAACCCCACTTCATTTTTTGTCTTGACACAAAAAACGAAGCAAAAAAAGTCAAGACTCCGCCCGCCTCACTCAAAAAATTATCTTCGTTGATTTTGCAAATGCTCGGCATAGCTCAAGCAAGCTTGGCTCTGCCCTCGCTTAATGCAAAATTGGCG
>JAAYIT010000138.1 GCA_012523295.1 Porphyromonadaceae bacterium | reverse complement strand
TCGGTATGCGACCCGAGCAGGAAGCAGCCGTTGACAAGACCATTGCCTATTTCAAAAGTTTCAAGAAAGAAAACAAAGACAGAACTCCTCACTTCCTTTGGAACGCCAAAATGCGTTTCGGAAAAACATTCGCATCGTATCAATTGGCAAAAGAAATGGGATGGACTAAGGTGTTAGTGCTTACATTTAAACCTGCCGTGCAAAGCGCTTGGGAAGAAGATTTGCTTACACACGTCGATTTTGAAGGATGGCAATTTATCTCTCGCGATGGTTTGACATTTGAAGATGCAGACCCCAAAAAACCAATCGTTTGTTTTGGTTCTTTTCAAGATTATTTAGGTAAAAATGAAGCAGGCGGAATTAAGCCTCGCAACGAATGGGTACACGCCACCAATTGGGATTGCGTGATTTTTGACGAATATCATTACGGCGCTTGGCGAGAAAATGCCAAAGAACTCTTTGAAGCTGAAAGTAAGAAAGAAATTGCTTTTGCCGAAGGCGAAGGAATGGATTATTTCGATGAAGATATAATGCCCATTACAACCAACCATTACCTCTATTTATCGGGTACGCCTTTTCGTGCGATTGCTTCGGGGGAGTTTATTGAAGAACAGATATTCAACTGGACTTACTCAGACGAGCAGAGAGCCAAAACAGAATGGGAGGGAGAGAACAATCCTTATGCTTCTTTGCCTCGTATGGTGATGCTCACTTACCAACTGCCGGACACTATTCGTCAAATTGCTATGGAGGGTGAATTTAACGAATTTGATTTGAATGTTTTCTTTTCAGCCGAGGGTGAAAGAAGAACTGCCCGATTTAGGTATGAAGATGAGGTTCAGAAGTGGTTGGATCTAATACGTGGTTCGTTTAGCGAGACTACTGTCGATAACCTGAAAATGGGAGCAAAGAAACCGCCCTTACCTTTCTCACATGCGCCCTTATTAAAAGTATTGAATCATACTTTTTGGTTTTTACCTACGGTAGCTTCTTGTCATGCCATGGCAAACCTATTGAAACAAAGGCAAAATAAGTTTTATCACGATTACGAGGTAGTAGTAGCGGCGGGAGCAAGTGCGGGTATCGGTGTTCACGCTTTACCACCTGTAGAGGATGCGATGACAGACAATCCATTAGAAACAAAAACCATTACACTTTCGTGTGGAAAACTCACAACAGGTGTTACCGTAAAGCCTTGGACAGGTATTTTTATGCTTCGTAATTCATCAAGCCCCGAAACCTATTTTCAAGCAGCGTTTCGTGTTCAATCCCCATGGGTTATAAATAATCCTGACAGTCTTTCACCTAACAAACAAGAGATATTGAAACATGAGTGTTATGTGTTTGACTTTGCTCCCGATCGTGCTTTGCGTCAAATTGCAGATTACAGTTGCAGGCTCAATGTGGATGAGTCTAACCCCGAAGCGAAGGTAGCAGAGTTTATTAACTTTCTGCCTGTATTAGCTTACGATGGTAGTTCAATGAAACAGATTGATGCGGCGGGGATATTGGACATGGCAATGAGTGGAACAACTGCAACACTTTTGGCAAGGCGGTGGGAAAGTGCTTTGCTCGTGAATGTGGACAACAGCACACTCGCTCGACTTATGGCAAACAAGGAAGCCATGAGTGCCTTGATGAACATTGAAGGATTTAGAAACCTTAATCAAGACATTGAGACAATTATCAACAAATCGGAAGCTGTTAAAAAAGCAAAGAAAGAAGCTAACGAGGAAGAACTTACTAAACAAGAGAAAAAAGAACTGACAGCCGAAGAGAAGGAATACAAAAGCCTGCGGAAACAAATTCAGGAAAAACTCATCAAATTTGCTACTCGGATTCCCATATTTATGTATCTGACCGATTTTAGGGAACGTGCGTTGAAAGATGTTATAACCCAGTTGGAACCGGCTCTTTTCAAAAAAGTTACCGGCTTAAATGTTGATGATTTTGAGTTATTGGTAAGCCTGGGAGTGTTTAATTTCGCCCTGATGAATGATGCTGTCTATAAGTTCAAACGCTATGAAGATTCAAGCCTTGAGTATACAGGCATAAATAAGCATGCAGGGGAAGAAATTGGGTTGTTTGATACGGTGGTAAGCCCGACAGACTACTCTATGGTTTTTGAGAACGAAGATTAAAAAAAAAGCATTTATAATTATGGCGAAAAAAAATAAAACTGTTGTAGCACTTATTTATGATTTTGACGGGACATTGTCACCCGGGAATATGCAAGAGTTTGCTTTTATGCAAGCTATTGGAGCAAACAAAGATGAATTTTGGCGTGAAAACTCGAATTTAGCAGAAAGTAATGATGCGGATCAGGTTTTGACCTATATGCATTTGATGTTGAAAAAAGCATCAAGCAAAGATGTATCATTAAAAAAAGAAAGTTTCAGAGATTTCGGCAAATCCGTAGAGCTTTTTAACGGTGTTGTAGATTGGTTTGATAGGATTAAAAGCTACGGTAAGACTAAAGGTGTAACAATAGAACATTACATTAATTCTTCCGGTTTACAAGAAATGATTGAAGGAACAGTAATTGCTAAAAAATTCAAGAAAATATTTGCGTGTTCATATTTATATGATGTTGATGGCAAAGCTGTTTGGCCTGCGGTGTCGGTAAATTTCACAAACAAGACACAATTCTTATTTAAAATAAACAAAGGAATCGATAGCATTTACGAATCTAAAAAAATAAATGAATACATACCTGAAGAAGAGAGAGTGGTTCCCTTTTCTAATATGATTTATTTTGGCGATGGAGAAACTGATATTCCATGTATGAAGCTTGTCAAACAACAAGGAGGACACTCTATAGCTGTTTATAAACCAAACGATAGAAAGAAAAAAAAGACATCAGAAAAACTGATTAGCGAAGATAGGGTGAACTTCGTCTGTTCTGCAGACTATTCTGAAGGTAAAGAAATAGAAAGAGTCGCAAAGACTATTATTGACAAAATAAGTGCAGACACTGAGTTTAAAAGTCTTCTAAACAAACATAAAAGCAAAGCAAAAGTGTAGTTATTTTCTTATTTATATGATTTGAGTAGTTAAAGCAATACATGAAAAATAAAAGTTAGTCCTGCTAATTTCTCAAACATGAACGATTATCTAAATCCCTTTATTGCAGAAGCAATAAAAGTGTTGAGTTATGTCAATCGTTTCAGTCGAGGTGTGTATCGGGTGCAGAAAGAATTGGTTGATAACGGCAACAGCGAAGCTTTTTTGATTTTTCATTGATTACGGCTTTTCGATTGATAGAAAATGTTTGTGTAAATACTTTGAAGAAGTGAAATAAAGCATTTCCAAACTTTCCCGATGGGTAAGCTTATTTTTAAGAACTTCTCGATTGAAAAGAGATTTCGGTCGGGAAGTTTTTTTGTGCTTGTGATTTATTGAGAATGGGTTTGAAGTTGGGGGAAATTGTGTATTTTTGTGGGAGAAATTATATTTCAGACTTATTAGGTCCAAAAAAACAATGGAAAACTTCTGCAGCATTAGCGGCAGTCTCACCACTCACACCAATTTCTCTTCCAACGCCATCCGAACGAGCACAGCTGTATTTTTTGCATTCAGCTTTATCAGCAGGTTTTTTCGGTAGCTGTTGATGGTTTCTACGCCGAGAAACATCTTTTCGGCTATTTCAGCGTTGGTATATCCTTCGGTGATATGCTTCAGCAGTTCTTTTTCGCGTGGCGTGAGCCATACGGGGCTGTGCGAGCGTTTCCGCATCAGCAGGTCTATCTCTTCGCAAAGAAACGTTTCATCGTTCATCACGGATTCTATGCTCATCATGATTTCCTCGGGCATAGCGTTTTTCACCACATAGCCCGAAGCGCCGTTTTCCATCATTCGCCGCACAATGGCATATTCGTTAAAGCTCGACAACGCCACGATTTTAACTTCGCTGTATTTTTCTTTGATTTCCTTGCAAAGGTCAATGCCGCTCGCATCCGGCAGATTGATATCTAACAAAATCACATCCGGCAACTCTTTCTGCAAGGCAAGGCGGCACTCCTTGCCCGTGTAAGCAATGCCTGTAACGTACACTGTTTCAGAATTTTCGAACAGATTTTTCAGCCCGTCCACCAAGATGCGGTGATCGTCCACGATAAGTAGTTTGATTTTGTCCATGTTTAAGTCTGCTTTACGTTCATTCCTATGGCAACTTCCGTCCCTTTGACGGCCGATGAGAACACATCAATCGTTCCACCGGCAGATTTTATCCGGTTTTTGATGTTGATTAATCCCGTACCTTTCGTTTCTTCGTTCAGGTCAAAACCTTTGCCGTCATCCTGCACATTGATGGAAATGCTTTCCGGCTGCTGCACAAGCTGCACGTTGATGGTTTCGGCTTCGGAATGCTTAATAGCGTTATTAACTAACTCAATCACAGCTCGATAAAGCGTAGCTTCCGTCTTTTGTTCCAACCTTTTATCTTCGCCGAAGAAATGGAAATTGACATGCCTGATGTTGTTGCAGAAGTCTTCCAAAGCCACTTTCAGTCCGTACCGCGACAATGATTCAGGCATCATGTTGTGTGCCACCCGCCGGAGTTCCTGCATGGAATTGTCTAACATATCCATCACTTTATTGAAGCGCAACACATCTTCCGCTTCTATTATTACCCCATTTTTCATATCAAATAAATTAAGTTTTACAGCCGAAAGCATACCGCCTAACCCGTCGTGCAGATCACGTGCAAGACGCGTACGCTCGGCAGTTTCGCCGTCGAGTACGGCTTGCGTGGCTACTAATTGTTTTTCTTGTTCAAGTTGAATGACTTTTTGCTCGGCAAGCTGTTTTTTAGCCCGCTGACGCAGGTAAAGCGCACCTAATAAAATGGCAATTCCCAAAAAACTCACACCGAAAATAATGCCGTAAAGCACCCGTTCTTTTTCTAATGAATTGATACGCAACTCTTTCTTTTCGGTTTCATATTTTACCTCCATTTCCGAAAGCGAATTTTGAAATTCCTTGTTAGAAAACTTATCCAACGCTTCCCCGTATCGCTCTAAAAAATGCTCGGTCAGTGCCGGTTTACCCAGAAAAGCATTCGACCGGAGTAAATTTGAATAAGCATTTTTCGTAATGTTGGTATCTGTGGTATCCACCTCGAGCGCCTGCTTAGCAGCTTCTGCCGACTCGGCATATCGACCTTGGCGGTAATGAATGTTCGAAATGTGGATATACGCGTTGCTTGCCAAGGTGGGAAAACCAAGATTTTTCGTCTTTTCCAATACTTCCTGCGCCAGTGCGAATGCTTTCGTATAATCTTGATGGTGATAGTAAACTTTTGAAAGCAAGAGCAGCGTGTAATATTCTTTGTAGGTATTTCCAATCTCCTTGTATATTTTTAAAGCTTCTTCGCCATAGTACAATGATTGCGCTTTAACTTCACCGTGATATAATTCCCTGTCGCTTAATGAAACATAAATATCCGCCAGCAATTCGGAATTGCCGGTCTCTTCTGCAATCACTTTAGCTTTCTCAAAATAGCCAAGCGCTTGGTTAAAATTTCTCATAATCTGATAAATACCGCCGATATTCAGATAAACTGCTCCTAAACGGTGGGATTCTTTTCGTTGCTCCAAAATTTCTGCCGCCTTCAAGTAATGTCGCAGGGCATCGTTGTAACGGCTTTGAACTCGAGAAATATTGCCGTAAGCCACATTAAGCGCAGCCGCTAAGCTGGTATCATTGATCTTTTCTACAATTCTGAGCGATTGATCCAAGTTGATTTTGGCAGAATCATTCATCGATGCCATATAATACGCCACGCCGATATTGCGGTAAAAGGTGGCTTCCATTTGCTTATCACCTTCCCGCTGGGCTAATTTTAATCCCGCGAAACCGTGATCTACTGCTTTCCGCATGTTGCTGTTTTGATAGAACCAGCTCAGGTCATCATATATCCTTATTTCATCAGCCACAGAAAGTTTTTTCCCTATAAGTAAATTTTCAAGCGAATCTAAATTCTGAGAATTTAATTTCACAGGCAGAAAAAATATTATTCCAAGTAAAACAGTTGTATAATACCGAAGGACTTTTCTCATAACTTACTGATATTTAGATTTATATACAATTGCGGAAAATACTATTTTTCTCACATTACAAAGTTAGCATCAAACGGTTGGCAGTAAATACCCCTTTTTGGGGGTATTTTTCGCTTCGTTGTGCCTATAATTTTGCAAATGAATAATGACATGAAAGTCTTCTGATAAAAAAACAACATTAGTTCATTATTGTTTGCATTTATTTTACTTACAATTTAAAAATGATTTAGTTATGAAAAAGTATTTGAATATTTTAGCGTTAGTCGTGTTAGTTACGGCATTTGCTTCTTGCAGTAAAAATATGGATATAAACGAACCTGACATTGAAAATGGTGTTGGAGTTGACGACAACGATGACAATGACGATGGAAATGATGATGGGAATGACGATGGTAACGGCGATGGCAATGACAACGACGGTGATACGAAAGAAGAAATATGGCTGATTACGGAAGAAAAGAAGAATGGACAGTTGGTGTTTACATTTAAGTATGATGATAAGCACCGAATGGTAGAAAAAACGAAATATTTATCGCCCGAGCTTAAGGTTACAGAGCACTATACTTACAACGCGCAAGGGCTTTTGACGCTTGTGGAGATTAAAGATGGAGATCAAGTTTTGTTAACTGAAAAATACACCTACAACTCCGACAAGGAGCCGATCTCAGGAGTTTGGGAGAATAAAGTCCTCGGTGAAACTTCTCAGGTTCAATATACGTACGCGGGCAATATTATGAAAGAAACGGTGATAAAAGATTCTGAACAAATAGTTTACACGTACACTTTCGACAGCAACCGAAACTTGTTGAAAAAGGAATTCGGCGATCCGTCCCTTTTGATGATAGTTGATGAATACAACAATTACGATGACAAAGTATTTCGCTACACCAAAAATCCCCGGTTTTGGAAAGAAGGTTCGGCTAACAATGCTCGTTTGCTCAAACGAACTTCCGTGACAATAAACCATCCTACTGTAGAGGAGCAAACCTGGAGTTACACCTATAATGAAGCCGGTTGTCCTGTCACAGCCGAAGTCTTCGATTTGAAAACCAAATTGGTCGTTGCAAAACACAGCTACAAATACATTCCAGTAAAATAAATGCAGTTTTTGACAAATACCCCTTTTTGGGGGTGTTTTTCGCCTCCTTGTTCTTGTAATTTTGTAACATATCAAAAAAGAAATGAAAAAAAAGCCCCCTACCTCCTAAATCCCCCAGGGGGGACTTTTGGCAGGTGCAAAAAGTTAATTTAGTCGCAAATCTTAGCGTACTGTCTTTCCCCTTGGGGAAGTCCCGACAGGGGAAGGGGGCATTAAGCAAAAAGTAAAAAAACTGTAACTGATATATAAAACATATTATTAACACTAAAAAAATATTACAACAATGAAAAAGTATCTGAATTTTATGTTTTTGGCAGTAATAACCTTAGCCATAGCATCTTGCGGGAATGAAGAACCGCGATTAAACAATGACGAAGAAAATGACAGCATACCCGCAACAGGACCGGGCTCAGGTTCGGGTTCCGGAAATTCCGAAGTGCTGTTAATGACCGTAATGGAAATGGTGGGAGAAAACACTATCACATTTGAATACGACAGCAAAAACAGATTAACACGGAATGTGCACAGTGCGGGAACAATTATAGAGTATAAATACAACGGGAATGGGCATGTATCTACAATCTTAGCCAAAGAAATGAACGGAAGAATTTCGCTTCGCGAGGATTTCACCTACGGTAAAGATGGTAAACCAATCTCAAAGGTGGCTACTGTTTATAATAAAGAAGAAAACTACATTGTGGATTCGAAATATGTTTTCTCCGACAATAAATTGGTAGTAACTAATATACCGAGAACTGATGAAGAGGAAAAATATATTACAACGGAAGAGTATGTGTATAATAAAAAGAACTTAACGTCACTATCATTTGGTCTGAATGGAAAAATACACTCTGTTTTTACAATGAGCGAGCATGACAACAATCCGTCAGCCGGATTATACGGCGGCGCGCTGCATTGGATACCTTCTAATAACAATGTGCTTCGAGAACAATTAGTCTCACCGGCTGGAAACCACGACTATACCTTCAAATACACCTACAACAAACAGGGATATCCTACCAAGCAATTGAAGTATAATACCGGGTCGGATGTTGTTGTCGGGCAGACAAATTACTCGTATAGACCTGCTAATTAGAGAAATAACAGCGGTAGTACTCACTACGTTCGTGATAATTTCAGCATATTTTTATCGGCGTAGCCACTATCAGCGCAGCTCTATCGACGAAGTCATTATCAGCGGAGCCACTATCAGCGCAGCTCTATCGGCGTAGCCATTATCAGCAAAGCTCTATCGGCGTAGCCATTATCAGCGAAGCTCTATCGGCGAAGCCTCTATCAGCGAAGCTCTATCGGCAAAGCTCTATCGGCAAAGCCACTATCAGCGAAGCTCTATCAGCGAAGCCATTATCAGCGAAGCTCAATCGGCGAAGCCATTATCAGCGAAGCCACTTTCACGAAGTATTAAACATAAAATAAAAACAACAATTTAAGATTTAACTATAAAACTATGAAAACAATAAAAACAACAATCTTTTTTGCCTTTTTAGCAATCATGGCATTGATGCCGCTTTCAGCACAACAATTTCAAAAAGGAACTATTGGCGTAAACTTAGGGATAGGAGTTGGAACGGCTTGGAGCGGGTTAGGAAATGGACGTCCTGCCATTAATCTTTCAGCAGAATACGGAATGGCGGATGCTGGTCCGGGTGTCATCAGCTTAGGAGGATTTGTCGAAAATGTGGGCTATAAGTATCAAGATGGCAGCTATACGCAAAAATGGAATTTTACCGTATTGGGTGTGCGAGGCGTGTACCATTACAATGGATTTACTTCCGTTCCTAAGCTTGACCCGTATGCAGGTCTGATGCTCGGCTACAACTTAGTGAGCTATAAAGCTTCCGGAGAATCGTACATGAACCCTAACTCTTACGGCAGCGGAATGGGATTTGCCTTTTTTGTGGGTAGCCGCTGGTTCTTTACGAACAGTATGGGTGCTTTCGCCGAGTTAGGTTACGGCGCCTCCATACTGAAAGCCGGTGTGGCTTTCAAATTTTGAGCATTATTGGGTTGGTTAGTATGCCACAAGCACGCTCCATACTTTGTACAAAACCATAGAGCGAAAGTTAACTCGTCATGTGTGAAACATATAAAAGCTAAATTAGGCTGTCAATCCTTTATTCTTTAACCTACGCTGAAAAATTACTCATGCGATTCATAATTCAGATTTTTTGAAGATGGACACTACGCTCGATAAAGGAAATTCGTAATTAGCAATTAAAAAAAATGTCAGGCTTTTCTGTTGAGATGCAATGCAAGTTTTAGATTTAGCCGGGTTTCTACACTTTTCATTATCGATTTTTCCTTTTCCCGCACACCGAGATGCGAGATCCATCTGCCAACTTTCCTTGTTTCTATACTATTTGAGACAAGGAAAGCGCTGTTTTGATCAATGCTCCTTGTCAACCGAAAAAGTTAAATTCTAATTGTTTTGCAAGTTCAACAAGTTACGCGAATTGAATACTATATCACCCTGCCGATTATCTTACATCCGTTAGTTTGTCTATAAGCCTGTACCATTGAGTCGCACTATCATTCTGCAATAAAAATAATTTATGTAAATTTGCCTCATAAATCTTCACTTCCATTTTATGAAACGACATCTCAAAATCCTCTACATCCACGGCTATGGTTCAGGGGCTAACAGTATCACCGGCAGTGAAATACAGCGTAAGCTTGGTGATAATGCCACAGTTTTTTTGCCCGGTTTTTCAAATGATTTATTTTTATTTGAGAATATGAAACAAAATATTCGGAGTGCGGTTAATTTTATAAAAGAGCATAACGTTGATTTGGTAATTGGTTCCAGCATGGGTGGATTTACCGCTATGCAGATACCGGAAGTGCAGAAAATCTTAATTAAGCCGGCTATGGTTCCTTCGGAGATATTCGGACATGGAATTTTAGACGAAATCACCGAAGAAGATCTTGAAAAGTACAGGCAATTGGAAAACCGTGAGGTTTCTCCCGATGAGAAGAAGTTGACTTACGCGCTTTTTTCTACAGACGATGAATTGTTTTCCTACAAAGAGCGCTTTGAAAAATTATATGACTCAGCCAAAAGCTTTTCTATGACGGGGAAACACGTTATTTCGCCCAGAAGTATCCGGGAGAATCTCTTGCCATTGATATCTATTTTATGATCTTTTAACTCAATTTTGAACAAAATACATTTCAAATTTGTTACATTTGTACATTGACTGAGGTAGTGTCTTAAAAATCTTATTATTTAATTTTATTACTAACTTTTCATTATTAATCAATTTATTTTAATTCTGAAATACATATTTTTCGAGTAATTACTTTATATAAAAGTATCTAAGTCATGTGACAGACAACCTCAGCAGACAATACAAAAAAGGCTTAAATCCAACGATTTAAGCCTTTTGCTTTATGCTTTAACTGTTGAGCGGTCACCTCAATATTTCTTCAACGAAAAGACAAAAGTAATTCCGCCACCCGGAGTATTTTTGGCCGTAATGGTTCCTTTATGGTATATAACGGCATTCTTTACAATGGCCAATCCAAGTCCTGTGCCACCCATTTTTCGACTACGCCCTTTATCCACACGGTAAAATCGCTCAAAAAGACGGTTTAGATGCTCCTCATTCACTCCCACCCCATTATCGGCAAAGGTAAAATAGAAAAATCGTTCATCTTCACGATAGCAGTTTACATCTATTCGCACACTCTCGCCTGCATAAGACAATGCATTGTCTATCAGGTTTCTAAATATAGAGTAAATCAAGGATGTATCTCCTTTTATCTCCATCCCTATGTGTAAATTATGTACGATACGGAATCTTTTTTCTTCAATTTCAAGAGCAACGTCTTTCAGTACATCCTGAAAAATTGTAAACAAATCAATGACTTCCCTTTCATGTACTTTTTGCTTTTCATCCAATTTGTTCAGTGTAGAAATATCCTGCAAACGTAAACTCAATCGTTGCGCTTGCTGAAATGACCGCTCGATAAAAAACGACTGCCGCTCGCGTGGAAGATCCGGATTATCCAAAATACTCTCCATATAGCCCATAATGGTACTTACGGGGGTTTTCAACTCATGCGAAACATTTTGCGTAATCTCCCGCTTCAATTCATTCTCACGTTCCTGAGCCGTGACATCATTTATTGATATTTCAAAAGTATTATCCTGGAAAACAATACATTGGACAAAGAAATAACGACTGTCTTTTTCGATTGTCATCCGCTTGCGGTGCATCTGTTTTGTGAGTAGATTTTCATCAATAAATGAGTTAATCTCAGCAAATTCAGGTACTTTGAAAATCTCTTCGGAGGTAGTTTCGTTTTTATCTGAAAGGAAGCTCGCATATTGGATGAAAGTCGGATTCGCTAAAATTTCTTTTTTATCTTCTGAAAAAATACCAAGCCCTTCCTGAGAAATATGCAAGTGGTTGATTAGTTTTTCTCGCTCATTATTTACCTCATCTTTCGTCTTTGCTAACTGCTTGTATAGCATCACCATGTTGTTGCTGATTTCTCCCAACTCATCTTTTGGAAAAACCAAATCGGCTTCTAATTCTTCCCCGTTTTTCGCTCTTTCTGTAAAGATGCGCATCCTGTCAATGGATTTTGTGAAGTTTTTCGTGATCAGATACAGTGCCAAAACGGCCAAAAGTAAGATGATCACCATAAAATAGACAAAAAACATGTTTACTTTTAGCAGTGATTTCAACTCAACCGTGTAAGGCAAAGCGCTTCGAATATAATACTGCCGAAACTTTTCAGCGTAGTAATAATAATCTTTTCCGGTAGTAGTGGAGTGTCTGATAGCTTTACCGGTTTTAGATTCACGAGCCTGCAGAAATTCAGGACGCGCTCTGTGATTTTCTAATTGTAAGGCATCTTTTATTGAAGAATCAAAAAGCACATTTCCCAACGTATCAATAATAGTTACGCGTAAGCCGGAATCCGGGAATAACTCCGTAAGATCTGTGAGCGACTCCCAGTTTTGGCCGTTGTCTCCAATGTAATTATGAATAAGATGATTATACTTTTCAAGCTGATTGTCAAGCTGACCGGAGTGAAATTTCTTCTCACGCTGGTACTGAACAAACGTGATAGCGCTCATCAAGATGAAAATCATCAAGAAAAAGTAGAGGAAAAGTTTTTGATATAAACGCATACTTAGTTAGCGGTAAGCAATAGGCGAAGAGGAATAAGTAGTCCGTATTTTACTAAAAAAACACAGACTACATGCTCCGAACTGTAAACTAAAAAAAATTACCCTTCAAAACAATATCCATAACCTAACCGGGTAATGATTTGTTTGCCGTATTCTCCAATTTTTTTTCTTAAACGTGTAATATTCACATCGATTGTACGGTCGAGCACCACTACTTCATCCGACCAGACCCGGGATAGAATTTCTTCTCGAGTGAAAACACGATTCTTGTTCTCAAGGAATAACTTTAAAATCTCAAACTCCTTTTTCGTAAATGCAACATCCTCATTGTTAAGGGTCACTTTTTTATTTTTGATACTCATGACTAAACCTTCATGACTAAGCTCTGTCACATCGTCTTGCTCTGTATTACTTTCCACTCTTCGCAAGACTGCTTTCACACGAGCAAGAACTTCTCGAATAGAAAACGGTTTGGAAATGTAGTCATCTGCACCGATATTAAAACCGGTCAGCCGATCATTTTCAGTATCTTTGGCCGTAAGAAAAATAATAGGGATATTGGCGGTCTTTGGGTCTTCATTCAGGATTCGGGCCATCTTAAAGCCGGAAATTACACCCATCATCACATCTAAAAGGAGCAAATTATACTGCGTAATATCCTTTTTAAGCGCATCTTCTGCCGAATAAGCCACATCTACTTCGTAGCCTTCGGTTTCTAAATTGAATTGAAGAATTTCACATAAATCTTCTTCATCGTCAACAACCAAAATTTTGTAAGGATTCATTGTAATAAATTAGAAGTTAAAAATCAAAAGAAATGAACAAACTTGAAGCACGAAGCTCAAAGTTTTGTAATACTTATTTCAATGCAAAGTAACTTCTTTTATATTTCGATGACGTGTAATAAGTGTTACAAATGTATGACAAATAAAAATAATCACAAAAAAATCGCCCGAGATATTAAAATCTTCGGGCGATTCAACATATTTAATCTAATACCTTTTTAAATTTGTTTTAATTTCACATCAATTTTTGAAGCATTGTTCGCGTCAATTTCCAGCACCTGATCCACATACGAAATCATGCTTACTTTCACTTTGATTTTTCCGGGTTTCACATTTTTCAGTATAAAATTGCCATCCAAGTCAGAATAAATTGTTTGTCCGTCAACAGTGATAACTGCTCCCGCAAGCGTTTCATTTGTCGCGTTGTCAAGTACTAAACCGTTAATCATCACAGTATTTTCAACTTTTGTTTCGGTTTTTGCCTCTGGTTCGGGAGTCGCTTGTACGGCATTGTTCAATGAAAGAACAGCCAAAGCCAAGATTGTAAATAGGATTTTTTTCATTTGATAATTTTTCTTTTATTACTGATGCAAAGTAACAGCAATAATGTTACAACATTATTACATAGAGCATACAATCAAATGAATTTTAGGTTACAAAGTAAAGAAAAGTCCGTTGAAATACATCCAGCCGACATAGCGGATAAACTTACCGAGAAGCATGGCAAATGCTACTACCCACCACCTTCCGCGGAGAAATCCGGCTGCAACAGCAATAACATCTCCGATAAACGGCACAAAGGAAAAGAAGACAAACCAATCGCCGTATTTGTGAAATTTGGTAAGAAATTTATCGATTTTTTCTTGCTTGATACGCAGGTATTTTTCAATCCATTCAATTTTTCCGAGTCGCCCTAAGTAATAGCTTGTCATTCCGCCTAACCAGTTTCCTGAAGTAGCGACGAATACGCAGGTCCATGGGTCTAACTGCCCGCCAAAAACCATAGCCGAAAATACGATTTCCGAGCTGAAAGGTACAACTGTAGCTGCTAAAAAAGAAGCAAGAAACAATCCGTAATAACCCCATTCGGCAAAATCTAACATTGAATCAGAAAATTATAAGATAAAATGCAATCAGGAAACTCGACAAACACAATACTAAAAAAACAATGTAATTGAACGTATTCTTTAATAAGGTAAAAATGTATGACGTTATCAATGAAAAAACAATAGCAACCAGCGGTAAGTAAGATATAAATCCGGAATTTCGGAAGATAAGCAAAAGAGAAAGTGAAATTATCAGTAATTTGAAAAAATTAAGAATATTACGTGTCTGGATACTGTCTTGACGGCTGTTAGCAGTAATTTGAAACAGCGATACAACCAAAACAAAGATTAGGATAATAACGTAAATAAATAATATCAATGCATCTACGCCAAACAAAGAAAAATTCAAAACAAACTCCTGAACCTGAGGAATAAAAAATGTTTGGTTGAAAAAATAGTAGTGTATGGCAAAAAACAATATCCAAGGAGCAAGAAATCCGAAAACAGATGCAAAAAACACCCTTCCGGAAAAACTATTCAGTATAGCAAAGCCAATCCAGAATATTAGAGTGAGGATAACAAATTCATGAATCAAAAACGAACTTAGCGCGAGAAAGAAAAATGACAAAAAAGCAATTTCTACATTTTTATCCTTATACATCCCCAAACTTAAATACAATCCGAGTAAAACAAACATGGAGCCGAGAGCAGCTACATAATTCCCATAAGCCGGCAGCCAACATACCGAAAGTAACAAATATATAAAAGGCGGCATAAAAGTTCGGGTACGTATTATTGCAAACCTATTGTTCATTTGTGCAATTATCATGGAATTTAACACAACAATCGCAAAAGTTATCAGGCTGGCAATGAGCGACTTGGAAGGGAGAAAAGATTCGGCAAAAGTACCGGCAAACCCTTTCATTTCCGCCGGAAAATCATATAACCAGTAAAAGCCTATCCACACACCAAAGAAAACCACATAAATAAATGCAGTCATCGGGAGTGAAGGTGTGATAAGTGGTTGTAGGTTTGATTTCATGATTATAATTGAATTGACAAAATTAACTAAATATTTGAATTGAATTTGTAAATAGATGATGAATTAAAATAAAAACATAGAGACAACGCATACGTTGTCTCTACTTAAATACATCAAACTTCAGGCAGCAAACATCCTGCAAAAATATTATTTCAATCCTCGTTTTTTCAATAATGCGTCAGAATTTGGATCTGCGCCACGAAATGCTCGATACAATTTCATCGGGTCATCGCTGTCACCTTTCTCAAGAATATTCTTTTTGAATGATTCGGCTACCTCTTTGTTGTAAATGTCTCCGGATTCCTTAAAGGCTTGATAAGCATCAGCATCAAGAACCGCAGCCCAGCTGTAGCTGTAATATCCGGCAGAATACCCGCCTTCAAATATGTGCTTGAAAATAGGGCTCTTATAGCGAACAATGATTTCAGGAATCATGCCGATTTTATCCAAACTTGCTTTTTCAAAAGCAGTTACATCGATTTCCGAAGTGTCAGTTTTGATGTGGTAATCCATATCTAAGAATGAGGCAGAAAGCAACTCTGTATTGACAAATCCTTGATTAAACGTACCTGCCTGCTGGATTTTATCCATCAGCTCCTGCGGCATTACTTCACCGGTTTCGTAATGAAACGCGTAAGTTTTCATCACTTCCGGCTCCCAGCACCAATTTTCCATTATCTGCGAGGGCAATTCCACAAAGTCACGTGAAACATTTGTACCTGAAAGCGATGGATAAGTTGAATTGGCTAAAAGTCCGTGAAGCGCGTGACCAAACTCGTGGAACAAGGTTTCAACCTCATCCATTGTCATAAGAGAAGGCTTTTCTGAGGTAGGACGCGTAAAATTACCCACATTTACTACTATCGGACGGTGATTAACACTGTCTTTTATAAATTGATTTTTATAGCTGCTCATCCATGCACCAACAGTTTTGCCGGGACGCGGGAAATAATCTGTATAGAGAATTCCAATGAATTTTCCGGTATCATCGGTAACTTTGAATGTTTCTACTTCTTTGTGATAGACGGGCATTCCTTCTAATTTCTCATAATGCAGTCCAAAGAGTTTTGTAGTCAAATCAAACACTCCTTTTCGTACATTTTCAAGCTTGAAGTAAGGTCTCAGCTCCTCTTCATCTAAATCAAAATTTTCTTTCCGTAGTTTTTCGGTGTAATACCACCAGTCCCAAGCTTCTAACTTTTCACCTTTTCCTTCAGCATCCATCAGTTTTTGAAGTTCGTATGCTTCTACTTTTGCTTTTGCCAAAGCTGGAGTCCACATTTTGTTCAGTAAACTGTAAACGGCTTCGGGAGTTTTTGCCATTGTATTGTCCAAAATATAGGCTGCCGGTGATTCAAAACCAAGCAAATTTGCTTTCTTAACACGAAGTTTCATTATTTCACTAATGATTTCTTTGTTGTCAAATTCGTTATCGTTATTACAACGATTCGCGTAGGCAAGCAGAAGCTCTTTACGTAACTCCCGATTTTCTCCGTATTGAAGAACCGGGATAAAGCTCGTTTTTGAAACGGTAAACAGCCACTGACCATCTTTCCCTTCATCCTTTGCCGCTTCGGCAGCAGCTTGAATTACACTTTCAGGAAGTCCCTTCAGGTCTTCTTTGTCAGTTACAAATTTTTTGTAAGCATTCGTTTCTGCCAAAATGTTTTGTCCAAATTTTAACTCTAACGAACTTAGCTCTTTATTGATTTCACGAAGTTGTACTTTTTGCTCGTCGTTCAGGTCTGCACCGCTGCGAACAAAGCGCTTGTAGATTTTATCCAAGACGCGTTCTTGCTCAGCAGTAAGTCCGAGTGTGGCAACTTCGTTATGAATGGCTTTCACCCGTTGAAACAGCTTGTCATTCAGGTAGATATTGTCATTGTGTTCGGTGAGTTTCGGTGTAATTTCTTCAGCTATTTTATCTATTTCATCGTTTGTTTCAGCTGATGTGAGATTGAAAAACACCCGAGAAACTTTGTTCAGTAATTCACCGCTATACTCCATTGCTTCAATGGTATTTACAAAAGTTGGCGCTTCCGGATTATTGGCGATACTGTCAATTTCAGCCTGGTGCTGCTTGATTCCCTCCTCGAAAGCAGGAAGAAAATGTTTGTTCTTGATTTGCTCAAACGGTGGAGCTCCGTACTCATTTTCATACGCTTGGAAAAACGGATTTCCCGACTTGTCAGTCTTTCCGGTACAAGCCGCTATCATTGTTCCAATCATCATAACTAAAAGGATTTTTTTCATTTTAAAATGGATTTTTAATGTGTCTAATGAATTTAATATACAAAAATATACAAATTATTTGAATAATAATTATAGAAAAGGATGATATCTATATTGGTAAGTAATAGAAAATGATTATTTGAGATGGATTTTGTCTTTCCTTGAAGCTTTTTAGCGGGCTAAATAACCGAAATAGAAGGTGAAAGTCACTCAAAACTTGCCTCAACGAAGAACAGCGTAACAACTTAACAATAAAACAATTAAAGCTTTCTGTTACTCAAACACAATTACTCTAAGTGCCGGGAGAGTATGGTGTAAGAAATTCGGCAATCTTATTTCAGCAACCTGATGACATTCTCTTTGTCCTTTTTTAGCTGAGCAACCAACTCATCGATCCCGTTAAATTTCATTTCATCTCGAATTCTGTGGATACATTCGATTTTTATATAATGATTGTAAATATCATAATCAAAATCAATGATATGCACCTCCATACTTATTTCTCCATCTGAAGAAATCGTTGGTCGGTAACCAATATTCATCATCCCTATGTGAACCCGGTTTCTAACATATGCTCTGACAGCATAAACTCCAATCGCAGGTACGATTTTCTCTTTATTTTCAAACCAGATATTCGCTGTTGGAAAACCAATTTTTCTACCGTTTTTATATCCTCCGATTACTTTCCCGACAAAAGTATAAGGATAAGTCAGCAACTTGTTTGCACGCTCAATGTCGCCGGTTCGCAACGCGGTGCGAATCTGTGAGCTGCTAAAATGCTCTTCTTTCTCAACGGTGAATTTCGCAGCTTGAATTACGTTCATCCCCAAGTCCTTGCCATACCTGCAATAATCTTCAAAACCTTCTTCGCGATTGTGCCCAAACCGATGGTCATGTCCGACTAATAGGGATCTGACATGAAGTTTTTCAAAGAGAATTTTCTCAATAAATTCCTGTGCCGTGAAAAGCGAAAGTTCGTGTGTAAAATCCAGGACATAACATGCATCAACGCCCGTAGTACTCAGCAGTTCGAGTTTTTCTTCAAGAGTAGTTAATAAACGGGGCTGGAAATCACTTTTCAAGATTTTTCGCGGGTGGATATTGAAAGTGATAACAACTGAAATACAATCTTTTTTACGGGCTTCTTCATTGAGTTCGTTTAATAAAAATCGATGACCTCCATGCACACCGTCAAAGAATCCAACTGTGGCAATGCATTTTTCCCATGGCACCGCATCGTTATTTTTATAGATAAACATCTTGACAAAGGGCACTTAAACACCTTAGAAAGGTTTTCAGAGCCTGTAAAGTTTGAAAATTAATAATTCTGAAAAACTAATGTACGGAAATATAAATTTACGATTTAACTACTTCAACCAACCCAGAAACTCCCACTCGCCAATATTTGAGGAAGGTTCGATGTATTCGGTTTGAAAGCCGAGGTTACATGCAGTTTTTATGTTGTGAATTCCATCATCGAGAAACAAACATTCTTCTGCTTTTAATCCGGCATCTTGCAACAATTTTTCGAAAATATCCGGTTCCGGCCTATTGGCTTTCATTTCGTACGAAAGATAGCATTTGTCAAAGAAATCATGGATAGACAATCCGTTGTAATTAAACATATTATCTCTGCTGAATTGAAACGAAAGCTCGTTTGTATTACTCAGCATGAAAATTCGGTATTTTTTCTTCAGGTCAAGGAGCAATTGGAGTTTTTCATCCGGTATTTCCACCAAAAGTGATGTCCAAGCAAAGTCAATTTCATCGTTTGTAACCTCGCGGTCAGTAAATTTTCTTACTTCTGCCCTAAATTCATCCGTAGAAATTTCACCTCTTTCATAATCCAAAATAAATCCTCGCTGCAGAGTAGTACTAATCAGATTTTCCATTTTGGAAATACCTAATTTTCTGAAATTATCAGTACATCTTTCCCAATCCAAATTAATCAAAACTCCCCCCAAATCAAAAATCAAAGTCGTAACTTTATCTCTTAAATCCATTTTCTATAATTACTTGACGTATAATTTAGTGCAAAGATACAGATTTTTTGGGGATGGATAAAGTCAGAGAAAAACTTATAAGTCTGCCATTAAAAAGCAAAATTTCACCCAAACCACATGAAAATGAATGACGTGTAGCATGCGACCGTAATGTAAAAAATAATTTTAATCGTATGAAACAGCCATTTAAGGGAAGTCTTAAACCCAAGAGAATGGTTAATGGCGTGTTCCATACGTCCTTAGTGTTAAAAAATAAAATATAACCGTATGAATTAATAAATTTTCCTAAGGAAATAATTACTATATTTGTGATTTTGAAGTATTTTAACAAGACATTAAGTATAATAAAATGTAAAAACAAATCATTATTATGACAACATCTGACAACTTAAACTTTGTCACTCTTATACCAAAAGAGCAAGTCAGGAATTTCCCAACCTCTTTCCAAATTCCCGGAAATACCATTTTGTACTTTTCATCAGACGATGAGTTTTCAAGATACATCAAAGGAAAGCATAATGAACTTTCTGAAAAAATCGAGAATTCAGGGTTTAGTTTTACGATTATTGATACTGTAAGTACAAATTCAGAAGAAGACAAACATACCTATGCTAAGATTCACAAGATTTTAGGCTATCAATTACCAAGTGTGAAAACCACTCTATTTACTTTTGATGATTGGTATTTCAAGAACACAAATGAACTGAATAACAAATTAGAGCACTTATATATAAACGATTTTCACAAGAAGAACAGCGAGGATTCACAAAAGGAGGTAGAATCCATGTTGAAGCATCCTTTATCACGGGAAGAAGTTTTGGAGCAAGAGAAACGCAGGATGAAAGGAATGACAGACAGGAGACGGAAGTGGAAAGCTCTCCAAAAGTGATTAACAAAAAAACACCTCTTGGTTCAGCAAGCAGCAGTACAATTCTGCTGATGTTACTAACCAAAAAGTAATTTTGGTGCAGATATACAAACTATTTCAAAAGAAGTAAGCAAGCAAAAAGAAATGTAGGGAAAAGTTTTCTATTTCAATTGTATTTTCTCTTTAGTTATTGAGAAATTAAAAAACTTTCTCTACCTTTGGTAAATGAAAATTGACTTGATAAACTATGAAGAACTTAACAGACAAACAGAAGAAATCCTCAACGGGAATGCCTACATTGACTTCTTATCATTGGAAGAAGAGAGCGGAAGGAAAAAAGGCGGTAAAAGAAATGTTGAAGCAACCTTACTCCTTAGAACAGATGATGGCACAAACAGAGAGGAACGAAAAAATGTTGCGGACTGGCAGGTAAAGATACTGAAAGAATACGCTTTGCATGAGGGAATTTGGATTGCTCCTAATACTTTTAAAGAATTTATCAACAAAGGGGATGAGGGCAAAATGTATAATTCCCCAAAACTCGGATATGTCCAAAAAGTGTATGACTACAGGCGTTTTTCAAACACACCATTGGATTTTCTTACCAATAGAATTTCACTGCATAATTTTATATTTTCTGACACTCCCTACACTTTAGTTGGTTTTACTACAACTGAAGACTTTATGGGGAAACAAACTTTTGCATTCGTACTTGAACACCCTTTTATTCAAGGCACATACCTCAAACCTACTGAAAGAATTGAGGTTTTACTCCCCGAAATGAAAAAGAATGGATATGATTACAGAGTGGAAAACTTCAAACTTGTATTTTTCAACCAAGATTATATCGTAAGAGATTTGAATGAACGAAATATCTTAGTTGATAATTCCGGAAAATTATTTTTCATTGACACTGTACCTGAATTAAATACACCAGAATCAGGCTTTGGTGGCAACAGAAAATATGGTGATGGCAGAATAATTCAGCTAAAAAGTAAAGATTAAATCAAATTCAGATTGCTATTAAATCCCTCCAAAATCCCTTTCCTTACCCTAAAATGCAAATCTACAGAGCAGCTAATATTCATGAATATCTTGCAGGAATGTTCTTTAATCCAGAGTTCCAAGAAATTTTAAACAATACAGAATATCTGCAATCTAAAAAATCTATTTTCCAAAAATTTATTGATGTATTATCAAGGATTATATTTCCTGACTTCGACACTGGGACACCCTAAAAATTTTTCCAAAAATAATAAATTGTGTCCTTAATATAAATCTTATATCTTTTTTAATGTTTTTGCGAATTTATTAATTTTCAATTTGTCATAAAAAAGGTTTCACACATGACGTGTAAAACCTTGATAATTAATTCGTGGGCCCAACTGGGCTTGAACCAGTGACCCCTTGATTATGAGTCAAGTGCTACTAACCAACTGAGCTATGGGCCCTAACATTTATTCAAATGGAATGCAAAGGTAAGATAATTTCAAGAAACAAAAAAATGTGAAAGATATTTTTTTATAGTTTTTAGGCTAATCAAAGAAAAATATTAATATTTTGCCCTATCTCCTCAATTTCCTCCAAATCATTTTCCTCAAACTTCCTTGATCGTCATCTTGAGCATACTCCCAAAACATAGCACCATGAAGTCCATTTGCCAATATATAATTGCATTTATAGGCTATTGAAAGTGGATTTTCATACACCAAAACAATCTCACGCTTTGAATTGACCAAAAAAGGAACTTTCGCCAACACATCCCATTTTTCTGTCAAATCCTGATGTTTCACATCCCTATAGCTTAAAAAATCCATCGGTTCAGATTTTCCTCTGCCGAAAAATGGAATACCCAAAACAAGCTTTTCTTTAGGAATTCCGGTATTTAAATGCATTTTCACAGCATTATCTCCATAATACCGCGTAAAAGCCGACGGGAAAAGCCCGGAATGATGGAATGGAGGTGATCCCATGTTGTAAGTCATGATGTTTACAAAATCAAGTTTGTCGATAATGGCGAGAAAATCATAATAAATCCTTCGGCTGGAGGACGCCAATGTAAGCAGTTTGTCGTTCCCAAGACTATTTCTCAATTCGTTGATTAATTTTGTAAAATTATCCCTGTCATCTGTCGAAGAAGAAATTCCGGCAGAACTCGAACCAGGAAATTCCCAATCTAAATCAATTCCATCTATATCAAACTCATCAACTACTCTTCTGCAATCTCGCGCAAAACCACTTCGGAGTATCGTATCAGCAACCATTTCACTAAATCTTCCGCTTCCCCAGCCACCAATCGAGAGAAGAATTTTTAATTTTTTGTCTTTCTCATTTAATTTGACTATTTCTCTAAATCTGCTTTCATTGTCAATAATCACTCCGTCAAATGATTCACTCACATGCCCGAAAGCATAATTAATGTGCGTAATATGATCGGTTTCAGGAATTAAATCAGACCAAGAAGTAACATAAGCAACGATGATTTTATCGGAGGAAGGACTCGTTTCTGCATGTAAAAGAGTAGGATTTTGTGATTTTCGGGCTGAAATACACGAAAAAGCAATTATCACAGCAATAAATGATAAGGTCTTAACAAATAATCGGCTATTGATATTTCTTTTCGAAGGAATCATATTAAATAACCACTTGTTGAAGAAAGTGGTATCTTAACTTCTCCCAAACGAACCGCCAATTATATCCAAAAGTTCATTTGTAATGGCTTGCTGACGTGATTTGTTGTACTGAAGGTTGAGTTCTTGAAGTAAATCATCGGCATTATCGGTTGCTATTTGCATAGCGATGGTGCGCGCCGCGTGTTCGGATGCGGCAGAGTCAAGGAGCGCGGTAAAGAAAGTTAACCGTAGAACTTTTGGAATCAATTCGCTCATTATGACTTCGCGATTCGGTTCTACAAGGTAGTTTGAATGTATTTTTGCTTGTTCTGTCCGGATTTCGGGAGAATGGAGCGATATAGGTAAAAATGTTTGATTAATCAAGACCTGCGAACTCTTACTTTTGAAGCGATGAAAAATCAATACAACTTTGTCAACTTCGCCATTTCGATACATCCCAATAATTTCATCTGCCAACACCTGCATTTCTTTGTAACTTGGTTTGTCAATCAAATTTTGATAATTCACGGCCGAGTTGAAGCCTAATTTCTTTGTTGCTTGAGCTATTTTTTTTCCAAGAGGATAAACTATAATATTCTCTTTACCAAGGTATTTGTATTCTTCGATAGTTGAAGCTAATCTTTTAGCGACATTGGAATTAAAACTACCACAAAGGCTCGAATTGGAAGACAATGCAATGATTGCAACTTTTTTAACCTCCCTGTTTTCAGCATAAATGGAAGAATTTTCTTCCTCAGCGCTTAAGAAATTATTCAATATCTGAATCAGTTTTTGCTCATAAGGATAAAAACGCTCAATCTGTATTTGAGCCTTCCGTAGTTTGGAAGATGAAACCATTTTCATCGCTGATGTAATTTTCTGCGTTGATTTAATGGACTGAATCCTTGATTTTATTTCTTTAAGCGTTGCCATCTCTCAGACTGTAAGTATCTGATTATCAAAATCTATATGCTACAAACTTTTTTTTCAAAATTAAAAAAAACAACTCTATATTCGTCTTGCCACCTCATCAGCAACTTTTTCCAAAATTGCTGTAACTTTATCATCAATTACCCCATTTTTAATCTCATCAAGTACATCGGCTTGATGAAACATTTCTAACGTATTTAGAAATTCTTTCTCAAAAAGTGGAACTTTTTCAAGCGCTACTTTTGAAAGTAATCCATGCGTTCCGCAATAAAGTACAGCCACTTGTTTTTCTACTGCCATAGGTTTGTGCAGCGGCTGAACTAAAAGCCGGGTGTTTTTTTGTCCTTTATCTATCGTCATTGCCGTTACCGGGTCCATATCGCTTCCAAATTTGGTAAACACCTCTAATTCACGGAACTGCGCCTGATCGATTTTTAAAGTACCTGCTACTTTTTTCATTGCTTTAATCTGTGCATTTCCACCCACACGCGAGACCGAAATACCCACATTAACCGCCGGACGGTTTCCCTGATTAAACAAATCTGTGTCTAAGAAAATCTGGCCATCGGTAATTGAAATAACGTTGGTCGGGATGTAAGCAGCTACGTCACCTGCCTGAGTTTCAATCATCGGCAACGCGGTCAGGGATCCGCCTCCTTTCACTTTGCCTTGCAAACTTTCAGGTAAATCATTCATCTGCTCAGCTACTTCCTGCTGATTAATTATTTTCGCTGCTCTTTCAAGCAATCTGGAATGAAGATAGAAGATATCACCCGGATATGCTTCACGACCGGAAGGACGACGCAATATCAGCGAAACTTCCCGGTACGCGACTGCTTGTTTTGACAAATCGTCATATATCACCAACGCATGACGACCGGTATCACGGAAATATTCTCCAATGGCAGCACCTGCGAATGGAGCGTAATATTGAAGAGCAGCCGGATCTGAAGCATTTGCCGCTACGACAATGGTATATTCCATAGCATTATGCTCACGTAAAGTCTGTACAATATTAGCTACTGTGGAGCCTTTTTGACCAATCGCCACATAAATACAATATACCGGATCACCTTCATCAAAATTTCGTCTTTGATTGATAATGGTATCAACAGCAATACTTGTTTTGCCTGTTTGGCGGTCACCGATAATCAATTCACGTTGTCCACGTCCGATCGGAATCATGGCATCAATCGCTTTCAGCCCTGTTTGTAGAGGTTGATTCACCGGCTGACGATAAATAACTCCCGGAGCTTTCCGTTCGAGTGGCATCTCGAGTAGTTCTCCCTCTATATTTCCTCGTCCATCCAATGCCTCTCCAAGCGGATTGATAACACGTCCGAGCATTCCTTCTCCCACAAAGATAGAAGCGACTCGTTTCGTGCGTTTCACGGTATCCCCTTCTTTGATTTCACTTGATGCGCCAAGCAGTACTGCCCCAACATTATCCTCTTCTAAGTTCATGACAATAGCTTGAATACCATTCTCGAACTCTAGAAGCTCGTTTGATTCAGCATTTCGCAAACCATAAATCCGTACTACTCCATCGCTGACCTGCAACACAGTTCCAATTTCATCAAATTTAACACCCGTATCAATTCCGGCAAGTTGCAAACGCAAAATCTCGGACACTTCGCTAATTTTAATTTTATCTGACATCTAATTTAATTTACGATTTATTTATTTACAATTTACGATTGCGAGAATCATTATTTGTCTCATTTTATCATGTAGTCATATGACTATTTCTAATCATATGATATTTGGGGATATTTTTGAACGGTAGATTTAAATTTGTCTCGCTGACTATAAACAGCAAACTATAAACTTTTTATTCTATCCTTCTGTTCCTCTCAATATATTCATTCTTAATCCGTTTCAGCTGCCCTGATAAACTCGCATCCCATCTTACTCCTTCAACTTCAAGAATAAAGCCGCCCAGCAAATCCGGTTCTACGACCTTTTCCAACTCAAGTGTGCCTCCAACTTTATCTGTTACTAAATTGGCTAAACGATTCTCGGTTTCCGCATCAACTTCAAATGCTGTTGTAAGCTTTCCATAGCGGATATTCTTTTCTTGTCTGTACAAGTCAATGAATTTCAGCATGATATTCTGAATTTGATTCTCTCGGTTGTTGGCTATGACCAGATCAACGAATTCTGAAATAGCTTTAGAAGGCTTTTCACCGGTAGAGGAAAGGATTAGCTTTCTCTTCTCACCCACAGCAACGACCGGATTTTCAAGCACAGTACGCAGTTGGCTCATCTTAGAAAACATGAGAGTCAGCATTTTAGCTTCATCATAAACCTGCTCCACAGAGTTTTTCTCCTTGGCAAATTCAAGCAAAGCAGTCGCGTATCTGACAGAAATAAGTCCGGTATTCATTGATATAAGCCCCTCAATCCCCTATAGGGGAAGTAAGAGTATGATGATTAAACGTTTAAAAAAAATTGAACCGCCTCTAAATTCGCCCTTTAGGGGGCTGATTTATGATTTTGGAATATTGACTTCATCCAACAATCGGTCAATCATATCCATCTGCTCGTTTTTCTTATCTAAATTTTCACGCAGCACTTTCTCGGCAATATCTACCGAAAGGAGCGCCACTTCCCGCCTAATTTGACGAAGCGCGTCTTCTTTTTCCAAAAGGATCTGATTTCGAACAGTTTCAATCAGTTTTGAAGCTTCAACATCGGCTTTTTCTTTGGCTGAATCTATGATTTTGTCGCGTGACTTCATCGCTTCATCAAGTATGGCTGCCTGCTCTTTTCGGGCTTGATCAATGAGTTTCTCGCTGTCAGATTTGACACGAGCAAGGTCATCTTTTGCCTGTTTTGCAGCCAAGAGTGATTCATCGATAAAGTTATTTCTCGCTTCTACACCTTTCAGAATAGACGGCCAAACCGCCTTTGCAAGAATATAAAAGACGACAAGAAATGGGATAATTAACCAAATAATCAGCCCGACTTCAGGTGTGAAAAGTTCCATATTATGATATAAATATTGCTAAAGCACAAACGATAACTGCAAGGAAAGCAACCCCCTCAATAAGAGCGGCAATCACAATCATATTGGAGCGGATATCTCCGGCTGCTTCAGGTTGACGGGCAATTGCATCCATAGCCTGACCACCGATTCTACCGATTCCAAGACCTGCTCCAATTACTGCGATACCTGCTCCAATTGCAGCGCCAAAATTTGCTAAACCGGCTGTAGCGGCAACTTGTAATAAAATTGAAAGTAACATAAGTTTTCTTTTAAGTGAATATTTATTATTATAAAAATTAAAATCTGAATTTCGAAATGATTAGATTACAAACATAAAAAACAAGGACACTTATTTATAGTTCTTATTTTCTATCTACTCCAAAAATTTTTCCTTCCTCTAACAGGTTTTTTAAATCTAATCGATGTATGGATAATGGCTCTTGGTCATACGCCTCATCGCCCTTCTTTCTTATATCTGAAAGTCCCGATATTTTATTTGTTACATACTCGTTTATTAATAATGCGAATCAGGGGTTAAAAAATTAAAAATTAACAAATTTAAACAATATTGTTTGTAAGTTTCCGTTAAGGAACATAAACCGATTAATTCACCACAATTATTCAAATTTATGTTCCCAACGGATA
>JAAYIT010000137.1 GCA_012523295.1 Porphyromonadaceae bacterium | reverse complement strand
TTAACGGCCGGATTTATTATTCTTTCGTTTTTCTAATCATAAAATCCACAAAAGTTTCTCCGCTTGGGTCTTGATAATTGCCATAATGCACTACGTTGGGAATGCCAATACTATCTCCCCATTGTTTTAATGTTTTGGCGTGGAATGAATGGTGGTTTAAAATGTTTGATTTTGTCGGCTTAACAACAGGTGTTTGAGGATTGTGCACCCAAAACTCGGGGTCATCGGTACTCATCATAGCCAACATATCCACCTTCGCTCTGTAATCGATTATGACAGGTGAATGAAACCGGGTTGTGTCGGACATTCCGTAAAAAGAGTTGAACCTTGGAATCATATCGGGATCCTGCTGAAAATACCATTGCCACGTAAAATCGTAGTCTTTAAATACATCCGTGACATAACGTTGCAAATTATAAGATGCTTGTGTAGCTTTTACGGCAATGCCTTTTACGCGTGTAGATTCACGCAATACCTTGTCGGGGTTTGAAGGGTCTGCCATATCATCTGAAAACGCCAACCATTCGGAAGTGCCACCTCCGGCAGAACTTCCGCAGAGAATAATATTGTTTTTGTCGACATTCAACTTCTTACTGATAGAGCGAATGTATTGCAACGCGCGCTTGCTGTCATTTAATGATTTTAAGACCCCTTCTTGGTCACCATCGAAAGCCAACAGTCGATAATTGATAGTAGCAAAGGCAATTTTGTGAGCAAGTAAGGTCTTCACCTCACCGGGGAAATCCCAACTGCCATTCCACATTGCTGAATAGGGGGCGTCTTTATCTCCTCCCAAAAATCCACCACCGTGAATGTATATTACCAAAGGGGTTGGTGTTGATGAAGCGGGCATAAAAATATCGAATTTGTTTTTGTCATAAGGACCATAAGAAATGTCTTTTGAAAATTTCGCATCGATACCGTTTAGCTCGATTGGTGATTGGCTGTATGTCAAGCCCGAATTTTCTTGGTCAGTTATATCTTCCTCTTTTTTACAGAATGAAAACAATATCAGGCTAACTGCGCCCAATATTGCAATACCATATTTTAGATTTTTCATAATGTTTGTTTTATTATTTGACTAATTTGCAAACGAAAGGTTTAGTCTTTGATTTTAATTTAGGATGAAACTTTTATTTGGTCAGGGGGAAACGGATTGGGAGGGGCTGTAGTGTGAGGGCACAAATTTTCGTCCGGGTGTGAACGCTTGAAAGTCCGACAGTACTTTCTGCAGGTATATGTCTCGCATTATAGCAAACCGCTTGTTAGTAGTAGTTTTTTTATTCTTATTGTTTTATTTTCAATCGTGTCTTCCCTAACAATTTGGTAAATACATTTCAATTAATCGTATGCAAATACTTTTATAAGGTTATATTTGGTTATTTCTAAATATTTCTTTGTTGTATAGTTGATAAATATCATAACATTGTTTACACTAAAGTTTCATAACATTGTTGATATTTAATTGTCAAAATCGTATCATAACATAGTTTATAGTTGATTTGTATGTTTTTTTCAAAACCCTTTGAAAGGTTTTTGAAAGAGGATTTCGAAAAAAAATATAAGTTCTAAGAGCAAAAATTAGAAACAAAATTATCAGATTTGTAAACGATGTTCTGATACAGGAAATGCTCCTTTGAGTGTCAACGATTTTATGGTATGTAACATATAGTTCTTAGTGTGATTACGGACTTTATATAAGTTCAAAGTGACTAAAGTGTCGTTCAACCAGACTTCAACTATAATTAAATTTTCGTTGTTATCGTAACAATTGACATTAATTTACCCTGTTTTACCTTTATCATTAAAGAAAATCTCTGTCGATTTTTTGTCTTGTCTGTGTAAAAGAAATGTTTTGTAAAATATGTCTCGTCCTAAAAAAAGTTTACACATTTCCATATTTCTCATTTCCTCATTTCCTCATTCTCTCATTATTCTTCTCATACGCCTCCACAATCCGTTGCACCAATTTGTGGCGGACAATATCGCCTTTGTCGAACTCAATTTTCGCAATTCCTTTCACGCCTTTCAGCACGTCGAGCGCGTCAATTAAGCCTGACTTTTGTTGCCACGGCAGGTCTATCTGCGTTATGTCGCCCGTTACTATCATTTTGGTATTCAGTCCCATACGGGTCAGAAACATCTTGATTTGGTTTGTGGTGGTGTTTTGCGCTTCGTCGAGAATGACCACCGCGTCGCTCAGCGTACGACCACGCATAAATGCCAACGGTGCAATCTGTATAGTGCCGTTTTCGATATAATCCCGCAGTTTCATGGCGGGAAGCATATCTTGCAGGGCATCGTATAGCGGTTGCAGGTACGGATCTATTTTCTCTTTCATATCGCCGGGCAGAAATCCGAGCTTTTCGCCCGCTTCTACCGCCGGACGGCTGAGAATGATTTTTTTCTTCTCCTTGTTTTTCAAAGCTTTCACTGCCAATGCAATAGCTGTGTAGGTTTTTCCCGAACCGGCCGGACCGATAGCAAAAAGCAGGTCGTTGGTTTCAAACTCTTTGACTAACTTTTGCTGATTTTTGGTACGTGCAAAAATGGATTTTCCGCTTACGCCGTGCAAAATCAGGTTATCAAAACTCACTTCGGTAGGTTGATTACCTTTCACCATTTCGATAATATTTTCGTGCGATAAAGCGTTGTTATTCAATGCAAAAAGCTCCATCCGTCCAAGAGCGGACTTGACGAGTTGCACATCCGCTTCGTTTCCGTCAATCTTAATCACATGTCCGCGCGCCACTATCCGTACGTTCGGAAACAAGTTTTTCAGTAATAAAATATTGCTGTTGTTCACGCCGTAAAACGTGGTGGTGTCGGTATGTTCGGAAAGAGTGAAAATTTGTTCTTGCATGCTTTGATTAGGTAATAAGTAAGAGGTAATAAGTAAGAAGTAAGAGGTAATAAGTTTTTTATCGTCCGAGCTTTGTTTTGATTGTTTTTACGGACGCTACAAGCATTCTTAAAAGTTCCGCGCAATCGGCAATCATTGCTTCATACTGATTTTGAGAAATCTAATTGGTTTCAAAGAGCAATTCGAGCCAATACGCCGTTTCCGAAGCTTCTTTTAAAGCGATACTCGTTTTATTGAGATAATCGCCATCGGAAATTGCAAATTTTTGTTCGGCTAAATTGGCGCCAATGCTCGTTCCAGAACGAAGTATTTGCTTGGACATCACAAACTCTTTCTTCTCTATTTGTAGATATTGATAGAGTTTAATAATGCGTATGGCAAAACTTTTGGCCTTGTCTCGAACCAAACTTTTACTCATAAAGTCCTCTTTATTACCTTTTACCTATTACTTTTTATTTAAATAAAGGATACTTCACCATCGTCTCATTCACCCGTTTTTTTACTGATTGGATAACTTCGGGATTTTCAACGTTTGAAAGTACGGTTTCAATCATTTCGGCAATTTCTTCCATCAAGGGTTCTTTGGCTCCACGGGTAGTGATAGCGGGCGTTCCGAGACGGATACCGGAAGTTTGGAATGCCGAACGGCTGTCAAAAGGAACCATGTTTTTGTTCACGGTAATGTCAGCTTCGCCCAATATTTTCTCGGCAACTTTTCCGGTCAAATCGGGATATTTTGAGCGTAAATCCACGAGCATCAGGTGGTTGTCCGTTCCGCCGGAAATGATTTTAAACCCGCGCTTCACTAACGCGTTTGCCAACGCTTGGGCGTTTTTCTTCACTTGTTGCTGATAGGTTTTGTACTCCGGTTGCAGACATTCGTAGAAAGCGACGGCTTTGGAAGCAATCACGTGTTCTAACGGACCGCCTTGTACGCCGGGGAATACAGCGCTATCCAGCAACGATGACATCATGCGTACTTCGCCTTTCGGGGTGGTTTTTCCCCATGGATTTGGAAAATCTTTTCCCATTAAAATAATGCCCCCGCGTGGTCCGCGAAGCGTTTTATGTGTGGTAGAAGTTACGATATGGGCGTATTTCAGTGGGTTTTCCAACAATCCGGCAGCAATCAACCCTGCAGGATGCGCCATATCTACCAGCAGAATAGCGTTGATTTTATCAGCAATAGCACGCATTCGCTTGTAATCCCACTCGCGTGAGTAGGCAGAGCCACCGCCGATAATCAGTTTCGGGCGTTCGCGAAGAGCTACTTCTTCCATTTGATCGTAATCCACATAACCGGTATCTTCTTTTACGTTGTATTCCAGCGCTTGGTACAGAATTCCGGAACTGTTCACGGAGGAGCCGTGTGATAAATGACCTCCATGTGCCAGATTTAATCCTAAGAACTTATCTCCCGGCTCTAAACAAGCTAAAAATACAGCCATGTTTGCTTGCGCGCCGGAGTGCGGTTGAACGTTTGCCCACTCGGCACTGAAAATCTCTTTCAGGCGGTCGATAGCCAGTTGTTCGCTCTCGTCCACCACTTCGCAACCACCGTAATAACGGCGTCCGGGATAGCCTTCGGCATATTTGTTGGTTAAGACGGAACCCATCGCTTCCATCACTTGCGCGCTCACGAAGTTTTCGGAAGCAATCAGTTCAATACCTTTTGTCTGACGCTCTTTTTCGCGTCGGATAATGTCGAAAATTTGTTTGTCTGTGTTCATAAGAAAGAAGCCCCCCTAAACCCCTAAAGGGGGAATAATAGTGGGGTAGTGTAAGTTTAGTAAAGTTATATCGTTATTTTAGAAGTAACTAAAAAATCGCTTTAGTTGATATGTATTTTAATTGCAGAGTATCTGTTTTAATTCTACACAAATCCCCCCTTTAGAGCTTGTCCCGAACTTGATTCGGGAGGGTTAGGGGGCTGGTGTTTACTTCTCAAAAACCAACACCGCTTTATCCTCCTTTTTCAGTTCAAGGCGGTTATCGGTTGATTTGGCGGTTAATTTTCCGTCAAGCAGTTGGAAATATTCCATTTCAATGTTGTCAATGTCCGGGCAAGCCATTTTGGTAGCTCCCAAATTTGAGAATTCCAACTCATTGTTGTTCAGCGTATAAGAACCAAAATATTGATTGCAACCGCCGTTTCCGTTTACTTGCAGCTGATCCGTGTCAAACGCCAGTGTAATTTCAACTTCCGGATTTTCAAGTTTAGCGCCGTTCATTTCAGTCAGCTTCCAGTCGCCGGTTAAGTCTAATTTTTCACTTGGTTGGCAACCCATAAATATCGCTACTAAGGCGATTAAAAGGATTTTTTTCATATTGAATAATGGTTTGTGTAAATATATATTTGTTAGCAATAATGTCAATCGTGCTCTTTAAATTCCCCCTTCAGAGCTTGTCCCTGTTTATCCCGATTTATTGTCGGGAAACTTGATTCGGGAGGGTTAGGGGGCTTCTATTTCTTCCTCACCGTCCACCCAAACCGCCCGATTTCTTCACCCAATTTATAATAATGCCCATGCGAATAGGCAATCAGTTTCGCTTTTTCAAGGTCGAATTTATCGGTTTTTTTATCAATGTAGCGCGTGTCAGCCTGCACATTGACGACTTCCGAAATAAACATGTCGTGCGAGCCTAACGGAATGATTTCCTTTACTTTACACTCAATGCAAAGTGGTGCTTCGGCAATTATCGGCGCATTTACCGCATCCGCTTTCACGGGCGTGAGTTTCATTTCTTTGAATTTGTTGTAATCCTTTCCGCTTCGCACACCGCACCAATCAGTAGCTCGCGCCAATTCTTCGTTGGTCAGGTTGATTACGAATTCGCCCGCCCGCTTAATGATTTCGTACGAATGTCGCTCAGGGCGCACCGAAATATAGCACATTGGCGGATTGGTACAAATCGTACCCACCCAACTGACCGTTATAATATTGTATTCTTCCTCCGTTTCGCCACATGAAATCATCACCGCCGGAAGCGGATAAATCGGCGTACCGGGTTTCCATTTCTCGAAAATACCAATCTGCCCCCCAGTCCTCCCGAAATTACTTCGGGACAGGCTCTGAAGGGGGAGCTTTTTAGCTCGAATGCTATCGTTTTTACGATTATCGGATTTTTGGTTTTTCATTATGAGTGTTAGGTGTTGGTGATATTGTTAATACACATTCCAAACAACCAAAGTGGAATTTTGTTTTTATGTCCAATCTCAATGTCGTCAGCTACAATAAAACTGTTAGGTATGTATTTGATTTGCTCAAAAAGTACAAAAATGTTTCTTATAAGTAGCAATAAGAGAGGGGAACAAGTCGTGTGTTTTTCTCACATAACTCATAAATCTCCACACCTGCAATTGCCCACACCCATCCATTTCGGCAGATATCACGCAACTTATTGCAATTTATTTTGTGAAAGCAGCATTAAATTTGAAATATGGTTTTACTCAATATTCAACTGTCTATCTTTTGGGTACTTAACCGTGTATTTGAGTTCTACTTCTTTTCGGTCGCCGGGCGCTAAATTGAAAATCCATTTTACTTCGCCATTTTCCTTGTTGAGTGTGCCACCGGAAAGATTATCGGCATTCACTTCAATGTCTTTATTGGTAGAAACCGGAATTTGGTCGAAAAGTAGCAACTTCACGGCTTGTTTTTTGTTATTTCTGACCGTTGTTTTCCAAACGCGTGTTTCCTCTTTCTTGCTTGCAAGGAATTTTTTGGTGCTGAACTCTTTGACTTTTTCACGTTTGATTTGGACGTTTTTATCGCGTCCGAGTGAAATATTCAGCGTATCGGACATGGTTCGGGTGTCCAAAATGGTTTTTCCGACAAAACTATTTTCATAGAAAATATTGGCATCGCCTTCCAAAAGGTTGTATTTCTCCCAATCTCGGACGTAGGCAAGCAGGAACGCGTCTTTGTCCGCCTTCGGAATGCTGAAATGTTCGTACTGGGCGCTCAATTCATAGGTTTCCATATCTACCGTAATGGATTTATTGTCCGACAGAACGGTGTAAGGCATCTTGATTTCAAACTCAACAGCTGTTTGATTTTCGGTTTGCATAACGGGTAGCGGGGCGCTCTTTTTGGATTTATCCAACGTGGCAACTCCGGCAACTTTGCCTGCCAATGCTCCGGTCAAAGATCTTTTACCGCTATAACCGGTTACCACAACTTCTTCAAGCATCTGTACGTCATCTTGCAACATAATATTCATAAAGCTTGTTGAAATGGGTACCGTTTGTGTTACCATACCTACAAACGACACTTCCAGCATGGTGGCATTGGCAGGTTTAGCAAGGTTGAAAATCCCGTCAATATTTGTTGAAGCGCCAATTGTTGAACCGACCACTCGTATCGTAGCGCCGATTATAGCTTCGTTTTGACTGTCAACTACTCGTCCTTGGATTTGCTTGTTGAAACTCGTTTCATAACGCGGGGGCGCGGTGTAATAGTCTAAAAAATATGTTTTAAGCTGTGGCGGTGTGTTGCCCAAATTCGGATTTAGCGAACTTACTTTTAGTTTTACATTTTTCCAATCCTCTTTTGTATTCTGTTGAATATTAGCTTTGTATGTTAGTTTGATAGGATCGCTGATACTTATGGAACGAATATCATATGTCGGATACCAACTTGCATTTTCTACGTAATAGCTCAATTCAACCGTGCAATTTGTAGCTGTTTTCGCATCAATAGCAACCAAAACCTCGCTCATCGGCTCCTTCTTGGAAGCGCCTTGCTGTGCAAGTTCGTTTTTAAGTTCTTCCAAGGTTTTATTGAGTTTGGAAATATTTTTATCTACTTCTATCTTTTTGGTTTTTAGTGAATTAACTTGCTGACTGTAAAACGCCGAAGTTTCCCGAAGTTTCGTGAGTGTAACACCTTCGTTGCTTCCTCCGATTTTAATATTCTCCTTCAAAAAATTCAATTCTTCGTTGATAACCTCCTGTTTCGTTATTTCAAGTTTCAGCTTGTCTTCCGTATTTTCCAATTGCTGTTTGAGCGCTTGTGTCTCTTTTGACAGCTTTATACTATCCATAAAATTAACTTGATGATTCACAGAAAGAACCGTAATATTATTGTTGTCAATGCGTACCTGCACACTTTTCGGATCTACGTATGGCGACAAGTTTGCAAATTTAATTGTCGATTTGCCTTGCGATACGTTTGTTGAAACATTTCGGTCAATTTGGGCTCCTTTCAGAAATACGGTTACTTCCGAGATATTGGTTTTTAGCACAATTTCTTTGGTAGTTTGAGCCGAACCTGTCTGAAAATTACACATCAATGTTAAAAATACAAATCCGAAATAGAAAAAGTTACGATAGTTTTTTTTCATGATAACGTGATTTTTAATCATTTATATTTCAAGGAAAAAGCATTTATTCGTATTATTTAAGTTTTACTTCCTCCAACTTCACATCCCGCTCACAATAATGGCATCTCAGATGTGTTTCATCGTTTTCCGTTACCACATTAAAAAAAGTTTTTACGGGCTGGTGGTTGGTTATACACGCCGGATTGACGCATTGCACAATTTCCCGAACTTCGTCGGGTAGCGACAGCAAGCGCTTCTCTACCACTTCGTATTCTTTGATAATGTTAATTTTCGCTTTCGGAGCGATTAAAGATATTTTGTTTGCCTCTTCTTGAGAGAAAAAACGATCGGATATTTTAATAATCCCTTTTTTACCAACGGTTTGACTATTCAAATTGTTCCCGACTGTAATTGTTTCTGTACAATTTGATAAATCCAATATTGCAAAAACTTTGAACAATTTATTTGCCGGAATGTGATCAATCACTGTCCCGTTACGTAATGCTGCTACTTGAAGTCGTTTCATATGAAGTGGTGTGCCAATGGGTCAATATGCCAATGTGCCAATGTGCAAATTTGCTAATGGGTTAATATGTCGATGTATTGATTTACATTTGATTGATGGTTGATGTGTGAGTGGGACAATTACTTTGTGCATATTTTTTCTATTAGCTCGTGTTGATTATGCTGTTGATAATTCGTTGGATTTCTTTTACTTCATTCAAAAGTGTTTCATTAAATGGATAATTGCGCGAAAATTTACAAAGCAACATCCAGTACTCAGTTTCTTCTGCTTCTTTTGCGGCAATTTTGAATTTATGATTAAAATCAGCTCTGCTCTCGCAGTTTTGGGCTTCTTTGGTGTTTGCACCGATTGACGTTCCACTTTTCAACAGCTGATTAGCAATCACAAATTTACGCTTTTCTTCTAAAATTTCTACATACTCGATAATCTTCAACGCAAAACTAAATGTTAAATCCACTATTCTATTTCCCGTCAAAAGTATATCTTCCACAATTCGTCAACTTTTATCAAATGATTATATTACATCTTTTCATTTTTGTATCGGCACATTAAAATATTGGCACATTCATTAACACTTTGCTCACTATCGCCTGCCTCACGTACAGCCCGTTTTGTGCTTGTTGGAAATAGTAGGCTTTCGGACTTTCGTCCACGTCTTGCGCTATTTCGTTTACACGGGGAAGCGGGTGCAGGATTTTCAGGTTGGGTTTAGTGTGTTCCAACATGCTCTTTTTCAGCGTGTAAACGTTTTTCACCCGCTCAAATTCTATCAAATCCAAAAACCGCTCTTTTTGCACGCGGGTGATATAAAGAATATCCGCATCGTCAAAATTTCCGGCTAACTCCGTTCTTTCTTCGTATGGAATGTTGTTTTTCCTGCAAAAATCTTTGTACTCATCCGGCATTTTCAGTTCATCCGGCGCAATGAAGCGGAACGACGGATTGAAGTGGGACATGGCCATAATGAGCGAATGCACCGTGCGTCCGTATTTCAGGTCGCCAACTAAGCAGATTTTCAAGTTTTCCAGAGTTCCCTGTGTTTTCAAAATGGAATACAAATCCAATAAAGTCTGCGACGGGTGTTGGTTTGCACCATCTCCAGCATTTATAATCGGTACAGGCGATATTTCAGAAGCATATCGAGCAGCGCCTTCAAGCGGGTGTCTCATCACAATAGCGTCGGCGTAACTCCCTACCATTTTTATGGTGTCGTGGAGAGTTTCACCTTTTACCGAACTGCTGGTCATAGAGTCAGAGAAGCCGATAATCCGTCCGCCCAATCTGTTTACAGCCGTTTCAAAACTTAAACGTGTACGCGTAGATGGCTCAAAAAACAACGTAGCAATCACTTTTCCATCCAACGTTTTTCGATTAGGATTAGCTTCAAAGTCGGCTGCTAAATTTAGAATTTCTAAAATTTCTTCTTTGTTGTAATCTGTTATGGAAACTAAACTTCGGATTTTCATAAGCCGCTAAAATTCTGACATTATTAGATTGGTAATTTTGAAGCAAAAAGCCAACATATTCATTTAGAAAATGTTGGCTTCAATATTAGTAAGGATAATTCGTTTGTGCAACTTGCAAAATGTAAATTACAGAAGAATAAATTATGAGAATAATCGAATGTATCCATAGGTGTTGCAAAGATAGTGCATTTCTATCAAATGTTACAAAATTCTGACAGAATTGCTGCTTTTTTAACAAACGAAACTAAGTGAACACAACATCACTGTCTCCAAACTGAAAATTACCGGAAGAAATATCCATTTCTTTGGGTAAAAGATAAGGCCGACGTACCTCTCTGATTAAAATAAAATTTCTTTTTTTCTTTTCAAGATGCCGGGAGATTATCTTATCCATTGAAAAAATTGTGTTGTAATTTTGATTGATTGCCCAATCTAAAATATATTCAGCCAGCATGGGTTTGTCCTTCTTTCCGGCATATATATAGCAGATACTTACGTTTTTATCTCGTTCTTTTACCAAACAAAACGCGGAAAATTTTTCGTTATCGTAGAGTTTGAATCCAAAGTAGTTAAAACTTTTTGCAATGGACGAGAAGTAGTATTTTTTACTTTCAGAATCAGCCTCTCCAACTCTCATCCAGGGGTGTTTTGCTATCCATTCAAAATGTTCTTTTTTTCGTACTATATCCTTTGATTGGGTAGAAAAATGGTCTAAAAAATCAGTTAATTCCTCATCAATTTGAAAATTTTCTTCCAAGTGAATGTCATGTTGTTGTTTCTTTTAAAACAATTTCCGGATTTTTAGTAATTTTGTTAAAGTAGATTCCAGCGTGTCATACAAAGGTTTAATGGCTTTAATTTTTGGGTATTTTGCAAAAATCAGATCGGAGAATTGAGGATTGATGTAAAAACTCTTTCCAAAGTTATTTTGTGTGGCTTGAAAAATCCCTAACCTCTGATACGGTCTTTCTAAAAAATAGAGCACATTTGTGATAGCAATGGAATAACCGTAAAAATCAATTGCAGCTTGAAGCAACTTGTCTTTTATGTCTTTCCCGCGATAGCCGGGAGCTATCCAAAGGCAGCTAAGCCTGTAAATTTTCAACTCCTTTTGATTCAGCTTAAATCTGTCCGGCAATGCTCCTAAATACCCAACGAGTTGTTTGTCCGTGTAAATTACCCACAAAAGTATGTCGTTCTCATCAGCATACGGATTTGCAATTTGAGAAGCCGCGCGTAAATAGGAAATGGGCACATAATCCAATTGTGCGTAAAATGGGCTGTCAATCAGCTCTTGCAGTCGTTTTTTATTATAATTGGTGATTTCCATTAATGCCTGATTATTTGGTGCTTATTGACCAATTTCTTTAAAATAAAAAGCAAATATTCTTCTTTTAGAATTTCTTCGGCAGAGTTTTTACGCTCCATCGGAATACGCTGAAAATTGGTGCTGACTGTGTCTAATTTCAATGATGCCGTACCAAAACTCAAAGCAACTTCACTCGATATCTTTTCAAAAAATGATTTTTTTACTTCGAAATCAGTGTAGGGGAAAGCGAACATATTCACCGCGACATTAAATTTCTCTTTCAGAAAACTTATCGAGTTTAGTGTTTCGCTGACTTGATCCTCTTCCGAAATCAAAAAGTAGAAAGGATGCGAACAAGAATGAGCGCCTATGTTAAAACCCTGATTTATAAGTGATTTTATTTCTGTGGTTGTCAGGTATGGAGATTTTTCTTTGCTGTATTCTTTAAAATCTACATTTACCACAGCAGCGATTTCCTCCAAAACCTCTTTTGTTTGGTAGTCAATTTTCAGCAAATCTTTTGGTAGATTGTAATTAATTCCAATGATTTTCAACAAGTGTGATATGGCTCTTTTTTGGCTGTCGGAGATTCCTTCTTCTATTATTTTTTCAATTAAAATACTTGTTTTTAACCGATAAAACAGGTCTTTATTATCAATGAAATCGGTATTTAGGAAAAAAGTAGCAGGTATCCCTTTTTCCATCAGAATCGGAGCTATAGTGTGATAAATTTCGCTTAATCCATCATCAAAAGAGAGAAAAAAGCGTCTGTTTCTGTTGAGATCTACAGGGTTTGAATTCAATAATTCCGCAGAACTCATTGGTGAGTAATTCTTTAATAAAAAATCGAGATCTTCACGGAATCGCTTGGTGCTCAGGATAGGGTAGAGGTGCTTCAGGTGCGCGATATAATCATCTGAAATCGTGTGGTAGAAGGGAAATATCAATTTTACGCCCGATTTTTCAATCAGTGAATCCAGCTTGAACAAGGCGGTTGATTTTGATATGATTTTTTTGATAAACATTAATTCTCCGTTTTCTTTAGCCGGCTTATTGAGACAGAATATTCTTATCTGTTTATTTTTGGTTGAAAAACCTCCGCGGGGTATTTTACCTCCATTAGATATAGTCCTTTCGCAGGAACAGAAGCGCCGGCAACATTTCTGTTTTTGGCTTCAATTACTTTTCTGAAGTCATCGACCGTCATTTTCCCTCTGCCAACTTCAATTAAAGTCACAACAATGGCTCGCACCATATTTCTCAGAAAACGATCGGCTTCGATAGTGAAAATCCATTTTTCAGAGTCAAATGTCCATTCAGCAAAACTGACTTTACAATTGTTGGTAAATACATCGGTGTGCAATTTGCTGAAACTCGTGAAATCAGTATATTCGTAAAGTGTCTCAGCAGCCATATTCATCGCATTAAAGTCCAATGGCTGAAAAATCCGCATGGCGAAATCTTTTAAAAACACATTTTTTTCTACAATTAGATGGTATTCATATCTTCTTGAAACGGCATCAAAACGGGCGTGAGCATCCGGTTTTACTTCTATGATTTTGTGCAAGGCAATGTCTTGTGGCAACAGGCTGTTCATTTTGTTTACAAAATCTGTTTCTGAGAGAATATCATTTTCTAAATCCAAATGTGCAACCATATTCCGTGCATGTACTCCTGAATCTGTACGTCCTGCAGCTGTAATTTCCACGTCATGACGAAGAACGGTAGAAAATGCTTTTTGCATCACTTCCTGTACTGAAATGCCGTTGTGCTGCATCTGCCAACCGACGTATGCGGCACCATTATATGAGAAATAGATAAAATACCTTTTTTTCATATTGCAAAGTTAGTAAAAAAGAGATGAATGTATTAATAAAATAGAATTTAACAGAAATAGTAGTTTGTTGAAATATTCAACTGCAATACTCCAAAACATCTTAAGGAGAGTTCTATCGATATCTTTCGGTTACTCTCAGAACTTCTCTTCACTGTTAAGAGCATTCGTTGTATTCCGGAATCAAGTCCCGAATTAATATTGTTTGTTTTGAATGGAAAAATAATGATTTGAATTGAGTTGAAGGATCTTAACTTTCCAAAAAGCTATTAGGGATTTATAAATATTCTCTAATCCTTCCGCTAATCTGCATCAACGAGATTTCGTATAGTTTGGCGTTATATTCAGCTGTTACAAGTCTTTCTTCGGCTTGCAGCAGGTTGTTTTGTGCTTCACGCAAGTGTATTCCTGAAAGATCGCCGAGTTTGTAGCGCTCCATCGCTATTTCGTGATTGAGTAAAGCATTTTCCAAACTTACTTTTTCGAATGCAAGCACTTCTAAATTATTCCGGTAGGCGAGCCAAATGTTTGTAAACTCACTATTGAGCCTAAGTTTCAGTTGATCCTGTTCAAGTTGTCGATTGTCAATCGTAATTTGAGCGTTTCGTTGCTCTCTTGATTTGTTAAATCCGTCGAAAATACGAAACCCGAGTGTTAGTCCCACATTCGGACCCCATGTGTTCTGTTTGTCAAAATTTCCTCGGTTATAATTAAAATGAGTTAATCCATAACCCGCGTTTAATCGTAGGTATGGAAAATTTTGACTTTGAGCCGATTTCAAATCCAACTCGCTTATTTTTTTATCTTTTTCTGAAAGTTTCATAAGAATATTTTCAGCGTACATTCTGTCTTGAAAAACATTTTTATCTGAAAATTCTTTTACCTGAATTGTCGTGTCCAACGCAGAAAATCGTCTGTCAACATCGGTATTTCCCATTAATTCATTTAGTCGGATACGGGAAGAGTTCAACGCTTCGTACTGATTTATAAGTCGTGAACTGTCTGTATTGAAATCTACTCGAGCCTGTTGCAAATCCAACCTTGACATATTTCCAATCTGATAGCGTGCCTCAACTATACGTAACCTCTCAGCTGAAAGTCGAACGGCTGAACGGAGGTTTTTCAACCGTATGGTTTGCTGAACATATTTAAAGTATTCAGCGGAAAGGTCGGCTATGAAATTTTCCACAGTCATTTGTGTGTTCAGTTCACCCATTTGTTGCAATTCCTTCAACTTTTTGTAGTTGGTTTGCGCCCGGAATCCTTCAAAAAGCATCCAGTTCAGATTCACACCGGCATTTAATGTTTCAGTATGCGAACCACGTGTGCTGATTTTTTCGCTGCCATCAGCAGGAAATTGGTCACTACCGCTAAGGGCAGTTGTATTGAAGCTGCTACTCAAATCTACTGTAGGAAGCATTCCGGAATTTCCCGGTGTGGCATTATTATCCAAAATTTGTTGCGCGTTTTTTCGCAATCGAATATCAAAATTCTGTTCCAATCCAATTCGCAGACATTCCTCTAAGCTCATTTTTTCCTGAGAAAAAGAGAGTAGAGGAAGCAAAAGAAGAAAAAAACTCCATAGCTTCGGGGTGGAGTGATTTTTGGATACTATTGCTCTTATAATTTTAGTTAAGCTTTTCATAATTTGTGAAAAAAACATACTTGAATCGGGTGTTGCTGCATAATTTTTAACTTGCAACTTTCTCCTTTTCGGTGTGGGTTTTTGAGAGTTCTCTTTTAGTAGAAATGTACATGTACATTGCAGGGACGATAAACAGCGTGAGCAGTGTAGAAAACAGCATTCCGCCCACTATTCCCACACCCATTGCTATTCGGCCATTAGCACCTTCACCGCTGGCAAATACAAGCGGAAGCAATCCGAGGATAGTGGAAACACTCGTCATTAAAATTGGGCGCAGGCGTTGTATGGAAGCTCCTAATATAGACTCCGATTTTTCCATTCCCGCGTTTTGTCGCTGATTTGCAAATTCCACTATTAATATCCCGTTTTTTGCTACCAATCCGATCAGCATTATCAGCCCGATCTGGCTGTAAATATTCATCGTTACTCCCGAAATCCACATAAAGAACATGGCGCCGGCAATAGCTAAAGGTACAGTCAGCATTATGATAAACGGATCTTTAAAGCTCTCAAACTGAGCAGCGAGAATAAGGAATATAAGCACAATGGCTAATCCAAACGCAAACAGCAAACTAGATGAGCTCTCACGGAAATTCCGGCTTTCACCCTCCAATGCCGTACGAAAAGTATCGTCAAGCGTATTTTTCGCAATTCGATCCATCTCGTCTATACCTTGTCCAAGCGAATATCCCGGAGCCAGTCCGGCAGAGATGGTTGCAGAATTAAACCGATTGTAGCGGTAAAGCTGTGGAGGTGCAACGGTTTCTTCAAGTTTCACCAAATTATCCATTTGAATCATTTTTCCTGCCGAGTTTTTGACATAGATTGACTTCAAATCGAGCGGTGTGTTCCGTTGCTGGCGATTAATTTCCGCCAAAATCTGATACTGTTTACCATTCATATAGAAATAGCCCATTCGCTGACCGCTTAGCGCGTATTGCAGTGTCTGACCTATTTCGCGCGTATTCACTCCGAGCAAAGCGGCTTTATCCCGGTCAATTAAAATACGAGTTTCCGGCTTGGTGAATTTAAGATTCACATCAGACATTTGAAAATAAGGACTTTTATGAACTTCGTCCATGAAAATAGGGATATATTCTTCTAATTTTTGAATATTGGGAGCTTGAAGGACATATTGAATCGGCATTCCCGAGCGTCGTCCTCCAAAAGTAGATTGTTGTTGGACGAATGCGCGTGCTTCGGTTTGTGACCTTACAGCATTTGACAATTCGTTGGCAATCTCCATTTGGCTTCGTTTTCGTTTGTCTATATCGGGTAAAATTAATCGTACCATTGCCCAGTTAGAGCGAGTGATGCTGATATTTGAAACGCGTTCGATAGCAACGGAGTCTGCAATTTTTGAAATTTTTTCGGTGTAGTCACGAACAAACTCATAGGTCGCTCCTTCAGGAGCTGAAGTTCTGATTACAATGGCCGAACGGTCTTCCAATGGCGCCATTTCAGCCGGGATAATATTCCAGAACAGCGCGATCAACCCAATTGTAGCCCCGATAATCGGGAGAATCAACCATTTCCTTTTCAAAAAACCTTTTAACCAATTCTCATACTCGCTATTCATCTTTTCAAAAAACGGCTCGGTTTTAGCTTGCAGCCAATTATGTTTTTCTCTCTTTACTAACAGTTTAGAAGAAATCATCGGAGTGAAAGTGAGTGCTACAAATGATGAAATAATCACAGCTCCGGTAATTACAATGCTGAATTCACGAAAGAGCCGACCTGTCATTCCCTCTAAAAAAACAATCGGGAAAAACACGGCAACAAGCGTAATGGTAGTGGATATGACAGCGAAGAAAATCTCTTTTGAGCCTTCAATTGCAGCCTGTCTTGGAACCATTCCTCGCTCTATTTTTTTGTAAATATTTTCAGACACAACAATGGCATCATCTACAACCAATCCTACCGAAAGTACGACAGCAAGCATCGAAAGAACGTTGATTGAAAAACCTGCCAAATACATGACAAAGAAAGTACCTATCAGTGAAATAGGAATAGCAATTGCAGGAATTAATGTTACTCTCCAGTTTCTTAAGAAAAGGAAAATAATAAACACTACTAACACAAAAGCCAAATAGACAGTGGATTGGACTTCAGAGATAGAGGAACGGATAAAGCGCGTGTTGTCAAATGCCACTTCAACTTTGACATCTTCAGGTAAGTCCTTTTGCATTTGTTCCAGTCTGAGACGTACTTCATCGGCGATTTTGATTTGATTGGCACCCGGTTGTGGAATAACTACCGTACTGACCATAGGCACACCGTTTAGGCGGAGAATATTCTTTCTGTTTTCAGAGTCCAATTCTGCAAATCCGATATCCCGAAAACGAACTAATCGTTGGTCATCTTCGATTAATATCAAATTGTTAAACTCTTCGGGCGTTATCATGAGCCCCATCGTGCGGATTGAGCGTTCAATATTATCTCCTTCGATACTTCCTGCGGGAAGCTCTATGTTTTCCCGATCTAAGGCATTTTTTACATCCAATGGAGTTATGCTGTACGAAGCCATTTTGGAAGGATCAAGCCACAGACGCATGGCATAGCGGTTTTCACCCCAAATCTCCACAGCGCTCACATCCTGAATAGTTTGCAAACGTTCCTTTACCGTAAGTTCCGCTATTTCAGACAATTCCAACAGCGAACGGCTTGGGCTTCGAACGGTGATTTGGAGAATAGGGTCAGAGTCGGCATCTGCTTTGGACACAGTCGGTGGATCCACATCACGCGGGAGGTAACGCTGAGCACGCGACACTTTATCACGAACGTCATTCGCGGCTGTCTCCATATCTACGCTCAGTTCAAATTCGACCGTAATCCTGGAAAAACCCTGACTGCTCGAACTCGAAAGTGAACGAATGCCGGGAATTCCGTTGATATTTTGTTCAAGCGGTTCTGTTATCTGTTTTTCAATCACATCGGCATTTGCTCCGGGATATGAGGTTGATACTGTGATAATTGGGTTGTCCACGCTCGGGTATTCACGCACAGCTAAGTATGTATAACCAATAGCTCCAAACAGCAGAATGATTAACATAAAAACCGTGGATAACACGGGACGCCTTATGCTTACTTCGGATAAATTCATTCTTCAGGTAATTCCTAAAATAGTTTGATGATTAATTTGTTGGCAAGTTATATAGTCCGGATTCTAAACGCATATTTAACAAAAAACTATTCTTCCTGCATTATTACTTCATTTAATTGAACGGTAATACCGTCTCTCAGCTGCATCACGCCGGTTGTCAAAAGCGTGTCGCCTATCGAAAGTCCGTTTATGATTTGTACCGAATTTTCAGTACGGAGCCCTTTTGTCAACACCACTTGTTTAGCTTTTCCTTCTTTATAAATATACGCGATATCACGACCCATTTCGGCTATGGTGGAAATACTTGGAATAACTATGGTGTTTGTGATTTGGCGTAATCGAATGTCAATTGTCGCGGATTGACCGGCTTTGAGCCTTCCGCCGGGATTCGGATAGCGAGCACGTGCTTTGAGCGATAGGGTTTGCGCATCGAGTTGAGACTCAACAGCATAAACAGAAGCTTCATAGCGTGACATATCATTGTCGATGGTAAAACTTAATGGCGTGCCGGGTTTTATTTCATTCACCTGCCGCTCATTGACCGAAAATTCAAGCTTTAAAGGTGAGATCTTGGTTAGTTTTGAAACAATCGTTGCCGGAGAAGCATAAGCACCCACACTAACCTGTCGGAGTCCGATTATTCCGCTGAATGGTGCACGAAGTTCGGTTTGAGCAATTCGTGTTTTTATCAGTTCAATATCGGCTTTCAGCTTTTCCAATTCGGTGATTACAACTTCGTAAGTTTCTTGACTCACCGCGTCTTTTTCGAGCAATGTTTTTTGACGAAATACCCGTTCATTGGCAAGTGGAAGTTGTGTTTCCAGTTTTTTGAGTTCGGCTTGCAGCGGTTTATCGTTAATTTTCGCGAGTAGTTGACCTTGTGTAACTGACGAACCTTCATTGAAATAAATATTGGTTATTTTTCCGGAAGTTTCAAAACTCAAATCAACTTCTTCGTCAGGAAGCAGCACTCCTTTTGTCCGAAAATTATCGTTTAGAGTACCATATTGCAGTACTAATCCGTTGACTAAGAGGGGATTTCTTTGTCCGGAGCTCCGGGCTTCAACAGGTCTTTTGTCATCTCTTTTGATGCTTTTTTTTATTGTCGGGAAAAGCGCCATTCCTAAAATCAGGAGCGATATGGCAGAAATTACGATTATTTTCGTTCGCTTGGTCATAAATTTATTTGGTGCTTGGAATTCAAATCAAAATTAGCTAAAAAAACGTCTAAGCCGCGATTTTGTAACTTTGTTTTATCGTTTTTTCAGAAATACATACAATTTTCAATGATAATGAAGACAAAGATAATGAAATGATAAATAGAATATTTCGTTTAGACTGAAATTAAGACCAATCGTTTAAATCGCAATTAATTTAGAATGATTTCAATTAAATAAATTTGTTCTAAAAATTCGATACAAAGCTTCTATTTAACTAACTTTGCACTTTTAATTTCAAAAAACAGAAAAACCCAACTTGAACTTGACTGTCACTTAACAGATTTGCTAATACTTTAAAAATTATAATACAATGACAATTCGCCAACTCTCCGTTTTTATGGAAAATAAACCGGGCAATCTGAATGATGTGCTGTCGGTTCTTGCTGAAAACAACATAAATATCGTATCACTTACTGTTGCTGATACTGAAGAATTCGGCATTGTTCGTTTGCTTGTATGCGATCCTGAAAAAGCGCAAGTAAAATTGCGAGAAAATCAGTTTACCGTTCGTATTCACGATGTGCTTTCATTGGAAATGAGCCCCAAACCCGGTTCGCTCTACAAGATACTTTCCCATTTTGCAGAAGCTGAAATCAGTATAGAATACGTTTACGCGTTCAGTTACGGCAGCAAATCCATTGTTGTTTTCCGTACCAATAATCGGGAAAAAGCATTGGAAGTGATCAGAAAAAATAATTTGATTTCAATCACAGAAAATGATTTAAAGCCCAATACTAACTGTTAAGTTGAGCAAATCAAATTTTGTTTGTCTTTCCAGTTGTTAAAAATCGTATAAATATATTTATGATAATTCAGACTAATTAAAGTTGTGTTTTATTACTTAAATCTTCATTTACAGCAAATTGTCTTTTTTTTATGACAAAAACAAAAACCGATAAGAAAAAACCTTCTCCTAAAAGGATAAAGCATATTTTTATGTACATCATAAGTGCTTTAATTGGTGCAGTTTATGTTTTTTTATTGGTATTAGCGAAGCCGGATTTGTCTGAAACAGAACTATATGTCGCTTTAGCACTCCTTTTTGTTTGTCTTTATTTGCATATTATTATTCATGAGTTTGGGCACTACATATTTGGGCGGTTTTCAGGATACACATTCACGTCGTTCCGCGTTGGAAGCTTACTTCTGATGAAAGAAAATGGACAACTGGTGAGAAAAAAATATTCTCTACCAGGCACTATGGGGCAGTGCCTGATGCGACCTCCAAAATTTGATAATGGAAATTTTCCAATCATGCTTTACAATTTCGGTGGAGGAATTTTTAATCTAATAATAGCTGCAGTAGCGTTTCTATTTTATATTAAGACAGATTTTGCTGATATTTTCTTTTACGCTATGATTTTTATTGGCGTTCTTTTGACCTTATCCAATCTTATTCCTTTGAATTTAAAAATTCCAAACGACGGATACAATGCTTTACATTTGAATGGAAATAAAGCTGCAAAACTTGGATTTTGGCTCTCATTGGAAACCAATGCGGTTTTGTCTGAAGGAAAAAAATTGCAAGAAATGCCCGAAGAACTATTTGAAACTCCTTCAGATGCCGACATGAATAATCATTATGTAGCTACAATTCCTTATCTCAAAATAAGCAGACTCTTAGAGCAAGAAAATTTGGACGGTGCTTTGAAATTGTTTAATGAAATTAAAAAAGAAAACGGATTCTTAGATATTTATTCTAAGGAAATAGAAGCTGAATTTTTGGGTTTTGATATTATGAATGGAAAAATTAACCATAAAAGTGAGGTAAAAGAAGAATTGATTAAATATCTAAAATCAAGCGTTTTTCTCTTAAATCATTTACGTATCCTTTATTCATTTTTCAAGCTTATTGAGAATGATAAGAAAAATGCGGAAATTTATAGACAAAAATATTACAAATTAGCTCCAAAGTTTCCATACAAATCAATCATTGAAGCTGAAAATAAATTTATGCAACTGATTGAAAATAAATAATAAGTGAGTTTTAATGGTTGAAAGAAAAAATGAAACTATAATTAGTTTTTAGTCGAATAGTTAAAATCTTCTAACTTCCGACTTCCTACTTCTAACTTTACTATATGATCTGGAATAAAGAAATAGAGTGTATGTCCCGTTCCAAAATGCGGGAGTTACAGAGCAAGCGATTATGTGAACTTGTAGAACGAGTGTATAAAAATGTACCATTTTACAGAGAAAAAATGGACGCAATCGGTTTAAAACCTACTGATATTAAGTCAATTGAAGATATTGCAAAATTACCATTTACAAGTAAGCAGGATTTACGAGATAATTATCCTTTCGGACTTTTTGCTGTACCGATGAAAGAGATTGTCCGCATTCATGCATCGAGCGGAACCACGGGGAAGCCGACAACTGTCGGTTACACGCGAAATGACTTGGAAATCTGGAAAGAGGTTGTGTCACGCAGTTTCTCTATGTGCGGAATTGGTACAGACGATGTTATGCAGGTAGCGTACGGTTACGGACTATTTACGGGTGGACTTGGAGCGCATTATGGCGCTGAGGAGGTAGGAGCAAGCGTGATCCCGATTTCGGGAGGAAATACACGCCGCCAGTTGCAACTAATGTCTGATTATGGTTCGACTGTACTGGCTTGCACACCTTCTTATGCTCTTCACTTGGCAGATGCAATGCCGGAATATGGATATTCTTTAAGTGATATAAAGTTAAAAAAAGGTGTATTTGGAGCTGAGCCCTGGACAGAAAATATGCGGATTGAACTTGAAAAAAAATGGGGAATTCGGGCATATGATATTTACGGATTAAGTGAAATCATGGGACCCGGAGTGTCAAATGATTGTGAACATCACGTCGGTTTACACGTACATGAAGATCATTTTTATCCGGAAGTTGTTCATCCGGAAACCAATGAACCACTTTCGGAGGGCGAAGAAGGTGAGTTGGTTTTCACTACGCTGACCAAAGAAGGGATTCCGCTAATTCGATACAACACACGTGATCTTTCTACGCTTTACTTTGAAAAATGTAGCTGTGGCAGAACGCTTGTTCGGATGAAAAAAATCACCGGCCGAAGCGACGATATGCTTATTATCCGCGGTGTGAATCTATTCCCTTCACAGATCGAACACGTACTTTTGGATATGGGCGAAACTTCCGCACATTATATGCTTTACGTGGACAGACATAATAATCTGGATACGCTTGAACTTCAGGTGGAACTGGATGAAAGCAAGCTCACCGATACGATTAAAGACCTTCAATATCTTTCAAAACGGATTCAACACGCGCTGAACAGCGCCATCGGACTGAGTGTGAAAGTGACTCTTGTAGAACCAAAATCCATAGCAAGAAGTGAAGGAAAAGCCGTGAGGGTGGTAGATAGACGGAAATAGTTTCGGGTTTCGTGTTTCGTGTTTCGTGTTTCGAGTTTCGAGTTTTGTGTTAGTAAATCACTTTATCAATAAATTGGGGTTAACATCTTTATTCAAATAAATTACAGTTCAGACATGATTTCAAAACAACTTGTTGACAGGCTTTTTGCTCAATTCGGTACATACGATATTAATCAGCTTTCTATTCGTCAGGTAGGAAAATTGGTGGCACAGATTGAGCAAGAAAGTGGAGTAGAATTTATTCACATGGAAATGGGTGTTCCGGGACTTCCGGCTTCTCAGATCGGTGTTGATGCTGAAAAGGAAGCATTAGACAAAGGATTGGCATCCATTTATCCGAATATTGAAGGAATCCCTTTTGCTAAAGAAGAAATTGCACGTTTTGTCAGATTGTTTTTGGATATCGACACACAACCGGAATTTTGCGTACCAACCGTTGGTGGCATGCAAGGGAGTTTTGCTGCTTTATTGGGAGCTGCAAGAGTCAACCCGGATAAACCATACACGCTTTTTATTGACCCCGGATTCCCGGTTCAGAAATCCCAGCTTGATTTGCTCGGTTTACCTTACAAATCATTCGATTTTCTGAATTTTCGGGGAGAAAAACTCAGAGAAAAATTAGAAGAATTCTTGAAAGCAGGTAATATCTGTTCTATCTGCTATTCGTCACCCAATAATCCTACCTGGTGCTGTTTTTCTGAAAGTGAACTCAAAATTATAGGTGAACTGGCAAATAAGTATGATGTGCTTGTCATTGAAGATTTGGCTTATTTCGGTATGGATTTCAGAGAGCATTACGGGTTGCCCGGACAGCCACCGTTTCAGCCGACAGTTGCCAAATATACCGATAACTACATGCTTATCCTTTCTGCCTCTAAAATTTTCAGCTATGCAGGTCAGCGAATAGCGATGCTTGTATTTAGCGAAAAGACCTATTCGCGCCCCTATCCAAATTTGAAAAAATACTTTCCATCCGAGAAATTAGGGCGCTTTATACCTTACGGTGTTCTTTACGCCACAACCGCGGGAACATCACATTCAGCTCAATACGCGTTGGCTGCAATGTTGAAAGCGGTAAATGACAACGAAGTTGATTTTGTGAAAGAGCTTCATCATTACGGTGAAAAGGCAAAACTCATGAAGGAGACTTTTCTTAAGCACGGATTCTACATCGTTTATGAAGATTATGAACGAGATCTGGCCGATGGGTTTTATTTCACCATTGCCTATCCCGGAATGACAAGCGGCGAACTGATGAAAAAGTTCCTTTACTTCGGCATTAGCGCCATTTCCCTGGCTATTACCGGCAGTGATAATCAGAACGGTCTGCGAGCCTGTGTGTCCTTTGTTCGAATGGATCAGATGGACGAATTGGATAGAAGATTAAAAGAATTTAAATTAAGCTGACTTTCGCAAGCTTTATCTGATAGTCTCAAAAGGCTTGCTAACGAGTGACCTCGTCCGGCGAGCCAAAAAATCAGAGAGAACGGCGTTAAGA
>JAAYIT010000136.1 GCA_012523295.1 Porphyromonadaceae bacterium | reverse complement strand
TTTAGCCGTTTGAACGCCAATTTTTTGAGTGAGGCGGGCGGAGTCTTGACTTTTTTTGCTTCGTTTTTTGTGTCAAGACAAAAAATGAAGTGGGGTTTGGGGCAAAGCCCCAGCTTGCTTAATTCCTCAGATAATCAACATATCTTTTTTCAAAAGCAGCTTTACAGCAGACTGTAACAACTTGCGAAAGTCAAATAAGATAATACTTATCCTCAGTCAAAAATGGTGAGAGCTTCTAAATCGCCGCTTTCAGCTTGAAGTATGTTTGTCCCGATGGTTGTCGGGACGTTTGGCAACTCGTGGCTGACGCGCTTAAAACTTTTTTAGCAGACCCTTAAAATACGGTTACAAATGAATGGCTTTATTTATCTATTTGTTGATGTTATATTGTTGAAATACAATAATATAGTAAAGGCGTTAATCAAAATAAAACTGCTGTCCGCCGTAGTTTCACACTTATTTCGGAATTTAAACCGTTGAAGCTCGTTCACTCGTCACAGAATAACCCTTGATCAGGCTCTATTTGAGCCACTTATCTAACCAAGCGAAGAATGTTCGTTGCCAAAGTATGCCATTTTGGGGCTGGAGAACCCAGTGATTCTCATCCGGAAAAATCAATAATTCTGCCGGAATTCCTCTTAGTATAGCGGCGTTATAGGCAGCCATACCTTGTGAAGCTAAGATTCGGTAGTCTTTTTCACCGTGTATAACCAAAATCGGAGTATCCCATTTGTCAACAAATAAATGAGGTGAATTAGCATATGATTTTTGTGCTGTTGCATTGTCTTTCTCCCAATAAGCACCGCCTAAGTCGCGATTGACAAACCACATTTCTTCGGTTTCCAAGTATTGTTGCGGAAGATTAAACATCCCATCGTGCGCTATAAAGGCTTTAAATCTTTTCTCATGATGTCCGGCAAGCCAAAATACGGAAAAACCACCGTAACTTGCTCCGACACAGCCTAATTTGTCGCTGTCAACATAAGGTTCTTTTGCTACATTGTCTATAGCCGAGAGATAATCTTTCATATTCTGTCCGCCGTAATCACCGCTAATCTGGTCGAGCCATTCCTGTCCGAATCCGGGTAGTCCCCGTCGGTTTGGAGCTACGATTATATAATCGTTTGCAGCCATCATCTGGAAATTCCAGCGATATGACCAGAATTGACTTACGGCAGATTGAGGCCCGCCCTGGCAATAGAGCAGGGTAGGGTATTTTTTATTTGGATCGAAATTTGGCGGAAAAATAACCCAAACCAACATTTGTTTATTGTCAGTCGTAGTAACCCAACGCTGCTCTACTTTTCCCATAGTCAACTGATCCAGGATGTCTTTGTTTTCAAAAGAAAGCTCGGTTTCTTCTCCTGTAATGGCATTTATCGCGTATATTTCATCAGGTTTGCTCATAGATCGTTTTACGCCGACTAAGTTTTTATCAGTTGGAATTACCTTAATGTAATCGTGTACGCCGCTTGTTATTTTTACAATGGAATCTGTGTCGATGTCAACACGATATATTTGAGTTAAAGCGTGCTGTACACTTACGAAATAGATTGATTTATTATCCGGCGACCAAGCAAGTTCATTTGAATTTTGATCAAAATTTGCACTCAAATCTTTCTTTAATCCTGTTTTCACTTCCATTAAATAGAGCCGACTTTTATCCGATTCATTTCCGGCACGTTCCATACTTTCCCATGCCATCCATTTTCCGTCCGGCGAGAACACCGGATTCATATCGTACCCCATCATTCCTTCGGTCATATTTTTGGATTCTCCGGTTTCAGTATTATAGAAATAGATATCTGAATTTGTAGAAACAGCATATTCCTTTCCAACCATTTTCTTGCAAGTGTAAGCAATTAGTTTTCCGTCGGGATGCCACGCAAGCTGCTCAATTCCGCCAAATGGTTTCATCGGACTCTGATACGGTTCGCCTTCTAAAATGTCCTTTACATTTGCGAGTTTTCCACCGTTAAAATCGGCTACAAAAGGATGCGGAATGCTCTCGACCCACTCATCCCAATGCTTGTACATCAGGTCATTTATAATTTTTCCGCTCGATTTTGGCAAATCGGGATATTTATCTACTGTTCGTTCTCCGTATTTTACATCTGCAATGAAAAGAAGTTTTGTTTCATCAGGAGAAAAACAGAAATCGTTGATACCGCCTTCATATTCAGTCAGTTTACTTTTGTCGCTTCCGTTCGTTTGAATCTTCCAAAGCTGTGATGTTCCACTTTCATTACTCAAAAACACAATTGTTTTACTGTCTTTCAGCCATTTGGCAGCTGACTCGCGGAAGGGCGAATTGGTGATTTTTACTTTCTCTGTTCCATCAATTTTCATTACGAACAACTCCGAGTTACTCTTGTTTTCCTCAACGCTGTAGTACGTTACGCTATAAAGAATTTTTGAGTTATCGGGCGAAACCTGTACATTCCCGATTCGGCCAAAAGCCCACAGAACTTCCGGAGTCATAAGTCCATTCTCAATAACAGGTTTTTGTTTTCCGATTAACTTCGTTTCTTCGTTTTTCTTTGAGTCACAAGACATTGCGACTGTCGCTAAGGCTATAGCCATACATGTTATTTTTAAAAAGTGATTCATATGTGTGTTTTTTGTTGGATTTTCAAAATTTAATGAGGTGATCTGAAGAATAAAACCCCGGATATTACGCCACAATAAAACAGGAATTATATATTCAAGATTCTTTCCTACAAAGATACAATTAAATTTTCCTATCTATTTTATAAATGTATGTATAAATAAACATTTTCTTTCCAAAAAGGTTTTATCAGAAAACACTATAAAAATATGAAGACAGATTATTTTGCCGAAAGAGCCGCTGAGTGGGATACGCCGGGAAAAATCAGTATGGCTGACAACTTTATTAAAGCATTGTTGAGTCACGTAGAACTTCGAAAAGAATGGCGCGGACTTGAAATAGGAATTGGTACAGGTTTGGTAGGATTGGAGATTCTGCCAAAGATAGATTCGCTTGTTGGTGTAGATACTTCTAAATCTATGCTTGAGGTGCTTGAGGAAAAAGTGAAAGATAAAGAAAATGTAGAAATTGTATTTGGAGAACTTGATAAGTATGTGGAAAAAGATATCGATTTTGTGTTTTCCAATATGTCATTTCATCACATTGAAAATATCCCCGAAACGTTGTCGCATCTTTTTGAAATAACAAATCCCGGAGCGATAGTAGCTGTAGGTGACATACGTTCTGAAGACGGGTCATTTCACCGTTTTAATCCGATTCCGCATAAAGGATTTGACACGAATGAACTTTCAGATTGGTTTGAAAAAGCAGGTTTCAGAGTGAAAGTTGTAAAAACGTACAATACTTTGGTACAGGAAAAAATTCCGGGAAAAATATCGGAGTACGAGCAGTTTATATTGGTAGCGGAAAGGAGTTAATAATTGTTTGTTTTATGATTGCATAAAACGAGGTGGTTTTGACTTTTTCTCACAATTAATTCATAACTCAACTATATGTTTGTGAGTTTACTGCGGTCATTCACAGTTATCATCCTGCCTTCAGTTGTGATTATTCCTTCATCTTCCATCTCTTTCAGCGTGCGGGCTAACGAGGGGCGCTGCACACCGAAGTATTCGGCGAGTTGCGTTCGAGAACGTTTCAGGATAAAATGATTTTTTTCAGGAGTAGTTTTTTCCAGTAAGAAAAGCGAGATTTTATAACGCAAGCTTTTGAGTGAAATCATTTGCAATTTATCCGAAAGAAATGAAGTCATATTGGATGTTAATGTGATGAAATTGGTTAATATCTTCTCGTTGTTCACCATTTCCCGGAGCCAATCCGATTTGGAAATTCGTAAAAAAACGCATGGCTCCATTGTGATTACATCTACCGGAAAAATGCTCTTTGACGCGTAAATAAAGGAGGGCGCTATTGGCATCACTGCTTCAAAATAGTCAATTTCCAACACATTTCCTTCCAGCGTTATCATCTGTGTGCGGACCGATCCGCTAATCAACAGGTAGATAGAATTTATCGGATCTCCCTGTCGTACAACAGTTTCGCCTTTCGCGAACCGAATAATCGTATCTTCGTATTTTTGGATAAAATCAGTGTGCTCTTTTTCGGTCAGATTTCTGAAAAGCGGGCATGTCGTGCACTTCGCGTTGGAGTTTCCAAAATGCAAATTACAATCGGGACATGGCCGTCCAAGCATTAATTCTGATAAATTCATTTGTTTTTTACAGCTTTTTGAAACAAGACTTTCAGGCCGTTTCGTTTGGTTTGACAGATAATCTATTGATCTGTATTAAGTCGATGAATAAGAAAAAATATTGCTATAACAAAGTTATAAACTTTAGATAATCCCTACAAAAAAATAGTGTTGAACTTCGGCTCTTGACGTTAAAAACACTCGTCAAAAGTCGGAAACCGAAACGCATAGCGGCTTTGTTGATTCTCAAAATTATTTCTATCCGGTCGCCCCCCAAAAACAGTTTTCTCATAAACGTGTCCGGTTTTAGTCTGCGATGCAAAATCTGAAAACAGCCAATCGCCCCAAAAGCGAAACTACACTAATAGTAGCTTACTGTCCAAACTGCTCTTTACCACAGCTTGATAAAAGTCCGAATCACAATAAATAAGGGAATCACGTACTGTAATTCCCTTTTTATTTAAATCTGACAAAATCAGTTTATTTATTTGTTTTTGGTGGTGGAGTTCCGCCTCCTTGTTGTGGTTTAGCGATGTTTTCACGCATAGAGGTATCTGCTTCTATATTTTTCATCCGATAGTAGTCCATAATTCCGAGATTTCCTTCGCGGAACGCATCTGCCATAGCTTTCGGAACTTCGGCTTCAGCTTCGATAACTTTGGCGCGCATTTCTTGCGATTTCGCCTTCATCTCTTGTTCGGAAGCTATTGCCATCGCGCGACGTTCTTCGGCTTTTGCTTGCGCAATGTTTTTATCGGCTTCGGCCTGATCCATTTGGAGCTGAGCGCCAATGTTTTTACCTATATCAATGTCGGCGATATCAATGGAAAGAATTTCAAACGCTGTTCCTGCATCCAATCCTTTTTTAAGTACCAACTTAGAGATCGAGTCCGGATTTTCGAGTACACTCTTGTGTGATTCCGAAGAACCGATCGAAGAAACGATACCTTCACCCACACGTGCCAGAATGGTTTCTTCACCGGCACCTCCCACGAGTTGTTTAATGTTGGCACGTACCGTAACACGTGCTTTTGCGATGAGCTGAATACCGTCTTTTGCTACAGCGGTAACCGGCGGAGTATCAATTACTTTCGGGTTTACAGACATTTGTACCGCTTCAAAAACATCACGTCCCGCAAGGTCAATCGCAGTCGCCATTTTGAAGTTTAAGTCGATATTCGCTTTCGAGGCGGAAACAAGAGCGTGAGTCACACGTTCAATATGTCCGCCCGCAAGAAAGTGGGCTTCAAGTCCATCGCGGGAAACTTCATGCTCTAAGTCTGCTTTGTAAGCTTCAATCAGACATGCAACGATAGTACGAGGCGGAACTTTACGTATTCGCATCAGAAATAGCTGCAGTAATGAAATGTGGACACCGGTAACTTTTGCCGAAATCCAAAGCAGAAAAGGCACATAATAAAAGAACATCAGCAGCAGTACAATGAGTACTATCAGTAGGATAATTTCAATTCCAATCATAGTGTTGTTTATTAGTTATTTAGTTGATTTGTAAATAGATAATTAGCTTTATAATGCATTTGTAATAAATAAAAAGAGTAACCGGTGTTGTGTTAATCTTTCGAAGAGCCCGCCGGCAAATCCGAATGTCACAGTAAAAGGACGAAACTTCTCCTAAATCGTCAAATTAAGTTTTTTTTACCAGCACATTCGTTTTGTAAACTTCCTGTACCACTATTTCTTCATTTTGATCAATAAAATCATCAGCCGTTTTAGCTTCCACCACATGTCCGTTGATTTTCACTTTTCCCATCGGTGCCAAGCGGGATACGGTTGTTCCTTTGTCACCAACTTTTATCACCTCTTCGTCAATCGACTCTACTTTGCTTTCCACATTTGTTTTCAACGCCATTCTGTCCCAGGTTTTAGATTTTGCAAATCCCCAGATTGAAATTCCGATAAGTAAAATGGTGCTAACTAACGCGATATGTCCGCCCATTGCGCCTAAATTTCGGTAGGCCAACCATACAGCGACGATCGAAAGTACTCCGCCCGTAATTCCTGCTATTGAAATTCCGGGAATGAAAAACGCTTCAATAATGATAAAAATTATTGCTAAAACGATTAGTCCAACAACGATTAATACTTCCATTCGATGATAAAATTATTTTGGGTTAAAATTACAAATTATTTTTGGAATTAACAATGTAAGATGAGTAAATAAATTTTTATTGACCTCAAAACATTAATTGACCGAATGTCAAAGATTCAGGCAGCAGAAAAAAAGAAATGCTTTGAATTATGGGGCGAATGCTACGGGTTAACTTTTATCTCTTCGTTTCGCATCTGTTTTGTGAGATTCTTGATTTGTAAGGGTAATACCCGAAGGCGGGATTCCAATAGACGAATTTCCCGAGAAAGATTTTGTTTTTCGCTCGCTGTGGATTCATAGTATTTTTTTCGTTGATTTGTCAACTCTGTCTCTATACTCTCTTTTTCCTCGGTCAGTTTTTGTAGTTGGAAATAGGTGTTTCGGGCTATGTTGCTTTTGAATTCATTTGCAGAAGAATAGGAAATATTATCATTGACAAATATCTGTTTTACAGTTGGAGCAGTAGGTTTGGTTAGTTCAGTTTTACTGTTAAAATCAATTTTCGCCAAACTGAATTCGGTGATTTTTGCTCTGTTTATCAATGAATCCGTATCTTCAGCGCGAACAATTTTTTTTTCCCTGTTCGGGATAAACCGGTAAATCGCCACTTTACCTTCAGGCTGAAAACGGTCTGAGGCAAACCAGCCCACATTCCGGAGTTCGTCTAACACGAGCATATAGTCGTTGAAAGGTGAATTGAAAGGCATCCCGATATTTTCGGGTTTAAGATAGGAATTGTCTGACGTGTTTTGCCGGGTGATAAAAATGTCGTAACCGCCCATGGAATCTTCACCATCTGAGGCAAAATAGAGAGTCACACCATCCAAAAGCAAAAACGGATAATTTTCGTTGTACGTAGTGTTCAAATCGGAAATCGGTTGTTTTTCAGACCATGAATCCAGCAGTTTTGTAGCAGAAAACAAGTCGGAACTCCCGCTCACATATTCAGATG
>JAAYIT010000001.1 GCA_012523295.1 Porphyromonadaceae bacterium | reverse complement strand
GTTTCAAATGCTGTGGGGTCATACCATGATGGAAGCCTTCTTCTCCCATCTGTTCCAGTTTCCCCTTCCATGAATAATACGAAGCCGGATAAATGCCATACTTCTCAAGAGTAGCCTTAACGCCTTACTCTGATGCTTCCTTGATATTCTGAAGCTTCTCTTCTTTGGTAATTTTTATTTTCATCGTCATAAAGTAACAGGTTTTTATCTATAACTTAGTCCGGCGATTTAGGGGGCCATTACAAAAGGAATGCCTAAGGTTTTGCTTGTTCAATTGGGAAGTTTTTAGATATTTCAGCCTTTCCTTTTTTATCTCTGACAAATTTCAAGGACTGTAATTGTTCCCATATTTTTTATACTTTCTGGGAAAAACTTAATTGTTTTCTTTAAATTGCGCATAAAATAGAAAGAAACAATTTGGCGATTCTTTATTTCGATAACCAAAAAACTAATAGTTATGAACACTAAAACAATAATCGGTATTTTTTTAATTCTATTTCTTTATTCATGTGAGTCTAACCAATTACGTCAGGAACGTCTTGCTCGAGAGGAACAACAGCGAATTGAACTCGCAGAACGGCAGGAACAAAATCGAATTGAGCGTGAAAAACGTTTAGAAGAAGAACGTTTGGAAAGAGCGATGCGTGAAGAACAAGAGCGCATTGAACGTGAAAATCGTTTAGAGGAAGAACGTAAAAAACGAGAAATTTTTGAAAGATATATCAATAACTCTTTGAGAACTGGTGCGACTCCTTGGGCAAGGTACTATGGTGCTAATTCCCCGTGTAATGTTAGTAGTTGCTCGCAAATCGTTGTGAGAACGCCAAGAGATTCAGATGTGGTTGTTACTATCAAAAGAAATGAAAATGTCGTCCAACATGCATATATTCGTGCCAACAGTTCTCATACTTTTGAACTGCAAAATGGGAAATATCAAACATTCTTTTACTACGGAAAAGGATGGGATCCAAACAAACAGATGAGGCGAGCAGACGGGACATTCATTTTGGGTGGTTTTATTTCAAACGAGCACTTTGGGAAAGATGACCCTGAAAGATTTAGTAATCAGATTGTTACATATACACTCGTATTGCAACAAAACGGAAATTTTAGCACAAGACCTAGTAATTCAATGGAAGCATTATAAAAGATATGAAGCAAAAACTGCTCTTTTTTCTTACTACTATATTCTAGTTGTTCAGCGTCAATGCTCAAACTACGAGTAAGCTTACCCCTCCAGAAATATACGTTGCTGTAGTAGGTTCTACGGTCGTTATTGAAACTGACAAAAGACAAGGTTCTGGTTTTTATGTAGCACCGAATATAATTGCAACAAATTTTCACGTGATTGAAGGAGCGTCAAGTGCAACCGCTCAAATAACAGATACAGATATAAAAATTCAGGTTGTCGGCTATTTATCAGTTGACAAGGATTCAGATTTAATTCTTTTGCAAGTAACTGGTTGCGGAAGTTCAACCATAATTTCTCCTGTCCAGCTCCAACCCGGGCAAAACCCCAACAGCAAAATGCAGGATGTTAAGAACCATAAAGATTTAATTATTAAGTTTGAAGCAAAAATTAACAAACCATTCCAAGCATTTTTGTTAATATCGCAACTTAAACTATTGTGCATACGTTTTAAGTATTTTTAGGTTTAGCTTATTGCTTTTCAGAAAATTATTAGTAGTGGAATTTAAATGACAACAAAATGAAAAAAAAACTTTTACTAACCCTTGGCGTGTTCATCCTAATCATTCATCAAGTATCATATTCAAATGAGGTTTGCCAAAAAGCCTTTAATTCTTTTGAAGCAGGTAATTATCAAGAGGCTATTAAATATTACGATAAATGCATAGAAGAACACCCGGACTGGTTACCAGCCTACTACTATCGTGGGTATTCAAATTTTTATCTTGGGAATTATCAAGTATCATTACAGGATATTGAATTGGCAATTAATCTTGTCCCTTACGGGGAAAAAGAAACCTTAAACGCTTTTAACTATTTGAAAGGTCAGGCGAACCAGTATTTAGGCAATTATAAGGAAGCGATAAATGCGTATAGTATGGCAATTGAATTTAATTCAGCTGACTTAGCATCATACTACAATAGGGGTTTATTAAAAAATCATTTAAATAATTACCAGGGTGCTGTTTCAGATTTCACCTATATTATTGACCTAAATTCTGATATCCCAAGTGCTTATATTGGAAGGGCATGGTCTTATGCTAACTTGGAGGAGTATGATAAAAGCCTTTTAGATATTAATAAGTCATTAGGATTAGAGGAGAATGGGAGTGCCTACCATTTAAGAGGTTTAGTATATTATTTTATCGGTAAATATGAAGAAGCTTTGGTGGACTATAGCAAAGCAATAGAGTTAAATCCGGAAGATATTTCCTATTATTTTGACAGAGGATTGCTAAGGAACCATTTAGGAGACTACATTTTAGCGATATCTGATTTTTCAAAAGTAATTGAATTCCATTCGGATTTTACTGGTGGTTACATTAACAGAGGGCAATCTTATGCAGGTATTGGTGAATATGAAAAAAGTATATTAGACTTTAATAAGGCATTAGAACTAGAAGAATCAATTGATGCTTACGTTTGGAGAGGTGATACAAAAAGATTAATGGGTGAATATGAGAGGGCAATTTTTGACTTCACAAAAGCTATCTCTATTGAACCTGATTATGCTTTTGCTTATTATCGGCGTGGTTGGTGCAGAAAGTTTTTGGGAGATTTTGACAATTCGTTATTAGATTATAATAAAGCCATTGAGTTAGACCCACACTATGCTTATACCTATATGGCTCGTGGTCAATTAAAAAAAGAAATATTTGGTTTGGAGGAAGAGGCTGCGGATGATTTTGAAATGGCAATTTTGCTTGATAGTGTTATTAGAAAGGGTGGAAACTGTAAACCGTATGCATTGTTTTATTTAGGGAAGGTGCAGGAAGCAATTAGCTACACCGAAAAAATAATTGAAGAATTTCCAACAAATGGAAATTATTATGATGCAGCTTGTTTATATAGTTTAATGAATATGAAAAATGATGCTGTTAAAAGCCTGGATAAATCAATTGAAAAAGGGTATTCAAACTTTATTCATATGATCAATGATCCTGATCTTGATAATATAAAGAACACAGATGTGTTCCTTCAGCTGCTAAGAAAGCATAATGTTAAAGTTAAAATCCCCAATCCTGCTCGGTAATTTTCGCCACCCAACAACTACCTCTAGCAAGTAATCGAAGCCATTGCCAAAAGAAATTATAATTTCATTAATGGAGACGGCCAACTGTTCGAACTTGCCCGGAATTAAACGGCATAATTACTCAGAAAAGGTTAAAACCACCCTCTAGGCTATTCACGATTTTCCTTTTTGTGGGTTGGCTGTTCTTATGCCAAACACTCAAAAAAGATTCATTTTTCAAATCAATAAAACACCATTTTATGGGTAGCTTGTCCAAAATAATAAAATCCATGACGGGGATATTAATTCCGTAAATCACCTAAAAGAAGTATTTCAAATGAGATAAATTTGCATTCAACAAATCACTAATAATATCTAAAGAATTACTTAAGTGAAAAAAATCAATTTACATTGTTTTTTCAGTTTTTTTTGACAAAAAATGAGTTCAAGCAAAATGGGCGTTAAAAAACTTGCAACCAAAACAGGATAGATTAATATGAGGGTTAGATTAGTAGGGCAAGGTCGCAACCTGTCCCTACGCCAATAATCAACCAAAATTTCCGCTGATTAACCTACAAATTAGGTCAGCATTTAAAAATATTCTTTAGTTTAGCCTTTTCAAATTGATACTTCATGCAAATCGCACAAGTTTACACACAGCCCAAAACTTGTAAAAGAGTGCAGTTTTGCCAGCGCACAAATCCAAATTTATTTAGAATCATTAAATCTCTCTAAAATAAATTTTTCATGAATTTAATTGCAAATACAGGCATTCAGTTTTTTACCATTCCGTTGGAAATCAATTTTAACGACAATTTCAAAATGTATTTTCACGAATGGCTTGATACGGCAGACCACAAGAAAAAGTTGGAAATCGCTCATTTCTTCTCAGAAGAAGAGGTTTGGATAAAAAAGTACATTCTTGATGGTAGTAATCTTGGTTACGCTACTTTGAACAACAACTATAGAGTTACCGATTCTTGGGAAACAATCTCAAATGACGAAGAATTTAATAATAGTTCCATAATCCAAATAGATACAGAAGAAGCAAAAGACTCTGGTTGCTTCGATGTGTCTTTTGGTAAAATTAGGGAGGCAGATTGGAATAAGTTTGAAAATACTTGGTTTCCAATGCCGTTTTTTCAACTCAAAGGCAAACGTTCAGATTTTGGACCCACAAATTGGTGTCGTTTCAAACTTATTCCTAACGGACAGGAAGGTAAAATCAAAAAATACGACCTTCTGTTGGCTTTTGACACGAGAACTGTATTTAAGGAGGAGGGGTTTGAAGAAGAGGACTTGCAAGAAACACCAATTTTCACAAATGCTGCCGAATCTTCAAAAAATTTTGCTTTATGTAATACCGAAGAAGGACTGATTGGTTATTGTTCGGAAGAAAAAAATTGTGGCTGGGTGGATAAATATGTATTGAAACATTTTCACGACATCGATAATATTCACGACAGAAGATTAGATATGCCGAAAATGAAGTATTTGGCACAATTTATATTTATTAACAGGTATATTCAGCAATTTGGAAATTTGCCGACGATCACTTTGTTTTCTAATCAAAATGCAGTTTATGGAGATGTTGATTTAGTAGTTGATATTGGAAATTCCCGCACTTGTTCTGTTTTGTTTGACAACAACGATTTCACGAAGTCAAGTCCACTAGAATTGCAAGATTTCACAACCATTGTCGTAAATGGCTCACTCAACAAATACCGTGATTCCTTCGATATGCGATTGGCGTTCCGCGAAGCCAAACTTGGCGGAAAATTCGGTTTGGAAAACAGCTGTCAATTTGTTTATCCTTCAATGATTCGTTTGGGGAAAGAGGCCAATGAACTTATACACAAGGCGACCAATATGAATACGGGAGCGGAAAAGACAAGTACTTTTTCAAGCCCAAAACGATTTTTGTGGGACGAAAAGCCACAAAAGCAGGAGTGGGAATTTGTGCAATTAGACGGCGAAACCGCCCTTCCGATTTATATTCAGGGTATTTCGGAACAATTAAACGAAGACGGAACTTTGGGGGATGGATCAATCAAAAACAAATATTCCCGGAAAGCACTAATGACTTTCGCTTTTCTAGAAATCCTGGCGCAGGCAAAAATGCAAATAAACAGTTATGAGCAGCGCAACCATTGGGGAAACGAATCTATGCCTCGAAGAATCGGACGCATTATTGTTACTTGCCCTATTGCGATGTCACAAAAAGAACAAATTGCATTGCGCAAATGTGCTGAAGATGCCGCCATTATGCTCGACCGATTCTTTGAAAATACTTTTTCCGAAGAAATTGACGAAACTGAAATCCGTAGAAGAATCCTAGTTATTCCGTCTGCCAAAAAACTTTCCGCTAGGGAAGAACGCACCGAATGGATTTATGACGAAGCAACTTCTGCTCAATTTGTTTTCCTATATGCGGAAATAAAAGAGCGTTATCAAAAAAACGTAAGGGATTATTTCGATTTCTACGGAAAAGTGCGTAGCGATTTGGAAGATTACAACAAAAAGTCGCTTACAGTTGGCTCTGTGGACATTGGTGCTGGTACAACTGATGTGATGATTGCTGCCTACAAATACGAAGACAGTTGTGCGCAATGTACTTTAACTCCTGTGCCATTATTTTGGGAAAGCTTTTATTTTGCAGGCGATGACTTAATGAAACAACTTGTTCAACAACTTGTTATTGAAGGACGAAACTCGCCAATAGAGCAAAAAATAAGGCAACTAGGTATTAACCCTGTAGAAATTCTGCAGCCATTCCTCGGAACTGATAACGGCATTTCGTTCCGTAATCGCCGACTTCGCAGCGATTTTAACTTGCAGGTTTCCGTTCCAATTGTTTCATATTATCTTGAATTACTAAAAGAAAACAAAGAGGACATTGTTCTGTCATACAGCGATATTTTCGGAACTAATCCACCAACACAAGCAGTTTTACTACACTTCAAAGATAGTTTCGGCTTTGATTTTTCCGATTTGCAATGGACTTATAAAAAGAAGGTTGTTGCCGACATTGTTGAGAAAACCTTTGACTCGTTGATTGGTAAAATTTCTTCGCTCCTTTCGTATCATGCTTGCGATATTGTATTGCTTTCAGGTCGTCCGACTTCGCTTCGGCCACTGACCGACTTATTTTTGAAGTATTATGCAATTTCTCCTAATCGTCTGAAATCAATGAATGATTATCGAGTAGGACGTTGGTATCCACAAGACCAGCGCTATCCATACATAGATGGCAACGGTAAATTCCTTAATCCGAAATCAATCATAACTACCGGTGCGATGATAGGGCAAATTGCAGAGAATGGAGGATTAAACGGGTTTGCCTTAAATCTTTCGGAAATGAAAAAGAAACTTTTGCCCACAACCTTTTATTTCGGAAAACTCAACGAGGATTCGTTGGTGTATCTAAACACAATTATTTCGCCCGACATAAATCACGCAACCGTTGATGTTTCGTCTTTGCCGTTTCGAATCGGAGTTCGGCAGTTGGATATTCCAGCATATCCTTCCCGACCGTTCTACACGCTTGATTTTAATGATTACAAAATTGAAGACCGCGTGCTTGGGCGTTTCGAAGAAGATGAGCCACCAAGAACGGCGATCCAACAGGAGATTCAAAAAGAAAAAGATAAAATCCGTAGAGGAATGCCACTAGAAGTTACCCTCTCGCGTGATATAAACGATGATATCGAAAAGTTGAAATTGGAAGAGGTCCTGGACAAAGACGGTAATACTCTGAACAAAAACTTTTTCAATTTACAGGTTCAAAGTATGAGTGAAGTAGAAAACTTCTGGCTTGATTCGGGTATTTTCTCGTTGAATATCATTAAATGAGGGAGGGCGCATTAATGGAAAAAAATATTCAAAAACAACTAGAAATAATTGAAAAGTCAAATGCTTGGATAAAGGCCTCATTAGAAGGCAACAAAGCAAAAGAGGCATATCGTATTATGGTAAATTGTCGCCGCAAGTTAAACAAGAAAAAATTCGCACTCGAAAGCAATCCCGCTGCGGCATTGTATGGAGAGAGTCAAGTCGGAAAGTCATATTTGATCAGTAGTTTACTCTCGGAAGAAGGCAAGCCGTTTAGTATAACAGATGAAAATAATGTGGTTCATAATTTTATCGAAAAAATCAATCCACCAGGTGGTGGTTCTGAATCTACAAGTATAGTGTCGCGGTTTTCGGTAAACTACAAGCCAATTAATCAGAAATTTCCTATAAAAGCCGTGTTGCTCTCTCCTGCTGACATTGTGTTGGTGCTTTGCGACAGTTTCTACAACGACATTAACCTCAAAACTTCACAAAACATTCATTTCCTATCGACTGATGAAATCAACTCTGAAGTTTTTCGACTAAAAGAGCTTTTTAAAAACCGCACGGTACAACAAAAAAAAATTTGCGAGGATGATGTGCTTGATATGCAGGATTATTTTGCAGAATACTTTCAGAAAGCCGACAAGGTTATTGATTCAAAGTTTTTTGAAGAGGTTTCTTTGCTTATTGGAAAATCAACACCAAATGAATGGAAAGACATCTTTTCGGTCTTGTGGAATAAAAACGATATTTTCACAGCATTGTTTGGAAAACTGATTGACGAATATCAAAAACTGAATTTTGCTTATGAAGCCTACTTGCCAATGGAATCGGTTTTGTACACATACGGCACATTGCTTGATGTAAAGCGTTTGCGTGAAATCTATTCCGAGCCAGACAGAATTGAGCCGAATTTTACACCGCATACCAAATTGTTTTTGCCAAATATCAATCAAGAACTTGACTTCGCAAAATCTTATCTGTGTGCTTTAACTGCAGAACTGGTTTTCAGTCAGTCGGAAATTTTACTAAACAACAAGCCGTTTTTGAAAGAAACTGATTTGTTGGATTTTCCTGGTGCACGCTCAAGAATGGAAAAGCCATTGGAAACAATCGAAAACAAAACAATTCCTGATTTACTTTTACGTGGGAAAGTTGCGTATCTGTTCAATAAATATTCCGATGCCGAGAAGATTAACATTCTGATTTTCTGTGCAAAACACGAACAGACGGCTCAACGATTTATGCCACGTTTACTCAATAATTGGATCAATAAAGTGGTTGGCGATAGTGCAGAAAAGCGAGAAGCATTTGTCTCAAAATCAAGGGTATCTCCTCTCTTTGTAATCGGCACTTTCTTTAATACCAATCTGGCATACAACCCATTGCAGGATAAGGCAGACGGATCAGGAACACCATTAAGTAATCGTTGGTCGCAACGTTTTGAAACAACCTTAGAAAATGAATATTTTGAGAAAAAAACTTATTCTTGGTTTGAGAATTGGACTACATCGCAACCTGATTTTCAAAATATCTTTCTTTTACGCGATTTTGAAAAATCAGAAACGCCAAGTAACCTTTTCAAAGGATTTAATTCACACAAAAGGGAATTGGAAGAAGTACCAACCCCTCAATACCCGAATTTCAGACAAGACCTTCGGCAATCTTTCCTTATCTACGACTTTGTTATACGCCATTTTGACAATCCTGCAGAGTCTTGGGATGAAGCGGCAAGTATCAACAAAGACGGCACAAAATTGATTATTGACAAACTTACTATTGCTGCAAACAATATTCCCACAGCTCGCCGCGAAAAAACGCTTGTAGAACTAAACGAAATATCGCAAACTATTCTTGCCGAACTGCTTAAATATTTTCACAGCAGCGATAAAGACGAGGAATTACAAAAAGCAAAAAACATTGCAGGCGACATTCAGTTCAAGTTAGCAACTGCTTTTTCTGCCGATAAAATCAAAGATTTTGGGCAGATGATGAAAGAATTGCTGCTTGATGAAAGTACAGTGCTTGAGCTTTTCCGTAAAAAAATTGATGCTCTTGAACATCGCGATGTGGTAAATATGGATATTTACAGCACTTACCGCATTGAAGTGCCTGTAGAAATAGATGATACTGCTGAAAAATATTTTGAACGTTTATGTGTCCGTTACGAAAAGATCACAGAAGAACGCAAAGAGGAGTTTCGTGCCGAACTCGAAGCGAAAAAGATTAATTTGGCAGAACTTATCAAAGGCAATTCCGATTTGATTAAAAACAATGCACAACAGTTGTCAGAGGCGTTGCTCGAATTTTGGTTTGAATATGTGACTTTGACCGATAAGCCATTCATTCAACAAACTTTAGGACAAGATACTTCGTTGGACAACATCAAGGATATGTACCAAAAACTGTTCAAGAAATTAGGCATAACTAAGCGAATTTCTGAAAAAATACGTCGTTATGTAGATGGCCATAACAAAACCGATTTGCCATATGAAATCGTTGCCGATATTTCTACTGAACTTCTGAATAATTGTATAAATACAGTTGGTTTTGATTATCTTGACGATTCTGAAATCAACGATTTAAAGCAGGCAAACGCTCAAAATAATTTGGGGTTGGTGTTAGATATAAGCACTAATCCGACTGAAAGCTCAGTTAACGAACTTTTTACCCGTATTGAAAATTGGAATGACATTATTTGTACACAGCCTGAAGAAATGAAATCTTTGCCTAGTTATCGTAATTATCTTGCTTGGAGTAACCGTTTAAAAGTTGGTTTTGTTTCTGTATGCGATATTCCGAACTACGATGTAACCGCAAACGCTAATTTGGGCAAGATTATTAGTGATTGCAAAACCATAAAATATGAGTAGTTATGGCAACAGTTATTAATCACGAACCTTTGTTTACCACAGATTTGAAGTATTTCAAAGCGTTGCAAATAATAGGGGATAAATCAATTTTCGACCGCTATAAATTAGCTAGTTCAATGCTTGAAAAGCTTGATGAAAAGTATCGAAATTTTATAGCTTTTCCTGTGAGAGACAATGATAAAATTGAATTTTATGGAATAAAATCGAAACAAGATACACCAAAAATTTTGTCGGAATTACATGGCATTGAAGCAAATAAATATAAAAATATAAAAGATGAAACACTCGCATATTTTAATGGCAAAATAGAAGACCTGAAAATCACGGACAAAGACAAAGCAGGGTTTTTGGCAGATGCCATAAAATCAGTTGACGACCGCTTTGTTTATTGTTATGATGATAAGATTGTACTCGGTGCCTGGGGTATGCAAATGCGAGAAAATGTAAGAGAGGATATTACAGAGATCCGCAAAGCTATGCGTAAGAAAGTTGATGATGGAAAAGGTGTAGAAGACCTTTCTCCTGAACCTGCAATCACCCCATTTAATGTTTCTTTTTATGCAGGCGAAAACGGTACTCTCACCGGAAATTCCTTCGTTACCAAAGATCCAAACTCCTATCTTGGTGATGACGAAATACCTAATGTTGTTCCAAAAGAAGGCTACGAATTTATTGGTTGGGATGAAACCCCAAACGGGTATCAAGTTGCGGAAGACAAGGAATTTACAGCACAATATCGACAAATCCCCCCTGTTGTTTTACCGCCCAAAGTTCCCTGGTGGAAACGATTTTGGCTTTGGTTCACGGCATTGTTTGCGGGCAAAGGTTGCCTGAAATGGTTGTTGCGGGCACTGCTGTTCCTATTGTTGTTGCTTTTGCTTTTATGGCTGTTACACAACTGCCAAGGTTGCAGCCACCATTCTGGCGGTGGTGCAGCACTTGGCGACAACGACAGCACTTGGCTCCGTGAAGACCCGAATGTTGGCAAAGGAGGTGGTATTTATGACCCTTACAATCCATATACGCCCGTCCCAACACCTCCAGGTTATGAAGATGTATTGCCTCCGCATCAGGGTGTTTTGCCACCAATTGAAGACAACCCAGAAATTATTCCGGGAAATCCGACAATAATTGCCAATCGCTTGAATATCCTTATGGATAACGAAGATAAATCTATAATGGATCTGGCAAAAGATTTCAAGGCAAAATACCCTGACGACAAGTACAAAGTGGTGTATTATGATGATGTGGTAAAACGCATGCAAATTCAAATCCCCGCCGCTGAAAGAGAAAAATTGAAAACAGAAATCCCGCCTGCATTCGCACCTGAATATGAACTTTTTATCTTCGACGAATCACTTTTTGAAGGTATTCAATTTCCTAATGACCCTGCCCTATCCGACAGCGAAAAGTCCTGGTATTTGAATACAATAAGGGTACCGCAAGCTTGGAACATTACTCGTGGTTCCGAAAAAATAACGGTGGCTATTGTGGATAACGGTTTCAACCTTAATCACCCTGAATTGAAAAGCAAGGTGGTGCAGCCATACAATGTCTGGAAACAATCAAATGAGATTTTTCCGCAAAATGTTGACCACGGAACGCACGTTGCGGGAACGGCTCTAGCCATTGCCGACAACGGAAAAGGAATTGCCGGTGTTGCTCCGAATTGTAAATTTATGCCCGTTCAAGTGGCAAACGAGCGAGGGCAAATGACAATTACCTCGGTTTTGGACGGTATTCTTTACGCTCTTTATCAGGGCGCTGATGTAATAAATGTTTCGCTTGGCAGTATGTTTACAGGACTTGAACAATACGGCGAAGAAGTTCAAAAGAATTTAATTAACAATCACTTCAAAGAAGAAGAACGTTTGTGGCGACACATTATGCGGATTGCTGCAAAACATAACTCTACTATTGTGGTGGCTGCCGGAAATGACAACGTGTTGGCTGGAATTGATGCGATACAACGCCCCGAACTATTTATCACGGTTTCAGCAGTAGATAAAAACAACCGCAATTTAAGCAAAGCAAATTTCAGCAATTACGGCCCGTTCTCAACCATTTCTGCTCCAGGCGTTGGTATTTACTCTACTGTTGGTGAAAATGGCTATCAGACAATGGACGGCACAAGTATGGCGGCACCTATTGTTTCAGGGGCAGTCGCTTTGATGAAAAGCCTTAACGACAGCATTACCAATAAACAGATAATCTGTATTTTGCAAAACACAGGATTAGAAACGCAGGGAAATATAGGCAAGCTTATTCAACCAGACAAAGCATTAATAAAAGTAAAATCGGGAGAGGTGGTTGATTGCACACCTGAACCGAGCACCGGTGATGTACAGGTGCTTTTAAGTTGGAACAACTACAACGATTTGGATCTAATTGTTACCGATCCTTCCGGCGAAACGGTTTGGTTCAAAAACCGCAGAGTTTCAAGCGGCGGACAACTCGAAATTGATATGAATGTTGAATATCCCGACAGCAAAACGCCAATCGAAAACATTTTTTGGCCTTCAGGTGGGGCACCAAACGGCACTTACAACGTGTATCTGCTGTTTTATAAACAACATGTAAATACTTCTGAAAACCCCTATAAAATAAAGGTTAAATACGGCTCCAAAACCGATGAATACACAGGAACGGTAAAAATTGAAAAAGATGCAATTCATATTTGCACTTTCACTTTAGGAAATGCAAGCAGTTTTCAAAATCCCCCCAATGCAGATCCGAATAATCCAAACGCACCGCCTTCTAATATTCGTCGCCTACAATTAGAGCAGGAGCGCGAACGATTACAGCAAGAATTAGAAAGAGTAAATAACGAGTTGAGAAGAATTGAAAACAGCTGATAAAAGATTACAACTAAATCAAAATAAAAAAGATGAATCCAAGTAAATTTTCTTTAGCTGATTTGCTTACAGTTTTAGCATCCCTCTCATTCGGCTTTGTGTGCTTTATGGGTGCCAACTTTTTAAATATAGGTAACGATACAGTATGGGGAATGTCAAATACAACCGGTTGCATTGTGATGGCAGTGTTTTGTTCCGGGCTAATGTTTGGCACCGCCTATGGAGCAAAAGTCCTAAAACGGACAAGCCGTAATTTTAAAACCAGTTTTGTTTTGGAAATGATCTTTCTTTTCCTATTTGTATTTTTTGCTGTGTTTTTTGCAACTAAAACTTCCCCGTTTACGCATTATTTCACAGTAACGGCGAAGAAGTCGGAGATTAAAAGCAAACTCCAAACAAGTATTGCTCAAGCCGAAAATATGTTTGCTGAGTATGAATCTTATGCAGAAAACCGCCACAACCTTTTCAGAAGCAAACTCACAAGCGTGGTAAAGGCTTAAAGTATAGATCCGAATAATTATGTAGCTTGTGGTTTTAGAAACATTGGTGTTTCTGACGAAAGACAGATTGAAACGAAAATGTTTTCACATCGCGCCGACCTGTTTCCTTCCAATTACAGCGATACAATCGCCAAGAACGGAATAAAAGAAGTGGCGTCCGAATGGCTTCAAAATGCAGAAAAAATTACGAGTAATTGGAAACCCATTGGCATAGTCGGCGTTGTGAATGATATAGAGAAAAACTCAAAGGAGTGGGGCAATAAGTTGGTTACGTTGTCGCAAGTTCACCATACTTGCGAAGGAGAAACTAAAGATTTTTCTTACGAGCCCTCGTTTGACAATGTAAAAACATATTTTACTAAACTCGAAAACCCCACGCCGCTTTCAATTGGGCTTGCTTTTTTAACATATTTGCTAATGCTGCTTTCGTGGTTTATTACAAAGAGAAGCACTAGATTTCCTGGACTGAAATTGCTTTTCGGATCGAGTAATTCAACAATTGATGAATTGTAGTTATTAACATTAAAAATATCAAACTCAAGATGGATAAACAAAATATTTTAAACCATATCAACGAATTTTCAGCAGAACAGCTTTATAATTTTATTAAGGAAGGCCTTGTTACTCTTGAAGAGCTTCGAAAAACGGAGCTTTTAGACAACTCTATGCGTAAGGCAATATCAAGATTGCTTGAAACCGACGCAAAAGTTGATGACAATGCCTGGGAAAAAGTAAGATACAGTTCTAATCTTCATGATGTTCTTGATTGGATAAACCAAAATCGTAATAATAGGAACATTAACGAAGCAAAAAAATTAGCAGATTATTTAAAGAAAAGAATAGATGACATTGACCAAGAAAAAAAGAAGATTTTAGCGAAGATTTGTCGTAATCCCAATAGCTATGCCCCTTTCGAAATTAAGAGTTTTCTTGACGATGCTACATTTAGCAAGCAGGACCTGATTAATTGCATGATTCCCCAAAGTGCTATTGATAATTTAGATCAGGTTCATGCACCTCAATTGTATCTGGGTAAAACTCCAGAAAAAATACCGGAAGGTTTTACCGAAGTATACCTATGGGGACATACAGGATCCGGAAAAACCTGTGCATTAGGGGCCATACTCCATATGGCTGACAAAAAAGGCTATTTGAATATTGCTTCCGGCCCAGGTTATGATTATGCACACACTCTGAAAAATATTTTTAGCGACGATAATATAGCTGATGATTTTCTTCCTGCACCAACTCCGCTCGAAACTACTCAGTATTTACCTTTCACACTTAACCGCGCAAGTGAGAAAAAAAAGCGTTCTGTTTCTTTAATCGAATTGAGTGGTGAAATATTCAAATGTTTCTACTACGTTAATGGTAATCTGGATTTTCCATCTCAGTTTCACGAGGATACTTATAATTCCATGAAATCTTTTCTAAGAAGTAATAACCGAAAAATTCATTTTTTCTTTATTGATTTCGACAGAAATAACCGACCCGATGAAAATGGAAGAACACAAAGTGATTATTTAAGTGCTGCCTCCACCTATTTTAATAACAACGATGTGTTTGGAAAATCTACCGACGCTATTTATGTTGTTCTAACGAAAAGCGATTTATTACACGATGAAAACGAAAAAACAATTTCTCCTGAAAGAAGACAGGAAGTTGCGAAAAACTATGTGAACGAAAATTACAGATCATTTATAAATACTCTTAAAGATAAATGTAGAAAATATAGTATTAACGGAGGAAAATTACCTTTTTTAACATTTTCATTGGGGAGAGTTTACTTTAAGGAGATTTGTAACTTCGAAGGTAGTGAGGCTTTAAAAATAGTTGAAATACTCATGGAGCGTATAAGGGGCACACGTCAAAATATTTTTGACTTTCTAAATAAATAAGAATATGGAAATATTTGTTCAAGCAAGAAAAGACGGGTACAATGTTTTATTTCCTAAAGCAACACCTAAAGAGTTTTATAAGTTTGCGAGCGATTTACAGTCGGCCAGTGCCAAAAACGATAGCAAATACTATGGTAAAAACTTTTACTCACTGGCCTTTGCTGAAGGTGGATTCATTTTCACAAAGTATGTCATTGGTTACGACATCCAGCGCAACAATATAGGCAACGTAGGAATTTCTGTTTTTATTCCAGTTACCCAAAAATTATCTGGCGATGATGTTAAAAAATTATTGGATGAACTGATAAGTGCTTATTGTCAAAATTATTGCGATGACAATAAAATTACCAATAAACGCGAGGATTGGCAATTGTTCACTTCTGTTTTGAAAAGGTATGAATTATTGCAAGGCGATAATTTTAACGATAGCCTTATTACAGTTGGATCAAAAGAACCAGCTTTTCATTATTACAAAAATGATAGAGAACTGATAGATCTCTTTGGCAATCCTTTTCAAGAAGAGTACGCAGGATTTAAACAGGTTTTCTTTATCGACATTGAATTAAAAGACACTACAAATCCTCTTGATATAATAAAGAATTCAGGTGTTGAGGTAAACCCTGATTTGAAAAACGAATACTACTATCTGAATAATTATAATAGCAGCAAAGAGATAAAAATTACTGCAAATGGCATGATGCGTTCTGAGAAAAAGGGTGAAAATAAAATTCGAGCAAAATGGGTGGTTGAAATCAAATAATTTAAATACGATGTATGTTTTGCACCGATAAATGCATCCGGAACACTATCTGATAAAACTTCCGATATTTTTAATTTCCTAGAAACCAAAGGCAATCGAATTATGCTCAAATACGATGCCTTTAGTAATCCTACCAAAAAAGTAAAACCGGTAAAAATTGAAATTAAAGACAAAGATGGAAAATCATTTGATGGTGCAGATATTCAAATAGGCATGCGTCCTTTTGAAAGAGTAAGTGGATCTGCAAAAACTATTGATTTTGTAGGCGAAGATATCATTAAGAAGTGGAAAATCTCTGCAAAAAAAGAAAGTGAAAGCTTGTATTCAAAACCCGTTTTCGTAAATCCTAAAAATCAAATTGGTTCAGTTGTCCTTACATTACAAAAACAGAAAGTCATAAAGATTTTTGCCAAAGACAACGAGAATGGAAACTATATCCCAAACTTTAAAATTTGGTTGAATGACGGTAAGGATTACCGTGAAAATGTTAATGAGATAGTTTTTTTTAATGATGATATTGATAAAACCTGGATCATAGAAGTTTCAAAAAATGAAGGGCGAGTTACTTATTTGGGTAATATTCAATATAGTCCGGCAACAGGGGAGAATCCGTTATATGTTGAATGTCAAAAAAAGTCTGATCCCTTTTCAGATAATAAACCATACAAGGTTGAAGCAGGGGAGCACGGAAAAAAAACAAGATCATGTAAGGGATACTCTAAGAGCAACAGTGGAAATGATTTAGGTGAAAATTGTATTGTTGCGAACAAAGGCTATGTTTTTAAAAATTGGGAATTAAAAAATGATACGCTCGTTGCACAATATGAAAAGAAAAAATCCTGGTATCAAAATTCTAAATTCATTGCGGGCACCATAACTGGTGCATTAGTTCTTGCAGTTGGCATTTGGTTTTTATATCATTCCTTTGGTAAAGAAAAACAGGCAAAAGAAACCCCGCTTACCGCTCAACAAATCACTACTTATGTCGAAGGCGATTCTTTGATGCTGGGAAAACTGGAATCCTACATGGCAATTTGGGAAAAACAAAAGCCGGAAATCAAAACTCTTGCCGGCATAGTATGGTATAATCCTACAACATGGTTTGTTGGCAGCAATGAATCAGAACCCGACTCTACCGATTACAAAATATGGGACGAATATAAGAAAAGTATAGATAGGGCAATTGAAATAAGGAGTTTGCTAAATAATTTGAGCTTTGCTGAATTGAAAAATCAGGAATATGTAACTGCACAACAATCTTTTAAAGCTGCCATTGAAAAAATCGACAGCGCCAAATACTCCGAGGTTGGGCAAAAACTAGGCGATGTTTCTAGGCTTACTTTGACCCTAATTGCAGATTCTATCAATGCATTTTTTACGCCAAAAGAACAAGAAAACCTGGAAGAACAGCAAGAATCGAGAATGGAAGAAAGTGAAATAGATCCGATACAAAGAGCTGTTAGACAACCCAATCAAAGACAGAGTGCAACTGATAGTCAAACTAACTCTATTGAAAGGGAATTGCAAAGTGCTACGATTACCAAACAAAAACTAAAAGAATACAGTGAGGCAAATTTTTCAAATATTGCAGGTAGTATACAGTTATATAATGAATTTTGGAGATTGGTCGGATCAAACACTCAAAGAAAAGATGATTACGATGCTTTATTAAGCAAAATTAAACGTGATAGTATTTTAATAAACAGCGAATTGAGGAAATTTCTTGATTCTATTTGTGCAAGCTCTGATGATTTTGAGAAATTTAATGTTCGCGGCAAAGTACATAGTAATTCACTATCAGAATTAAAAGAAATAATAAAGTAAGAAATGAAAGCATTAAAAATCAGTTTAGCCATAATTGTGGTTGGGGCAATCGGCGCAGGGATTCTATTTTGGATACAAGGTACCATTATTGTACCACCGGTAAAACCACCCGAAAATCAATTTATAGCCAGAATTGAGCAGGAAATTGAGCAGCTCAAAGCAAAACCAGACAACACGTTCTGCAAAGATTTCTATAAAGAAATTGCACACAATATTAACGTGTTTTACGAACAAAATCGTTTTGGCAGCAATCAGTCGGAAAACAACCAGTGGAAAGAAAATTTTGAAAAAACGCTCTATTCTGTTTATGCCGAAAAGTTTATCAACCAGGCAAAAACTGTTTTTCGTGGCTCGCAGTGGAGCCCCGAAGATCTAAGATTCATACAAGCAGAAAAGAATGAATTGAACAGGTCAAGATTTCTAAGTGCCGGGAGTCCCGTTAACCAGGAGCTTGCAACAATTCAATCAGTTCTAGATCAGTACAACGAAATTGAATCTTTTATATCGTCTTGCAGAAGTTTCAATTTCTCTGGCACTGCTCTTTCCGACCGTTTCCCCATTGAGGCTGTGCAAAGTAAAATTCAGCGTGTTGCAAGTTTGCGTAGTAATCGTTTGGGAAATGTGTTTGTAAATAACTGCTCTCGCCTTCATATTGACTTGAATGAAATTCCTCCAATTCTATTCCGTGCGCACGTCAGGTACTTGGACAGTAAAATTTCCTATTGGTCGGATATGTATTCCCATTATAATTCGCAAAGCGACTATGCTAACAATCTTTATAGACCGTTGAAAGCAGAAGTTGATGCCTTGAACAACGACATTTACAATGTTTCTAATTTTACCAGTGAATACAATCGCCTGACCCAAAAATTATTTTCCGACAGTCAAAGTGCCTATCATTATTTCAATAACTAGCGCTAAAGAAGGAGACAAATATGATAAATAAAATAATCATTATAATATTGATTGTATGCAGTGTGAGTTCTGCATACTCGCAGGATTGTTTAGATAGAGTTGCAAGGCAAGCTGTTATGATTGATAGTCTGCAGAAAGCTAATAATCAATCCAACCACCTGATAACTATACTGCAAACCACCCAAATGGCCTTGTCCGATACGATAAAATCTTTAAGGTTTGATTTGTCAAGTTTGGTGAATATCCAATTACAGAAAGATAGCATCGATGCGCAATTAAAAACTAAGAGTGATTCGATTGTCTTGCTGTTAAATCAACTTTCAGACAAAGATCAGCAAATAGCAAGTGCAAGGCAGCAAGGTGATCAAAAAGCACGTGCAGAATACGAGCGTGGTAAATCAGACGGATTGGGAATTATTATTCTTTCATACAAAAAACCGTTTGACGATTTAATAAAATTCTCCAGTAAAGAATCTGTACAGCGCGATATTCAACTTCTTGGAAATAATCAAGAATTAACGCCATTTTTAGATGATTTGCAATTATATTTTAATGCTATTGAGTTTCTTGCCATGAAATTTGATGTGGACCAAATTAAAAATGCACAAGCACAACTCAATCAAATAAAACAAAATTCTGTAATGCTTGATAAATTGAAAGGAACAATTAGCAATTATCAAACATTCAACGACGGATTGAAAGAAACGCTCAATAAAATTGTTACGCTTGATCAACGGGAAAGCGTTGCAGGGATGGGCCATGAAATTCAGAATTTGAAGTTTAACAAAATTCTATACGAATTGTCAGGGTATATTTTCAATTACGATTTCAATTTTTTGGATTATCCTTATTTATCTGAAATTGTGCTTGAAATAATAAAACGCAAACAACCCAATCCGGATGCCGATGTTGCCGATTTGCTAAATAAATTATAGAAAAAATGAAAAGAGTTTACATTTTATTTTTGGCATTAATAACTTCAATGCCGGCGTTCTGCCAATCATTCATTCAAGATGGCGACCGTTGTTTTGACGCTGGAGATTACGCTTGCGCAATAGCTAAGTATGAAAACGCTTTCAAAAATACAACGGGCAGAGACAAACAAATTGCCGAAATTAAACTCACGCAAGCCAAATGGTGTGCCGACCACCTTGAATCAGGCAATAAGGAATTTGAGGCCAAAAATTACTTTATTGCCAAACAAGATTATCAAAAAGTCTTGGACACCAACCCTAATGACATTTATGCACAATCACAAATTGCGAAGTGCGTTGAGATACTTAACCCACCAAGATTGCGAAAAGCCACAACGGCTGAACTCACTGATATTTTGAACAATAAATACGGATCCCATCCGCAACGGCGCCAAAACCTTATTAATGCTGGTATTGATCCTGACGATGCTCAAAGACGGATTAATGCAGGAGAAGGTAAACCGCCAGAAAATGAGAACCAGGTAATTACTTTGAGTGTGTCAAAAAGCAATTTGTTTTTCCCCTCTTTTGGCGGTACCAGCGAACAAATAAAAGTGTTTACAAACGCGAGTTCATTTACTATTCCGACGGGATACTTACCTTGGTGGTGTACCGTTAAAACATACACTGGTTATTTTACAGTTACTGCAAGTGCTAATCATAATGACACAAGCCGTAAAGATTGGTTTGTGGTAAATGCGGGTGGAAGAGATTTGAGAATAAATGTTGAACAAGATGCTCAAACTAGAACCACAACTCAACAATCAACCACTACAAATAGTCAAGCATCTCAAAGGAACGAAAAAAAGTGTTTTAATTGCCCCAAAGCGCGCAATCCCGTTGGGCTGGTTTTTGGATTTACTCAACAACCAATCGTTGGCTATGTTATGGATGGCGTTCAGGTTGGTTTAAAAATTGAGCCATTATTTAAGTATGGTTTTGGGCTGAATACCGGGATAAATTTCGCAGGATTTTCGAAAGATATTCTAAAATTTCAGTTTTTTGAGGATGATTTTGATGCTCATGCGATCAATGTCCCTTTGCATTTAGAATATCGTCTAAATTTTTCAAAATGGTTTAATATCTTCGCATATGGGGGGTTTGGCTTCAATTTTGTAGACCTTAATCACAACAATTTTATTTTTCCAACTACAATAGACTATGGTGGGGGCCTTTGCATCAACCGCATTCAATTTAACGTTGGTCAAAGTTTGTATTTAGTCAATTTAAGAAATCCACAAGACTTTGGAAAATAGATAAAACCTTATCAAGAATTATTTGTTTCGGTTTCTTTTATGTTCTGATATCGAACCATAGGGAAAATATTATTTTTAATGCTCAAAACTCACGACACGAAAAACAGAATCGAAATTACGGGAGTTGATAAACAGAAAGGTATTTCGCATGTGAAGTAGTAAATCTTCGTGCGAGCAGGATTTAACAGTGAGGCTTCAGTTTTTCATAACCTTGAAGCTCCTCTGCTTTTAGGGCAGCCGGCATTGAGCCGATTTTGAAAAGTTACCATCGATTACAGGAATAATCAGCTGATCCTTGAGTGATCCTGCTGTTTTAAACCCACCTCTATTATGGCTCAAAAGTTCATCTTGCTTTTCATATTTCTTTTTGTAATCCTTGATCTTTCTTGCGGTTCGGGCCATCAAAGAAATGCCCCACGGGAATATTACAGGGTTACACGGGTAATTGATGGGGATACCTTTGTTATTGAAACCAGCCCTGGTACCGAAGAAAGGGTTCGGCTTATTGGGGTAGATGCTCCAGAAACGAGGAGAACCCGTAACCGTGAAATAGGACATTATGCTGAGGAATCTAAGGCTTTTCTTGTCAAAATGATCGAAAACAAAATGGTCAGGATCGAATACGATTTTTCAAAGCATGACAGGTACCAGCGGATCCTTGCATATGTTTACCTGAGAAATGGCACCTTTGTAAACGCCGAATTGGTAAAAAGAGGCTTTGCAGTAGTGATGACCGTACCCCCCAACGTGAATCATGCTGATACTTTTTTCAGGCTTCAAAGAGAAGCAAGGGAAAATAACCGGGGGCTCTGGAGGGAGCAATGAATTATTAAAAATAAATCCTTTGGCCTAATT
>JAAYIT010000135.1 GCA_012523295.1 Porphyromonadaceae bacterium | reverse complement strand
GGCCACAAGTGGCTCAATTCTCCATTCGGCGCAGGTGTGTTGTACATCAACAAGGAGACCCTGCCCAAACTGCGCCAAGTCTATTTTGGATATCTGAACACTTCGGTGCCCGAAGGCGGCTGGGGCGCTTACTGGGAAAACCCAGCGGCTCCTTCAGTCAGCGACTGGGTCTTTGACCAGCAGGCTCGAAAGTTCGAAATTGGCGGCACTTCCAACTACCCCGGTGCTATCGCTCTAGGCGAAACTCTGGGGCTGATTAACGAAATCGGCATTGAAAATATACAAGCCCGTGTAAAAGAGCTGTCGGCCTACTGCATGGATCGAATCGAACAAATCGGTGGTAGCCTGATTACCCACCGGGACCACGACCGTCGAGCCGGTATCGTGATCGCTCGTCTTTATGACGATTTGGAAGTGGACCGAGCCATTCTACGAGATTTGCACGCTCGTAAAATTTTTATCGCCCAACGTTTTACCGACTATGTGGGAGGCTTTCGCATCTCCTGCCATTACTTTAACAACCATCAGGACATCGACCGCATGATTGAAGCCATGGAAGAACTAATCTTCCTGATCGGCCGAAAGCCTGATTACGTCAAAGCGTATTAAGAAAATTGCATTAACTGGCATCAAAATATAATAAAATTGAGAGGAGAACAACACATGCGTTTTTTAGAGTATGAAACTTGGCGCATTAAGGAAGGCGTCAAAATGGAGGACTACGACAAAATTATCCGGGATTGGTTCCGTTATATCGTCTCCCACCGCGAAGAGCTGTTTCCTGAGTGGATTAGCGCTAAGTACTACCGTAAAACAGACCGAGAGGGCAACCCTACCGGTGTCTATGTCATGATCTTTGAATACGACTCTTTGGAAGGACATCACGCCTATAAGGAGCGTCGCAAAAATTGGGATGGCCCCTATGCCGAATACAAGCTCTACGACCCTTATCAGGAATATTTCGACCTAGAATCCGTTACCACTGAGTATTTCCAGCCCCTACAAAAGGAAGAATGGTTCGATTTTGAGGATTAACACTTAATATCTCTCAAAGATTAAAATAGAACATTCCAGCTGTCTGCCCAGCATTAACCGAAATAATGAAAACAATATATTTTCAAAAACTTAATTTTAGACTAAAGTCAAAAGCCCGTTACCATAATGGTAACGGGACTTTTTATTTTCAGATCAAAAAATGCTTTTAAAAAATTGAAATATGAGATCATCACCTAAAAATAACACAAAGCATTTCGCCCATATATAACCTTATTTTTTTAAAAGTAACAAAAATGTAAGAAGGTGTAAATTAAGATGATGATGAAACATAATACGGTTACATTATACTATTACCAATCGGCTGGGCATGGAGGCAAAGAAATGAAGTATCCTTTTGATGTTGTATTCGAAAAAGATGAGAACGAAACTTACTGGCTGGCTAAGTCAAAGGTTCTGAACCATGTAGTAGGAAAAGGAAAAACACCTGAAGAAGCTATCCAGCTACTTAATGAAATGGAGGATACTTGGTTAGAGTTTTGTGAAAGTGAAGATGATATACCAGAACTTGTTCCAACCGAGCCGCTAAAATACAGTGGGAGAATTTCATTGAGATTGTCAAAGCAAACCCATGCATTAGCAGCCAAAACAGCTGCCGAACAAGGCATAAGTTTGAATCAGTATATAAACGAAGCCGTAATCACACGAAACACTGCAACAAGCGTCTGTAATAGGTTACTTGAGAACTATTCGGCACAGATGCTTAAAAACTTAAATCCTGGTGATATAGGCAAAAAACCATTGACAGTCGTGAAAGAGCCCGTTGGTGAATATTCACCTAAATAAGAACAAAACTTTCATTTTAAAAATACTCAGATATTAGAATCGCCTACTCTTTATTAACCTAAATGGAAAAATATATTTCCAAAAATTTAATTTTGAACCAAAGCAAAAGGACCTTGACTCATTTCGAGCCAATGTCCTTTTTGTTTTCCCTCAATGTTTTGTATTTGTACAAATTTAAGCTACTTGAATAAATCTCGAATACTGAACGTGGTCTTATTGTAGATTTTGTTGTAGGCTGCTTTTTTCGGATTGCGCAGCCAGCCCATTCCTTTCCTGCCGTAACCGGGTATCACTTTCCTTTTTATGGATTTCTTAACCCTGCCCGTTGTTCTGGCACGAAAGGATTTTTTAAAAGATGGTTTCCTAATTCCAAATTTCATTTTGTTACCTCTCGTTTCAGTCAATTACTATTTATGCTGTGACATGTACCTTCCACACCAACATATCTTACCGCCTCTAGGACCAAATACAACTGGATAGTGTAGTGAACCGCCAGGCTTCGGTTTAGAATCATATGTCGATATCTTTTTCGGTGGAGTAATTGATACGGGTAAGGACACTGGAGGTGAAGCCTGTGCTATGCTCATAATATATATTTGACAAGGGTTTCTTTCATCC
>JAAYIT010000134.1 GCA_012523295.1 Porphyromonadaceae bacterium | reverse complement strand
GATAATTTAGAAGATACCGATAGATTTTTGTTTTGTAACTACAAAAAACAACTGTTTTATTGTCGGAATTATCTCGCACATTAACGCTCAATATATCTATGGTCTGGCTGTCTTGAGGCAACATAGTTGCTTTTTGATTTCCTGTTTTGTCTACATACTTATCATTTATTAAGAATGGATAGAATCCATTCATGGTTGTAAGTGGTATACTTTTCGATTGAAATATGACGAAGAACCCTTTCTGATTAATATATACATTCAAAATGGGATTACCGAAATAATATTAACTCTGTTTTGGTTTTTTAAAAGAGTTATAAAATTTCAGATTTTGTATTTTGGAGAATACAAAAAATATAAATTTCTGTATTCTGTAAAATACATTTTGTATCTTTGCAAAAAATCAGAAATATGAAACAGTTATTTTCAGCGTTTTATCGCAAATTGGAAGAAACAGATATGCGTTTTGAACGCTATCTGAAAAGTCAAATAGATTGGAACAACCGTTTGACAGCCATTACAGGTGCACGCGGAACGGGAAAAACTACTATGCTTTTACAGCACATAAAAGAGCAACATGGAAACAATCCCGAAAATGTATTGTTTGTAAGTTTAGATAATATTTATTTTAGCATCAATAACTTGTATTCGCTTGCAGACGATTTTTATTCGTTTGGCGGAAAAGAATTATACCTTGACGAAGTACATAAATATCCTACTTGGGCTCAAGAAATCAAAAATATTTACGATGATTTTCCTAAACTAAAAATGGTTTTTACAGGCTCGTCAATGTTACGGATTTTCAAGGCAGATGCCGATTTGAGTCGTCGTGTCAGGCAGTTTCAGTTATTTGGTTTGTCGTTTCGTGAATTTTTGATTTTTGAAGGATTACTTCGAAAGTCACAAACGCCGTTTTCGTTTGAAGAAATTCTTGAAAACCATGTTTCTATTGCTCAAAAACTGAACAGGGAAATTACACCTTTACCTGCTTTTCAGAAATATCTTCAATATGGATATTATCCTTATTATCAGGAAGATATTGCAGGTTACGGAGAACGTGTTTTGCAAACGTTCAATACAGTAATGGAAAGTGATTTGTCGAATGTAGAAAGCATTGACTTTTATTCAATTAACCGAATCAAAAAGTTATTCTACATACTTTCTGAAATGGTGCCCTTTATGCCTAATATTTCGCAATTAAGTCAAATGGTTGAGGTAACCCGAATAAGTTTAATGAATTATCTGCAACTGCTTGAAAAATCTCACAGCGTTTTGTTGCTCAAAAAGAAAGCGACAGGGATACGGCAATTAGTTAAACCAAAAAAGATTTATTTGCAAAACACCAATTACAGTTATGCACTTTCGGCACAAAACCCGGAAATCGGCAATTTGCGTGAGACTTTCTTTTTCAACCAACTACAAAAAAATCATAAAGTTACATATACAGAACAGACAGATTTTTGCATTGATGGAAAGTATTATTTTGAAATTGGCGGTAAAAACAAAACCACAAAACAAATTAAAGATTTAGACAATGCTTATCTTGCCGTTGACGGTTTGACAATCGGTTTTCGCAATGAAATTCCGCTTTGGCTGTTTGGATTTCTGTATTGAAAGTTATTTTGAGGACAAATAGGGGGCAGTAAGCTTATTTTTGCCAATAAAACCAAAGCCGACATTATTAATGAGAGTGAGTTTAAAAAGATGTTAGGCAAAAATTTCATCAATATTCTTTCGGAAGAGAAGGATGCCGGGTAT
>JAAYIT010000133.1 GCA_012523295.1 Porphyromonadaceae bacterium | reverse complement strand
TACGAGAGAAAGCCCGCAACTTGAAACTGCTGAAGGAAAACAATTTTGAAGAAATTCAATTGTTTATAGATGTCATGTCATTGTCACTTTATCCCTTTATCATCAAAGAAGCAATCGGAAAAGTTTTTGAACTAACTGAAGAACAGAGCAATATGATCGCCCATGATCGTCGTAAAAGAATTTCAGAATACATTTCATCTGCTTTGGAAAAGCAGGAAAACCTCGTATAACTACTTGATATTCTGTCACTATTCACTTTTCCCCGGATAAATCCGGGGAGCTTGTCCGACCTTTGGCGGATTATTTAAGGAATTGTCCAACAGACAATTTTTAGCCGGTCAGTAGTGAAAAAAATCGAATTTAACAGCCGCGTCCTAAAATAGAGCGAGTCAAATCGCCTTAATTTGAGGTAAAGCGGTTATTCAAAAGGGATTTAAACGATTTTATCGTTATAAACAGATTTTTACCCCGAGTTTTATTGTAAAGCTCACGCTACAATATGCTCAAACGGGGGTTTAGTAGTTGCGATATTCCGCTAATTTTATAAATTACGAAAAAAAAACAACAAATTTAATCAGTATTATATAACAATTGATTAAATTTGTAGTTTAAATAGTAGAATTTCCCGGTAACTTTTCCAAATCGTAATTTACAAAATGAACATTGAAAACAAAAACATAGTCATTACCGGTGCCACATCCGGTATTGGGCTTGAATTTCTCAACGATTTTTCCGGCATCCCCGGTACAAAAATCGTTGCCGTCGGTCGTAAGGTAGAAAACCTTCCTGAAGCTGATAATATTTTCCCATTTCGTGCCGACGTTTCGAAATCCGAAGCGGTTGATGAATTATTCAAATTTGCCATTGAGAAAATGGGCAGAATTGATATTTTTTTCGCCAATGCCGGATTTGCTTACTACGAAAAACTTAGAAACGCCACATGGCAACACATAGATAGCATTTTTCAAACGAATGTTATCTCTCCGATTTATTCCCTATCTAAAATGATTGAACTGAATCAGTCAACAGAATTCATGCATATTATCACATGTTCTGTAGTCGGTCGGATGCCCTTTCTCGGATATTCTCTCTACACAGGGACTAAATACGCGTTGGATGGCTTCAATTCGGCAATGCAGTACGAAATGCCTCCCAACGGTCATCTCATGCTGGTCTATCCGGTAGCGACTTACACCGGATTCTTTCAGCGCGCTTCTGACAGTGCTTTCATGCCCTGGCCCCGGCAAACAACCAAAGATGTGTTGAAGGCTGTAAAGAAAGGAATCGCTAAAAACAGGACAAGAGTTTTCCCGTATCCGCTGATAAAACCAATACTTTATTTAATGAATACCTTTCCGTTTGTTCTTAAAATTTATTTAAGCATACAGAAAAAGAACCAGATAAAAGCTGCTTCTCAGTAAGCATTATGTTCGTTTAGAAAAAAATTAAACTATTAAATCTACAAAATCATGGCTAAAAAACTTGATAAATCAACGGAAGACAGAATTAAGGCAGCCGCTGAAAAAATATTCTTAGAAAAAGGCTTTTCGGCGGCCCGAACACGTGACATTGCAGAAGAATCGGGATTAAACCTGGCTTTAATCAATTACTATTTCCGGAGTAAAGAGAATCTGTATAACATCATCATGATGGAAAAACTGATTGTTTTTTTTAATATAATCATAGATGTGTTGGACGATGTCAATCTCACGATTCTGGAACGAGCCGATAAAATTGTGAATAAATACACCGATTTGCTTCTGAAAGAGCCAAATTTACCCTTCTTTTTACTAAGTGAAATCCAACAAAATCCGGACTTTTTTGCCTCAAAACTAAACATCAAAGAAAAATTAGTCGGGTCAAAAACTATCAGAAATCTCTTATTGGAAGAAAATAAGAAAGAAAATATGCACTTCCTGCTTAGCTTTTTGGGGATAACATTGTTTCCGTTCATTGTCAGAAATGTATTTGAAAAATTATATGATCTGACGGAAAGTGAATTTTCTCAGATTCTTAACGAAAGAAGAGTGTTTATCGCCAACTTACTTACTGAAATTTATCCGAAAGTAAACCAATTGACTCCTGAAGATAACGTGTAGCGTGTGCTGTCTAATAGGACTGAATCATAAAGATTAAAAAATAATTTTATCAGAAATATCAACAATACTATGAAGTCATTTAAACAGTTATTTCTCACTATACTATTATTCTCTCTGAGTTTATCAGTTTATTCTCAGGCTATTACACTTGATGAGTGCCAGGATTTAGCACGTGCAAATTTTCCGATTGCCAAGCAGCAAGGCATGATTGATCAGATAACAAAAGCTACGATCGAAGCGCTCATGGCACAGTACTTTCCGCAATTCAGACTGAGCGGTCAGGCGTCTTATCAGTCGGATGTAACAAAGATCGATCTTCAGATGCCGGAAGGACTGCCTACAATCGATGTTCCAACCATTGACAAAGATCAATATAAGGTTTACTTGGATATTTCTCAAACTGTTTTTGGTGGTGGTTCACTTGGAGTTCAGCAGCAAATTACCCGCGCTGAGGCAGCAACAAATAAGCAGCAAATCGAGGTAGAATTATACAAGCTTAGAGATAAAGTGAATCAGGTATATTTCGGAATTTTACTTGCAGATGAGCAATTAAAACAAACTGAATTGCTTAAAAATGACCTGAACAGCGCGCTTGAAAAAGTGAAAGTCTTAGTGAAAAACGGTGTTGTGTTGGAGACCGAAAAGCTCAACTTAGAAGCTGAATTAATTACACTGAATCAAAATATTCGCGACATTGAATTTGGTAGAAAGGCTCTGTTTGAAGTGCTTAATAAGCTTACGGGAACAGAGCTTGATAATGATACAAAGCTTGAAAAACCGATTTTTGCTTCGCCAAATCTTAACTTTGTCCGACCTGAACTCACGCTGATTGATTATAAAAAGAATACGCTAAGCCTTCAAAATCTACAATTAGCGGCGCTGAACGTCCCTGAAATTTCACTTTTCTTGCAAGGAGGCTGGGGAAAGCCGGCACTTAATCTGTTCAACAACAAATTTGAGCCGTATTATGTAGGAGGCGTACGTTTTCAATGGAATATTTCAAGGCTTTATACCATTATCCGCGATCGGCGAAACATTGATATACGTTTGAAAATGTACGATGTGGAAAAAGAAGTTTTTCAGCTTAATAATGAAATCGAACACACACGACAACGTAATAAGATCGAACAACTCATAAGCTCGATTGAAACTGATAATAAGTTGATAACCTTGCGAAGCAAAATTAAAGAAACTTCACAAATACAACTTGAAAATGGAGTTATCACAAGCAACGAATTTATCCGCGAAGCGAATGCTGAAAATCAAGCCAGGCAAACAAAAATATTGCATGAAATTCAATTGCTCCAAGCGAAATTTGATTTGGACCATATTACCCCTAACCCCTAAAGGGGATTATTGATGGAAATAAACAGCTAACTGCGCTAACAAACCGCATATTGCGTTTGTGAGACAGCATAAATTTCAATAATGGATTGACGATTTTCAAACATATAACAAGATAAAAGGGATGTTCAGAAAAATTATTGTTTCAACCACATTTGTATTCCTCGCATTGGGCTTATTTTCTTGTTATACATACAAATACGGCGATTTTAGTGTTGATGGAAATCAAGTGGAAACTATCTCTATCAAGAAATCATCAGAAAATGAAGCTGTATTTTTGTCTGATTTACAAGCGCGTGAATTGTTCGTCGGTCTTAATAACAACAAAAAAGTAGGACCTGCAAAATTCATTGTTTTGTATCACATTGATATAAAACTGAAAAACGATAGCGCTATTTCGTTAAAGTGCGGACAATCATACTTTTACATAGAAAACAACTCGAAATGCTACAAGATAAAATCTTTTAATTTTATCGAAGATTTTTGGAAAAAATTAGAAGAAAAGTAGCATTCAAAATATCCTTTTAATAAAGAATTTCATAACTATTTCAACATGAACCAAACAAATTTTAATTGCAGGTACAAAATTCCCGCTTTAAGGGTGTGGGGGGCATTTTTGTTACTAATATTCCTTCTCACTTCCTGCAACTCAAACGGCACAGACACCTTCGCTTCGGGCTATTTTGAAGCGGTAGAAACGATTGTTTCGGCGCAGGCAAACGGTCAGATTTTGTCATTAATAGTGGAGGAGGGGCAAATGCTTTCTGCCGGTGACAAAATCGGTCAAATCGACAGTACGCAGATATATTTGTCGCTTTTGCAAGTCCGATCGCAACGCGGTGCAGTCCTAAGCCGCAAACCGGACATCAGTTCGCAGACTGCTTCGCTGAAAGAGCAAATCATCACAGCAAAGCGCGAACTTCAGCGTGTACAAAATTTAGCCTCGGGGAATGCCGCTACAAAAAAACAGGTGGATGATGCTCAAGCACAAGTTGCTGTACTCGAAAAGCAGTTGAAAGCGGTGGAGAATCAACTTTCGAGCAGCAGCCAAAGCATTAGCAAAGAGAGCAATCCACTGATATATCAAGCCGAAATGCTTGAAGATCAGCTGCGAAAAACAAAAATAATAAATCCTGTAAATGGCACTGTTTTAATCAAATACGCAGAAGTAAACGAAATGGCAGGCATCGGGAAACCGCTTTATAAAATCGCCGATTTGAGTGAAATGATTTTGCGAGTCTATATCACTAACTCTCAATTAAGCTCAATCCAATTAGGACAAAAAGTGAAAGTTTTCGTGGATAAGACAGCAAACGAACAAGCCGAATACGAAGGAATGGTCGAATGGATAAGCGATAAAGCGGAATTCACTCCGAAAACCATTCAAACCAAAGATGAGCGTTCCAATCAGGTCTATGCCGTAAAAATCCGCGTACCAAATGATGGAATGCTCAAGATTGGGATGTATGGGGAAGTTGCCCCCGGAAGCGGCAATCGGTAGTTTGTAGGGGATAAGCAAAGAGTATGGAAAACACATCTATTATCAAAGAGCTTGAAACTACTGAATAAAATATTGCGTGTTTTTCTCAAAAATCATCTGTTGTTTTGATGTTTCCCTTTCAGTGGAAAGATTGGCATTCGAGATATTTTAACCCAGCTAACAGACATTTAAATACAGTATTAAATGGGGTTGAGTATTTAAAAAACAGGTTCTACTGGATTTCGTGTGACAAAAATAAAACATTAAGATTTCATTTAGAAGTTAAGGGACTTTTAGAAATAAATATATTTATATTAAGTCAATATTAAATCCTTAATGAAACCTTAATTTGACTTAACTTCTTAATGGTAAAAAGTATTTTAATATACACTGGAAATTAATCTAAAATCATTTTTCACAGGAAAACCAGTAATACC
>JAAYIT010000132.1 GCA_012523295.1 Porphyromonadaceae bacterium | reverse complement strand
GAATTATTCAAACAGGAAATATCCTAAAAAAGACATTATAACCTTGTTTGATTTAGCAAAGTATGTTTATACAATTTATTTTAAAGATCCTGCTTATACCAGGAATAATCCGGGGAAATTATTAAAAGACGATAAATACAACGTAATTTTTGAAATCAATAACAGTAATCAAGACTATAATAAATATTTGTTAGCTTATAAAATATATGATAGTGTTGCTTTGTTAAATAAAGGCAAAATAACAATAGGTGATGATGACTTTGAAAAGGTTAACTTTATACATCACTTGGTATACGTTTCCATATCATTGTTAAATAAGAACAGAAATTATACTTTTGATTCTTTACGACAAATCAAACTAGAAGACATTAATGCTGAATTAATAAATGATGCATATAACATCATAATTCAAGCTATTACTGAGAATGATATAGTAGCTAGTCAAGTATTAAAAACTATTAAAGAGCAAAAATTCAACTCGTTTATAAACAAGAAATTAGATGAGATAATTAATAATTGAATTATTAAAGACAGGTCATAAAATAGAAGTTTTTTCCCAGAAAGAGTGCATCAGGCATGGATGTTCTAAAAGATTTAAACAATTTCCTCAATACTTTAGAGGACAACAAAATATTTTACCGACTAAGTAAGATCAGACGCGAAAGTGTTATGGTTGAAGTTGCGGTTCCGGGACAAAGATGGGAAATTGAATTTATGGATAATGGATCGATTGAGATCGAAAAGTTTTTTAGCGAAGGAACCATTCACGGCAGCGAAGAATTACAAGTTTTAATTGACAATTTTTCTGATTAGACGTTTACATTCATAACGAAGTTGTGTATAATATCGGCATGAATGTAAAGCAGGTGAGACCCATCAACACATTAGAAATCATTGATAGTCTGGCGAATGAAAACAACGGCATTATCCGCACGAGGGACGCCGCCCGTGCCGGTCTTTCGCGCACAACACTGGGTTCGCTGGTAAAAAAAGGCGCATTAGAGCGAATTGCCCATGGACAGTATATCCTCCCAAATGATTTACCGGACGAACTCTATTTGCTACAGCAACGTTCAGCAAAGATCATTTTCTCGCATGAAACAGCATTGTTCTTACACGATATGGCTGAACGGACGCCACTTTCCCACTCCCTGACCATCCCTAGCAACAGCAAATTGTCCCCCAGATTGTCGGATGGTTGCAAAATTTATTATGTGCAACCCAAACTGCACAGCTTGGGTCATTGTTCCATTATGACAAAAATGGGTCATGAGGTCTTTGCTTATGATGTCGAGAGAACGGTCATTGATATCCTGCGAAGCCGTAATCGGATTGACAATCAAACTCTTGCAGCGGCGATGAAAAGCTATTCCACCCGAAAGGATCAGGATTGGAGCAAACTGCGGGAGTATTCTGAGGCTTTTCATGTCACAAAGCTATTGCGACAATATTTGGAGCTGCTTACATGAGCGCAAACGCGATGAGTTTCAAAGCCCAGATTAGAAATCTTGCAAAAAAGAGAAATGTCAAAGCACAGGTGCTCTTACAAAACTATATGTTTGAACGTTTTTTGGAGCGGCTGTCTCTGTCCGAATACAGAGATAAATTCGTGCTGAAAGGCGGTATGTTGGTTGCTGCTATGGTTGGCATGGATGCAAGGTCCACAATGGATTTAGATGCCACCCTGCGCGGAATCCCTCTTACGGAAGAAAGTATCCACAAGGCGCTTACGGCAATCTGCAACTTCCCGATTGAGGATAAAGTCACGCTGACCATCGGAAAAACCGAGCCCATCCGGCCTGATGATGCTTATGGAGGGTATCGTGTGAAAATAACGGCTGTTTACGACACTATTGAAACTCCATTTTCGGTCGATATTTCAACGGGAGATGTGATTACACCTCAAGCTGTAAAATACTCGTTTCGTGGCATCTTTGATGAAGAAAAGCAATTTGAGATTTGGGCATATAACATCGAAACCGTTATGGCTGAGAAGATTGAAACGATATTGCGTCGAAATATCCTCAACACACGCCCGAGAGATTTTTACGATATTTTCATCCTGAGCAGTACACAAT
>JAAYIT010000131.1 GCA_012523295.1 Porphyromonadaceae bacterium | reverse complement strand
TTTATCCGTTGGGAACATAAATTTGAATAATTGTGGTGAATTAATCGGTTTATGTTCCTTAACGGAAACTTACAAACAATATTGTTTAAATTTGTTAATTTTTAATTTTCAACCCCTGATTCGCATAAATAAGTAGTAGAAACTACAAAATTACAATTTTTTTTTGTTTTTTGCTTAAAGCTTGATTGATGGAAAAAATTTTACAGCAATATTTCATGTCAAGATATACTTACTTCGTTGTTTTTACGTTAGTACTTACGATTCATACTTCAAAACCTTGAGTTCATTTTTTATGTCTAAAAAATATTTCATTTTAGTTGCCATTCTATTGATTAATACACTGACTGTTTTTTCACAAGCCGGAAGGGGTGTTTATCGTTTTTTAGAACTTCCGGTATCGTCAAGAGCTGCTGCTGTAGGAGGTTACAACGTATCGATCCAAGACAATGATGTGAATTTCGCACTGATGAATCCGGCCTTGCTTACAGAAGAAACTCATGGCGTTATTGGGCTGAACATGGCAAATTACCTTGCCGACATTAAGTTTGGCAGCGCCATTTACGGACATAATTTTGGAGATGAGAATTTCTTTTCTTTCGGTGTTCAATACGTTGATTTAGGACATTTCGCCGGCTATGATGAGTTAGGCCAATATACTGAAGATTTTACCGCGAAGGACATTGCGTTACATTTAAGTTATGCGCGTCCGCTAAACGATTTTTTCACTGTAGGCGCTACTTTAAAGCCGATTTTTTCAGCCTATGAACGATATACAAGTGTCGGGCTGGCGATGGATTTTGGAGTGAATTACAACACTGAGCTATTCAGTGCCGGTTTGGTGGTAAAAAATGCAGGAGTCCAACTGAAAGGGTACTATTCCGATGTAGATGGTCAGCATCGTGAACCGCTCCCTTTTGACATTCAATTAGGGATATCTAAGAAATTCGAACACGCTCCTCTCAGAATTTCCGTCACAGCAAACAACCTGCACCGATGGAATGTAGCGAGTTATCAAACTACCAACAAACAACAAACAAATCTTGACGGAACTATCATTGAAAAAAACATCGGTTTTTTTGATATGGCTTTCAGACATTTAGTATTTGGAGCTGAGTTTGTACCTTCAAAAAATTTCTACGTAGCAGCCGGTTATAATCATCGGAGAAACAAAGAAATGTCGATTGATGGATTCAAAAGCTTAGCCGGTTTTTCGTTTGGAGCCGGAGTAAAACTCTATAAATTTCAAGTCGGATTCGGGCTGACACAGTTCCAAGCCGGCAATAATGCCTACCAATTTTCTATCAGTACAAATTTAGGTGAATTTGTGAGCTTGTGATTTTACAAACTAATAAATAAGCATCGCGTATATCTTTCTCCTCCAATTCCGTCATTTCTAAAAACAGCAGAAATTTCAGTCTTTAGATTCATTTGTAATATGGTTTCACTTCAGAAACCACTAAGCCTGTCCGGTCATAAGTCGGTCATTGCTTTAATGCCTCAATTCCGATCTCTAATCGATTTTATGCGACTTAGTTTATTATTGGTATTACACTTAGTGATTAGTTGATGTTTTTAAATGTCGGTGACAATTAACACTATAACATTCTAACTAGTATAATCTCTGATTTTTCCCCGACTCGCAGAGTATATTTCTCACCTATTCTGCATGAGCACGTCGAATAAAATACCTTGAAAATATGAATTTTACTTCGTCTTGCCATAAAGGCAGTTTTTTTTCTTAATTTTACACCCGAAAATTTTTAATGAACTATTTTTTGAAACATGAAGAAAATTATCGTTGCCATAGATGGACACTCATCCACCGGCAAAAGCACGATGGCAAAAGCACTGGCGAAATACGCAGGATATATTTACGTAGATACGGGGGCGATGTATCGCGCTGTGGCTTTATTCGCGGAACGGAATGGCTGGATTACAGACACTGAAATAAACGAGAATGAATTGAAGAAACATCTCGGTGAAATAAAAATAAGCTTCAAACCCAATGATAAAGGAGAACAAGACACTTATCTTAACGGAGAAAACGTGGAGAAAGAAATCCGCACACTTGAAATCGGGAATGTAGCAAGCCGTGTGAGTGCGATTGGATTTGTGAGAAGAGAGCTGGTACGTCAACAGCAACTTATGGGCATCGAAAAAGGAATCGTAATGGATGGAAGAGATATTGGCACTGTAGTTTTCCCCAACGCGGAATTGAAGGTTTTTGTCACAGGGTCACCGGAAGTACGTGCCCGGCGCCGCCACTTAGAGTTAATTGAGAAAGGAGAAGAAGCTGACTTGGAGGCAGTTTTGGCAAATGTAAAGGAACGTGATGAACGTGATTCCAACCGAAAAGAGAGCCCGCTTCGAAAAGCAGATGATGCCATAGTCATTGACAACACACACTTAAATATGGAAGAACAAAATGAAATGTTAAGAACATTGTTTCATGAAAAAACGTTGTAGTCTTAGTTTAAGAATATTGCAAATGAATAATACTACATACTGAATTCAGAGCTTTTAATTTAATGAATTGAAAGCTCTGAACTGTATTAAGCTGATAAGCAAATTGTTTTTTCATCATTAATTATTCTTAATATACCATTAATTATTTCTAAATATTTAAAAAATTAAAAAAGTCATGGCAAATATAGAAATAGACCAAAAGTCCGGGTTTTGTTTTGGAGTTACACGAGCAATCACAAAAGCAGAAGAAGAATTAGAAAAAGGGGGCGTGATTTACTGCTTGGGCGATATCGTACACAACGGAAAAGAAGTTCAACGATTAGCTGAGAAAGGCTTGATTACGATAACACGTGAGGAATTCATGAAACTGAAAAATGTTAAAGTCATGTTTCGTGCTCACGGTGAACCACCTTCGACTTATGAAATTGCTAAGCAAAATAATATTGAATTAGTTGACGCTTCGTGCCCGGTAGTACTTAAATTGCAGGACAGGGTAAAAAAATCGTATGAAGAAGACGAAAACATAAAGGAAACTCAAATCGTAATTTTTGGAAAATTAGGTCACGCTGAAATCATTGGTCTTCAAGGGCAAGTGAATGAAAGCGCAATTATAATAGAAAGTGTTGATGAGTTAGACAAAATTGACTTCACTAAAAATGTAAAATTATTCTCTCAAACCACAAAATCTCTAATTGAATTTAATGAATTAGTAAAAACGATATCTGAAAGGATGTCTCCGGACGCAATTTTTGAATATACTGACACAGTTTGTCGACAAGTTTCGAATAGAATGCCAAATATTGCTACCTTTGCAGAAAAAAATGATATTGTACTTTTCGTGAGTGGAAAGAAAAGCTCAAATGGTAAAGTACTTTACGAACACAGCAAAAGTATCAATCCGAACACCTACTTTGTAACAGGTCCGAAAGATGTCGATGAATTGAATCTGGATTTTACTAAAAAAATAGGGATTTGCGGAGCCACATCTACTCCCAGATGGCTTATGGATGCTGTGTCTGATCGAATCAGCAAATTAGAAGCGAATCAAATATAACTTTGTTTAGTTGAGAGTTAAAATTTTGAGTGGTTTATTTATTTGAATAAAAGACATTAAATTACTAACCAATTTTTAATTTTTTACTAAACTACTTAAAAATTTTTATGGAGTATAAAATTAATTGTATTGGAATTTTAACTTCCGGTGGCGATGCCCCGGGAATGAACGCGGCCATACGATCAGTTACAAGGGCTGCGATTTTTAATGGAATCAGAGTTAAAGCAATCTATCGAGGATTCAGAGGATTGATTACAGGTGAAATTAAAGAATTTCAAACCCAGAATGTAAGTAACATCATTCAGCAAGGCGGAACTATTCTGAAAACCGCGCGTTGCACAGAATTCAAAGACGCTGAAGGACGAAAGATGGCTTTCGAAACAATGAAAAACGAAGGAATAGATGCTTTAATTGTTATTGGTGGAGATGGAACTTTCACAGGTGCACGTATTTTTGCACAAGAATTTAATGTTCCAATCATTGGAATACCCGGTACTATTGACAACGATTTATTTGGAACTGACTCCACGTTAGGTTATGACACCGCGCTAAATACAATTATGGAAGCAGTGGACAAAATCCGAGACACAGCCTCTTCGCACGAAAGACTATTTTTCATTGAAGTAATGGGGCGCGATGCAGGATTCCTGGCACTGAACAGCGCTATGGCCTCGGGAGCAGAAGCTGCTATTATCCCGGAGTTGGAAACAAAAGTTGACCAACTCGATGAACTGATAAAAAACGGGTTCAGAAAATCGAAAAACAGTAGCATCGTGTTAGTGGCTGAAAGCGAAATAACCGGTGGGGCAAATGGGCTTGCAGAACGTATGAAACGCGAATATCCGGAATATGATGTGCGTGTTACAATTTTGGGTCACATTCAGCGTGGTGGTTCACCTACAGCGTATGACCGAATTTTGGCAAGCCGATTCGGGGTAGCAGCTATTGATGCACTGCTTGATGAGCAACGCAGCATCATGATAGGCATTGTGAATAACAAAATAGTACACGTCCCCTTCACTAAAGCTATTAAAGACGACAAGCCGCTCGATGAAAAATTGGTAGGCGTGTTACATATGCTTTCTATTTAACCCATTCGCATGATTGGGAATTCAGAGTAAAAAAAATCATTATACCAATTAGAACTTTAGGTATAATTTCTTTTGAAATTGTATCTAAAGTTTTTTATTTGAAAGAAAAAGATATGTCAAAAAAATCAGTTCTATTTGTTTGTTTGGGTAATATTTGCCGTTCACCAATGGCACAGACAGTTTTTGAGAAAATTATTTCGGAGAAAGGTGTTGACGACAAATTTATCGTTGATTCAGCCGGATTAATTGATTATCATGAAGGAAATAAAGCAGATTCAAGAATGCGGGCGCACGCAGAAAAAAGAGGCTATGAAATTACGCATCGCTCACGTCCGGTAAGAAAAAGTGATTTTGACAAGTTTGATTATATCGTTGCAATGGATAACCAGAACATTCGAGGATTGAATAGTATCGCGACAACGGACGAACACCGCGATAAAATCCTGCGCATGACTGATTACCTGCAAAAACAACAAGCAGATTATGTTCCGGATCCTTACTATGGTGGCCCGGAGGGATTTGAATTGGTGATAGATTTATTAGAAGATGCGTGCGAAGGGCTATTTAAAGAGATTAACAAATGAAAACATATCACAATATTTGTAAATTAAATGATATATATTCATGCAATACCAGCCGTTGGCTTGTTTTTTGTTGCATATTTTTAACAAATAAATTATTAATCAGTAATAACATAAAATTATGAAAAAACTAGTATTACCGCTCCTTATAATAGGAGTAATTTTCGGGTCTTGTAAAAAAGAAAAAGAATTAGGTTCTGTAACTTTAGATCCGGCTTCTAAAACTATTGTATTTGACGATATCGTACAGCTAAAACCTGAGTTCAGCGCTACCGGTGAAGCCAGAAATAAGACTTATATTTGGAAATCAAATGCTGATTCCATAGCATCGGTTAAACCCGCAATGTCAGGAGGTACAGGAGAGGTAAGAGCAAAACGAATCGGTGAAGCCAAAATTACATATGTTTCTACCGATGGTCTGGTAAGCGCTACTTCTAATATCACAGTTTCTCCGCGATCAAACATTTTGAATGGTTTGTATTACAAAAAAGGAGTTACTGCCAGTGAAATATCCAATAACATAGCAGGACAATATGTTCCTGACTTAATCAATTCAACAGAAAGATACAAGATTTATACTGCTGCTTTAAGTACGACAATTACACATTTAATTTATGAGTTAAATGGTTCAGGTAAATTAGATGCGCTATGGGTAGTGATAAAAAATATTCCTGATAACAGAACAAACACAGAACATTACATTCAGGAAAGATTCGTAATGACGGGTAAATCTCAAGATTCTATCAATTTCTTTAAAAACACAGGATTATCCGTGTTCCCAATTAACACGGTATTAGGGATTTTCTTAAATAAAGAGATTGAAGGCACTACATATCCATATGGAGTAAAAATAATGGACGTCTCATTCTTACCCTGATTTCACTAAAATATAAATTTAAAAGCTGTCTTTTTTGACAGCTTTTTCTTTTTAAAATATCTTGTTAACTTTGCATAATAATAATTTTCAGAACACCATGTCAAAATACATTGATGAAGAGTTAGTACGTTGTCGTCCATGCGGTTACGTGATGAAAAAAAGTGAATTGGATAAAATAGGCGTTTGTCCTGCTTGCGGAATGCCACATACCGTATTTGAACCATACCGTGAGCGAGTTTCAGCAAATCGTCTCTTCATTCTCGGGTTAGATATTCACCCGATTGCCATTCACCTTTCGCAAACATTTGTCGCAATGATTCCCGGGTTGATGATTCTTCGGTTTTTATTCCCAAATTTTCTGCCTGATTATTTTTCACCGGTTATCGATTTCTCTATTTTCGTATTTCCTCTATCTTTAATCGCGGCCTTCGCTTCCGGAATTATCGATGGGTTGACACGGTTCAAAACGCTTGACACACCTCTTTTGAAGTCAAAAATCTATTATGGAATCGTTATTTTTGTGATTTCAATATTGATGATTATTTCGTTAGTCTATCTTCCCGAAAAATTCGATATAGGTAACACAAAGTATTCACTTATCGATCTCTTACTTGGAATTTCAGCCCTTTTCTGCGCAGTTAAACTCGGAATGATGGGAAAAAAATTATTAGATGTGATTTTACCCGGAACCTATCGTCTGAGAAAGAAAAAAGTTCAGAAAAAAGAAGAAAAACACTAAAAATTCCCTGCCTCATTCAAGGTCTGCTAAAAAAAAATCATCATGCTAACACTGAGTTAGATAGAAATGATTTATTCAGAACAAGCGTAACGTTTTGAAGAGAGCTGCCGCAAAGCATTGCAGTAGGATTAAACACACACAGCAAAAACTCGTTCGTTTTCAGCAGCGCCTATTTGGTACGATACTTTTTATTGTTGAATCTCTCTATTGATGATTTTCAGCAGGAATATCATTTTCAACTTTTTTAGGACTGAAAATAAGTCGCAACGAGGTGTCCTTGGTAATATAAGCCCATGCCCAATTGATAAAAATAATAAGTTTATTTCTTACACTCAAAATCAGCATTAGGTGCAAAAACATCCAAGTAACCCACGCGAAAAATCCTTGAAATTTTAGATGTTTCAAATCTACGACTGCTTTGTTTTTTCCAATCGTTGCCATCATGCCCAGATCTTTGTATTCGTATGATTTTAGGGGTTTTTCATTCAGTGATCGAACAAAATTCTCGCCCAGATTTTTACCTTGATTAATTGCTACATTGGCTACCTGCGGATGACCTTTCGGGTAAAGCGGTGTTTCCATATAAGCTACATCACCAAGCGCGTAAATGTTTTCCGAATCTTTTATCCTGTTGTAACGATCCACTACATAGCGATTTCTCACTATATTTTCCGAAGCTGTAATTCCGTGGATAATGTTACCTGAAACCCCGGCAGACCAAATTAAATTCTTACATGGAATCACTTCTCCATTGCTTAAAACGGCTTTATTTCCATCATAAGATTTTAAAATCACGTTGGTTTTCACACGTACACCAAGCTCTTCAAGGTACTTTTGTGAATGCTTTTTTGATTCTTCACTCATATTTCCAAGCGTATGCGGACCGCCTTCGAGTAAGATAATATCCATTCCTGAAAAATCAACTTTAGGATAATCTTTTGGCAAAATATCATTTTTCAACTCTGCAAATGCGCCTGATAGCTCTACGCCGGTAGCTCCGGCACCCACTATTACAAGATTCATTAGTCGTTCTTTTTCTTCGGCGGTAGCATTGGCAAAGTGCTCAAAATCAAGCAATACTCTATTCCGTATCTCTATTGCTTCAGACATTTCTTTCATTGGCAATGTGTATCTCTTCAAGTCATCATTTCCAAAAAAATTAGTCGTACACCCGGTGGCTATAACCAAGTGATCGTATTTTACCTGACCATCATTTGTGAATACAACCTTTTGTACGGTGTCAATCTTATCTACTTCTGCCATTCGAAAATCGAAATTCTTATAACCTTGAAACACTTTTCGGAAAGGGAAAGAGATACTGGCAGGCTCAATTCTCGCGCTTGCAACCTGATAAAGCAATGGCTGGAATGAGTGAAAGTTTTGTTTATCAATCAATGTGACACGTACAGGCGCTTTTTTTAGAGTCTTCACTAATTGCATCCCGGCAAAGCCGCCACCGATTATCACTATTCTATCATTCGGTTTTATTTTCATACGGTTAAATATTATTCTTTACATTAAGGTCGTATGGAACACGCCATTAACCATTCTCTTGGGTTTAAGATTTCTCTTAAATGGCTGTTTCATACAGATAATATTTATTTCTTACATTAAGGACGTATGGAACACGCCATGAATCATTTCCTTAAGTTTGAGACTTTTCTTAAATGGCTGTGTCATAATTTTAATTGGAGAAAAATTTCATTAATAACAATTCATAAGGTAAAGTTGTTCAAAATTGATTTAAATATAAAAATATATTTAAAATAACCACTGACCGACAAAAAACAATTGATTAGCCGCATTCCGTCCTAATAAATCCGGGAAGCTTGTCCGACCTACAGCGGATTATTTAAGGAATTTTCCTACTTACAATTTTTAGTGGGTTAATAGTGATTTAATATCATATAATACACAACGCTATATTAATGAACAACAAATAGTTAAATTAAGTTCTTTGAGGTCATTTTCGGGGAAACGTATATAATTTTTTTTTGAGTTTATCAATTCTTTCTAATAGCACAATCAACTTGATTATAAAGCTCGACTAATGGAATAAAACAATTCAATTATCTGTATATTAATACTTTAGTATAGAATTTGCAACTGATTACAAGGAGGGTTAGTATTGAAAAATTTCACGCCGTTAAATAACGCGTACAATTCTGTAAGAAAAGTCTGCAGAAAATTATTCTTCAAATAGTAGTCAAATAAGAATAAAAATTGTTATTTTTGTACATAAAAATTTACAAAATCCTATGAAGTCAAACTCTTTATTCATTAAAATATTAGCTGTCACGGTACTGTCAACAACCATAAATCTACCCGCTTTTAACCAGGTTTATATTGATAGCACCGACCAGTATATTGAACAAGATCAGCCGTTTCAGGACACAAATCAGCAATACAATGAAGCTGCAACTGAAGGTCAATATTATTACAAGTGGGAAACACCAATTCTCGAAAAAATAGATCTAAAAAGCATCGAGGCTTACCAAAACGATCATGAAAAATACCTGACATACTTAGAAACTGTTGAAAATGTTCTCAAAAAGAACAGGCAAGAACTGAATTCTTTTTACCGGCAAGCGAAAGATCATGCAAAAGTTTTGAAAAACGAAAGGAAAAACCTGAAAGAAAAAAGAAGATTTTACAAGAAGGATGAGAAACTCATGAAACGTGAGAAATCACTTCGAGACAGGGAATATAAGTTAATTCAGAAAGAGAGGAAAACACTGAGAAGACAGGCAAAAAACATGTCAACGTGGGATGTTGACGAGAAAATGAGAAGATTTGATGACAGAGAATATCGGATTGAAATTGCCGAAGAAAAATGGAACACCAGACGCGAATCAAATCAGCTGAATTTAGAGAAAATTTCGGAAGATGAGAATACGCTTAACGCGCGTGACATGGAAATTAAAGAACGAATCCGCGAACTTGATTTTCTCAAAAGAGATTTAGACTTACAGGGAAAACAGCTAAAATTAGAACAAAGACAAACAAAACTTGAGATAAAAAAAGCCAAAGCGGCTATGAAAAAACAAAGTAAATCAGAATAAATAAAAGCATCTGATAATGAATGGATTCGAGGAAACAACTTGAATCCATTTTTTTATTGTAAAATTTTTCGACTGATTTTACGAGCGAAAACTGATAAGAATAGATAGTAAAAAAGGTTAAAAAACTAAAGTTCCAACAATTTTAATAGTTACTTTTGTTCCCTAATTGAAGAAAAAAAACATGAATTTGGGTTTGGTATAGCGTTTGAAAATATTTCTAATAGACACACTTAAATTGAATTACAAAATGAAAATCATCAATCTTAAAACGATACATTCTCTACTATTTCTCATTTGTTTTACTGCCGCATTTTCACAAAATGCCGCGATCAAACAAGCCAATGAACTTATTGCGCTGCAACGCTATGCTTCGGCTTATGAATATCTTCGAGGTAGCGACCCCAATGATCAAAGTCCGGAAATAGCCATTGCGCGTACAAATCTTCTGCTGAATTTCTATGTGAGAACTGACAAATTCCATTCGTTCGGATTGAGAGATATCGCTCCAAACCAAAATCTACAAGACTTCCGAAATACGAATTCAAACGTCAGGATGCTAAAATACAAACCGGATTCAATTCTAAATAAGCTCATATATCAGTATCCGAGCAACTACAAATTGCACTACGCGCTGGGAAATTTTTACTATGAAGTCAGATTGGTATATCCTGATAATGACTGGATTATGCCCGACTCGGTAATCATTGAAAAGATCAAAACACACTATCTGGAAGCATACAACAACAATGAATTTGACTACTGGTCATTATTTGGAATCGGCTATGCATATTTATTGGACGAAGATTTTGACAGAGCCATTCCCTTCTTGGAAAAATCGATAGATCTGAACAAAGAGTATCCAATGAGCTACTACAATCTGGCTTACGCTTTTCATGAAAAAGAAGCTTACGATAAAGCCCTTAAACTGGCTCAGAAAAGTTTTGAACTTCAGACCATACCGGAATTTAAAGCCGAAACAGCTATTCTGATAGGGACAATTTATAAAAATCAGAAAAACCTGCCAAAAGCGCTTGAAAATCTCTTAATCGCGAATAAACTTTTCCCAAAAGACTACAACGCGCTCGTACCTCTGCTTGAGTTGGAGGTGCTTCTTAATAAACCGGAGTTTCCAAAAAGAACGAATGAATTGTTTATGCTTGGACCCGACAATCCGATTATATATCAGGACATTATGAAGATTTATAGTGAAAGTGAAAAATACAAGGAATTTATTAGCTTTTTAGAATCCAAAAAAAATGAATTCAGAGCAAGCATGCTGATTTCGGCGAATATACACTTCTACCAGGCAATAGCGCAATATGAAAATGATGATTGGGTAGTTTCAAAAATTAACTTTGAAAAAGCCAGGAATCTTTTCAGAAATCTCTATAAATCAGACCATAATGTATTCAAAGTGATTGATTCATATACAGAGGCAATTAAAAAGAAAAAATAAAAATCCCGAGCCAAAAACTCCATTATGTTCAAAAAAAAAAGGAGATTTTAACGCTTCATAAAAGTCCGGTAATTTCAAAAACTCATTTATAAAACTTAAAGACTCATAGGTTCTATCTCAATTTAGAACCTTTTTTTTATTACCGAAACCGAGAATGTAGTGATAAGCTACAGAAAGCTTTAATTATGATATTTTAAAATTGTCACACTATTCTTAATTGAGGCAAGTTT
>JAAYIT010000130.1 GCA_012523295.1 Porphyromonadaceae bacterium | reverse complement strand
GTCTAGCAATGAATAAAAAGCATTCAATAGTGTTTTTATATCATGAAAGTGAAGACCTGTAGTAGGTTCATCAAAAATAAAAAGCGTGGACTCTGTTTTTTCTTCACCCAAGAAAAAAGCTAACTTCACACGTTGACTTTCACATCCAGAAAGTATAGATGAAGATTGACCCAACTTCACATATCCAATTCCTGCATCTTGAAGAGGCTTCAGTCGTTTAACTATCTTGTTCTCTGTCGCTCCTTTCTTACTGCCAAAGAACTCCATAGCTTGATCAATGGTCATATTTAATACATCATGAATGTTTTTGCCATTATACTCTACCTCAAGCACATCTTGCGTGAAACGTTTTCCATGACATGACTCACACGTCAGCTTCAAGTCCGCCATGAACTGCATTTCAACCGTAATTTCTCCATCGCCCTTACATTCTTCGCATCTTCCCCCCTCAACATTGAATGAGAAAAAGCCTGGTGTGAAATTCATTTGCTTTGCCAATGGTTGTGATGCATACAGTTTTCGTATTTCGTCATATGCTTTGATATAGGTAACAGGATTGGATCGAGATGAACGACCGATTGGATTTTGATCAACCAACTCTATCCTACTAACTAACTTTAAATCGCCTGTTATATCATTGTATTCAATTTGCTCAGTAGATATATTGTTGATCTTTTGTCGTAAAGCTTGATAAAAGACATTATTGATAAGTGAAGACTTACCAGAACCACTCACCCCAGTAACAACCGTCATTACATTCAATGGAATTTTTAAATCAATATTTTTTAAATTGTTGTGCCGTGCACCTTTTACCTCATTAAAATTGTTCCATTTTCTGCGGTTTGCTGGAACCTCAATCTCCTCTTCACCAATTAAATATTTTACAGTATAACTATCAGAAGTGGAAACAAGTTTATCCACTTCACCTTGATATATTATTTCTCCTCCTAATCGACTTGCCAAAGACCCAATATCTATAATATAGTCAGCGGCACTAATTATCTCCTAAACGTGTTCAACCACCACTACAGTATTTCCAATATCTTTAAGGTCTTTCAGCACATTGATAAGCAATTGGGTGTCGCGTGAATGCAATCCAATACTGGGTTCATCTAATATATATAACGAACCAACCAAACTGCTCCCCAATGATGATGCAATGTTGATACGTTGACTTTCTCCTCCCGATAAAGTGTTAGACAATCGATTAAGCGTTAGGTAGGATAAACCTACATCCATCAAGAACTGCACACGATTCTGTATTTCTAATAACAATCGCTTTGCTATTGCGATATCTGTTTCGTTTAGTTTAAGTTCATCGAAAAACTCTTTGAGTTTGTAAACTGGCATCAACACCATATCGGCAATTGATTTGCCACCTACTTTCACATACAGCGCTTCTGGCTTTAAACGTGCGCCATTACATGATGGACAAATCGTTTTACCACGATAGCGTGCCAACATCACTCTATATTGAATTTTATACAAATTCTCTTCAAGCATTTTAATGAAACTATTGATGCCATATATTTCATCATTACCATTCCACAGTATGTCTCTCTCATCATCCGAAAGATCATAATACGCACGATGAATTGGGAAGTCATACTTCCATACTTTGTCAATAAATTCGTTACGCCATTCGCCCATCTTCTCGCCTTTCCAACAAGCAACAGCTCCTTCATAAACTGATAAGCTCTTGTCGGGAATAACTAAGTTTTCATCAATACCCATCACTTTACCGAAACCCTCGCATTTAGGACAAGCACCCACAGGGCTATTGAAACTAAACATCAAATCTGTTGGTTCTTCAAAGACAATTCCGTCAGCCTCAAATC
>JAAYIT010000129.1 GCA_012523295.1 Porphyromonadaceae bacterium | reverse complement strand
TCTTGCGAATCTGCCTCGTCGTCGTTTATCTCGTCAATCTTTTCGTTGATAATCAATTCCTTCTTGATCATTCCTTCTTCAATAACATCTTTTGGCTCAACAAAAATATAGCCAGCAGTTCCGCGCGCCAAATCTCTTGGGTCAGGTGTAATCCGGGGAGTAGCACTCATTTCCAAAATCACATCAGCGTTTATCTCGTTGCGTAGTTCATTGGTTCGCTCAGCAGTCGCGCCAATATGACTTTCGTCAATAATCATGATGACTTTTCGCTGTTCGCGCGTTTTGGAAAGTACATCGCGAAAATTCAATTTTTCACCGTCTTTCATCAAAATATTTTTCCAATCGCCAGTTTCTCGTTCTTTACTTCGCAATTTTTCCCAGTTCACGACGACAACCTCGTTGCGGACGATTCTTTCGCGTCCACCAGTAAATTCTTCCTCCACGAGCGACACTCTCGGCGCTCCGCCAAAAATTCTCACCAAACTATGCTTGCTTTGCAAATGTAGTTCGCCTTTACCGACACTTATCCAAACAAAACACAAGTCCATTTCTGGCACTTCTCTGATAAGTTCTTCAATAAACTTGGCAGTCATCAAAGTTTTTCCGCTACCTGTTGGCGCTTGAAAAACGCACACTTTCTTTTGCTCCTCTTTTGTAAGAAGTGTTTTGAAAGTGGCGATAAGTTCGCCGACCGCTTTTTCCTGATAATTTTTAAGATTAATATTCATAAATTTGCTCGTAAATATCTAATATTTTTTGTGGAATCGGCTCCAAACTCACGCCTTGCCACTCGGCAAAATCGTTTTTGTCCAGCCCTAACGGATCAAAAGTAAAACAATACAAAATCTTTTCGCCTTCCATTTTGTCCAGTTCCTTTTTTAACTGTGCAAGACTATCTCGTTCCATAGAATAATACACGCCCATAATTCTGCCGTTTTGTTCAAAAATATGATAATCGGGTTTAGCTTTCACTTCATCAAAAATTCCTTCTCGTAAGCAAAGCATTTCCGTGCATTCGCGAGTAATCCGTAATTTCATATCATCTCGGCTAATGGAGTTTTTTACAAAAGCAGTTTTGAAGTATTTTAGATTTCCAACGTGTGGTTTAATTTTTTGTCCATCCTTATTTTTATATCCAGTTTTCATCACCTTATATATTCTTGGATAGCAGTATTCAGTACAAATTCCTTCATCATCATTTGTACAAAGTATGAATTTTGCTTCTTTTTCTTTTATATCCAAAGCATACTTAAGTAATGCATGCCCAGTTGTTCCTGTGCCAGCAAAAAAATCAAGAACGGTCAAATCTTTACCCTTATCAGCTAATTGGATAAGTGTTTTTATTAGCCTTGTGGGTTTTGGACGCATTTTACTGCAATCTTTATCTAAAATTTCACTAACCTCTTTCGTCCCTTCTGTTGTGGTTCCTTTTGTAAGCAGTACGGAATAGGGGGTTATTGATCTTTCTTCAAATATAAAAATTTTTATTGCTGGCACGGCGTTATCTTTAGCGCCCCAATAGATTCGACTAACTTTTTTTCCGTCCGTATTTTCTACAATGTCTGAGTTTAAACTGTCGAAATCATCTTTTGGAATATCGAACTGTCTAGTAAATTTTTTACCGCTTGGTGAAACGACAGTATAAAAATTTTCATGTTCAGGATTTGATGCGCTTTCTCGGCGTGAAATACTGCCCGCTTTGTATGGACCTCGCGGATCGTTATCGGGATTACCATACTCGTTTTGAAATTCAGGTGTCTCATTTATTTTATTTAACTTTTTTTCATATTTGTAGCATACAAGAATATACTCATGATCCTTTCTAAATGTGGTGGTGTTCTTCATTTTTCCATCCCTACCATATCCACTTTTTCGCCACACCATTACGTCAACATTATCTTCCCCAAAAATCTCATTGAGCAGAAGCCTAAGCTGTGCTTGCTCGCTGTCATCAATACTAACAAACATCACACCTTCTTCGTGTAGTAGGTTTTTAGCTAAACGCAACCGCTTATTTAAGAAAGTTAGCCATTTGCTATGTTTATACGAATCATCTTTTTCAACATATTTATCATTATATTTGAAATCTCCACCCCGGTTGTAAGGCGGATCAATATAGATAACATCAATTTTGCCTTGGTGGGTATAATTCAAAACAGATAAGGCGTGATAATTGTCGCCTTCAATCAAAATGTTAGTCGGCTTGCTCGCGTCGGTTTTGATTTCTTTGCCTTTGACTTCTTTCAAAACCGGCAAGGCATTCTCTGATTCCTTTTCAAATTGCTCTTTGGTTTTTTCCTCGTCCCAAATCAGCCCGTATTTTTTACGGGATTCTAGTTTTTCAATGACTTTGAGCAAGTCGTCTTTTTCGAGTTTTGAATAATCTTTTTTTGCCATAATATATTTCAAGTAAGTAATTGTATTGTATTGTATTGTATTCGTTTTCCCCTTATAAATAAATTGTTTTCGTAGCGGGGCGGAGAAAACACCTTATACCTCTTTCTTATAAATAAAAAACAAATTTATTCCCCTTTTTAAAAAGCCTGTCAAAATTCTTTATTAAAAGAAAAATATTTTTAAAATTGCGTATAACGTTCCACAAATATGATTAGTTGCGGATTGCGTGGCATTTTCCAATCAAAAAGCACTGCTGCTGTTGCGGGTGATAATGTTGATTATCAGCACCGAAACCGTAATTAATTATATTTTGCTGTTGCCGTCTGTTTTTTATACTTCTTCGTAAAATTTTATATTGTGTAAAGTTAAAAACTCTTTAATCCTGTCAACATGAACACAATGTCCAACATGCAAAAAAGGATGATTTGAAACTTTGGTCTTTTTGCCATTATTTACAATTTCCTTGTTTTCAATATCAAAACCGAGATGAAGTTGATTAGTCATAAATTGCATACCATATACTAATCCATCTTTATCAAATAATGGTCCACCGCTTTGCCCTTTTAGTCCCGGAGTACTGAGTTCAATTGACGTAACTTGATTATTTTCTGCTCCAAATCGTGTGATTATCCCATCAATCGGGAACTTTGGTGAATTTGGGTTTCCAGTCATTGTCCATTCGATATCATCGGTGTCTAGATTATGTTTAAAATTATTGAATTCAGGGAATGGATAACCAAGTCTACACAAATATTTGCCTTGCGCTAATTTATTTGAGTCTTTGACAAATTTTGCGTAAGATGAATAATGTTTATTTTCAAATCCTTCAAAAATCAAGATTGCTAAATCAAGAGTTGGGTGTGCATGAAATCTAATGTTTGTAATTGGATGCACAGAATTAATAAATCTGTTTTTTAATTGAACAACACTATCAGATTTATACCTATATTTTAACTCCAAGCCTTTTAGTCCTTTTTTAAATTTTCCATCACGTGGTAACTTGTCTCGCTCTGCTTTAAAATTTTGATATTGACCATTTACCTTGTCCGCTTGAACGATTAGGTCTAAAACATGCTTACAGGTTATTGCAACCCCTTCTTCATTTACAAAAAATAGAGTCGCTGTGGCTGGAGAAATTAGTCCACCATAAGTTCTTACGATTGAATGAATAGGTTTTGTAAATCTATCCACTTCTTTAATTGCTTCTATGAACATATATAGTTGGTTTTACATTGTTAGCAACTTTTTATAGATTCAATGAATGTGTATCTATACCCTCAAATTTGGGGGTATAGATGTAGAAATAACGTGTATTATATACTTCTGAATCTTAGTGCAAAAATTCCTCTTATTACCCTTTTCTAAGGCCAATAAAAAAAGCAAATCCCGGAATTTACAGGTGTCAAAAAAAACTGACTTTATGTGCGGACATAAGAACAATGTAACTGTTTCTAAAACAGAAGTATGTAAAATTAGCACTTATTCAAGAAAATTCAACTCTTTAGTGAGAAAAAAGAATGGGAGCACATCATTTTCTCTTCTCGAATAACATCGCGCATCCATCCAGCAATAGCCTGAGAATCAATATTACCGCCTACATATTTCTTCGTTTATAATATTTCTGCAACCAAGGGGACACTTCTCACACGCGGGTAAATAAGTATCCATTACGTCAAAATACGACGTAGTGGACAAAAATTGCTTTCAAAAAGGATCTTACTTAAAGCCGAGATGTAAGCCGAAGTATAAGCCGAGCCGAGGCATCAGTCATTCTCTTTCCGCTCCGCAAGCTCCGCTCCAATCGAATCACTGAACTTGTCCTTACTTCCGCTCAGAGATTGTCATCCTCCATTCCGCATCCGCTCCATTCCGGACCACAAACTCTGGTCGCTCCAGGCTTAATTGGTATTCGCTCCGCTCATGTTTCTTGTTATGACCCCCTGCTTGTAAGGCAGGTGCTCCTTAGTTCAGTATTCGCTCCGCTCATGATCCTTATCCCCGCCCGGCGAACCCGTTCGCCTTCCCACCCAATGATCAGCGGTGTTCGCTCCGCTCACTCACCGTCCTGGCAATGAAACCACGCCATGGGCCCTGCATCCATCAATAAAAACGCCCACACACACAACAGACCGACCATCCTGCCAACCCTTCCCCCGGATCCCCGGCCCAGGCGCGTCCCATTCCCGGCCGCCTCCCTTACCTTTTCGGGCGCCGCTCTGCTCGGCCCTCAATAGAGGCCGCCCCTGATTTAACATAATCTGAGCTTAGTTATGTTCCTCACTCCGCAAGCTTCGCTGCGAAACATAACCCAGATTATGTGCAAATAGGGCCGTCCCCCTTTTGTCTCAAGCGAATAAAATACGCAGCCCTCCGGCCTGCTCCCCATTTTCTCCGCTTTCCCCAAAAGAGAGCGGAATCAACCCCATGCTGCTTCGCAGCGACCCGTTGAACAACCACAAAGGAACCGGACAGCTTCCGCTCCGTATCCCAACGGTTCCCGCTCCAGCCACTCCATGTCTTCCGTGACTTCCGCAACCTCCGGAACACTCCGCTGCACCTCTCCGCCTGCC
>JAAYIT010000128.1 GCA_012523295.1 Porphyromonadaceae bacterium | reverse complement strand
GTTCAAGAACATCGTTGAACATGATTACGTCAAAAACCTTTTCATCGGGGAGATCGGTAAACTCCATGCACTTAAAGGTTATGTTACTTCTTTTAGAATCTCCGGAATTTGCCCGTTCAATACGCCCTTCACTTGTATCTATTCCAAGAACTTTTCCTTTAGGGAGGACGTTAAAAGCCACCATTGCACTCACTATTCCTTCGCCGCATCCAACATCAAGGACATTCATGTTTTGTTTTAAGCCAAGGGCTATGACATGTCTGTGGATTTGTGCATGACGCATATTGGGTTTTTCATTCTTCCTGAACTCGTTGTAGAACTTCGTGTTGTTCATTTTTGCTGATTTTAAGGTGTGTTTCAATCATTCTTATCCTTACTTCTTTTTCATTTAGCAAAGAATAGAAAAGAAATAGAAAAGATTTTTAGTAAAGAAAAAGGCCAGGCACTATGCCCGGCCCTTCTCTACCTTCATTCATTCATTAATTAACCCACAACAAAACTAAGATTTTATTTTAAAATGGAGAGATGTCTATTTTGTTTTCTTCCATTTTTTCATGAGCCAATTTTGCTGCAAAAGAAATAAGCTCCCCTATTGCGACCCAGCATTTTTCATTCATTCTTCCCTGAAAAATGAAACGCTCTTTATCGTTCCCATAAAACGGGAGTATTTTCACGGTTCTATTGAAGTAGTCAAGGCACAATTTTACTTGAAATGTTTGCTTGACATCTTCGTTAATGACGACTTCTTTTTTAAGAACGTATTCTTCGCAGCGTTTTTCAATGTTAAAAATTTCGTCTTTTTTTTCCATTTTAAAAAAGTGTTGGTTGTAAAATTGTTGAATTATACCATTCCAGGAACATCTTTGCGTATTTCTTGTGTTCAGCGCTGTTATTGATATCAACAGGCTTTCTTAAGGCAAGTTCTGCATTTGCTTTTAGTATTTCAGTAGCCTTTTCAATAGCTCCCTCTCTTGTAAAAGGATTTCCGCTTGTTGAACAAGGACTTGATGAACCCATTGCAATACCGCCACTCATACGATAACCATAATACCAATTCCCTTCAAATTCACAGAGGGTAATGTACCAACTATCAATGCCTTCTCCCCATTGTTTGTAAAGTTCAGGGTTAAGGCATACGTTGTGTTGATTAAAAGTAAACTCTTTACTCATTATAATCCATTAGTTTAGGAGACTTCCAAACTCTTCAAGATTATCTTTTATATAGGCAATTACGCCTAAAATCCAGGGTTTACCCTGAATTACATATTCATCAATGTCTTTAACGCTAAAAGCCGGTGCTTTTAGAGATAAGGTGTTTTCATTGATTATTTTGTGTTTAATGCCAAGGATTTCTAAAAACTTCACATAGTCTGAATCCTGTATCTTTTCGTTTTTAATTGAAGCCATTGTGTTTTTATTAAACAAAACAGAAGCAGAAACAACAACAGCCCAAATGTAATATTCCATTTTCCCTTCCGGGAAATACATATAACTAATTACCTTTTCATGATACTCCTTTTCTTTGGGGTTAAATGCCCAATCTGGTACAACAATAATACTGCCGTCTTTGAAAAAAACCACCGCACAACGTTCAGTAGTGGGTGGTTCGTTAGTAATGTCAAGAAATCCTTTAATTTCTATCATAGTTTTCGATAACCGTAAGAGGTTGTGCCTTCTTTTTTGCTTGGGAAAGTATTGCTTCCCTCGGGATAACCAGACTTTATCAACTGATAAATCTCGTTAAAGACAGTATGTATGTCTTCAATTCGTGCAGCACTGATGCTCATTACAAAATTAAGGTCATTTTCTGGTCTTGGGTAGGGTTCTTCAATAAGTTCCCTTCTCATTTGTTCTTCAATTTCATCGTGATAAAATTCTTTCACTTTTCCCATTTTAAATAGTTTTTAACTCTTGGAATTTGTCGCAATAGCCACCGTTACGTTGTG
>JAAYIT010000013.1 GCA_012523295.1 Porphyromonadaceae bacterium | reverse complement strand
TAAAGGAGAAAGTTACTTTCAAATCAAACAAACGGTACGACCACCCGATGCCGGGAATGATAGTTACTCAAAACAATGACAAAAGCGAATATGTCTGGAATAATATCAATGGCTTTACAACGGCTGATTTAGGCCTGACATATAAAAGTGATTTTCCGGTTTTAATTCAACGTTCAGACTACCCTACCAGTAAAAGTTATCTTGAATTTTTTAATGGTATATGGGAAAACAATGAGCTGCTTGAAGATGTAACCGATAAAGTTCTCAACTATTTTGAAAAAGCTTTTAAGGAAAACAGCCCGGAGTATATCTATTTTATTACACTCTACAATATCTTTAATGATTTTCTGAATGATCTGAACCAGGATAATCTGCCTAATGAGCGTATTGGTTTTAAGGATAGTGTTGTATGGGGAATGCTTTATAATTTTCAAAAGGATGCAGTTGTGGGCGCCATTAACAAACTTGAAAAGTACGGCGGCTGCATCATTGCCGACAGTGTGGGGCTGGGTAAAACATTCAGCGCGCTGGGAGTGATTAAGTATTACGAAATGCGTAATAAAAACGTGTTGGTACTTTGTCCTAAAAAACTTGAAGATAACTGGAATACTTACCGTTCCAATTACAAGAATAATATTCTGGTAGATGACCGTTTCCGTTATGACGTGCTTTTCCACACCGATTTATCACGTGACTGTGGCATGAGTAACGGTATCAACCTGGCCAATATTAATTGGGGAAATTATGACTTAGTGGTAATTGATGAATCGCATAATTTTCGCAATGCTGGAAGAAGATATGCTGAAAAAGAGAATCGTTATCAGCGACTCATGCGTATAGTGATACAAGAAGGTGTGAAAACAAAAGTGTTGATGTTATCTGCCACCCCGGTCAATAATCGTTTTAATGATTTGAAAAACCAGCTTGCCCTTGCCTATGAAGGTAATTCAGAGCAGATTGACAAAAAACTGGAAATCAGAAGTGACATCGAACAGGTTTTCAGACTTGCTCAAACAGCTTTTAATGAGTGGTCAAATTTGGGAGTTTACAATCGGACTACTGAAAATCTTCTTGACCGGCTCCCTTATGATTTTTTCGAGGTATTAGATGCATTTACCATTGCACGCTCGCGCAAACATATCACTACTTATTACGACATAAGCAAAGTAGGGCGCTTTCCCACACGCAACAAACCTATATCATTAGAGCCTTCACTTACAGCTGATAAGTCGCTCACTTATATAGAAATAGCTGAGTTGCTCTCATTGATGAATCTCTCAATTTATACACCGCTCAGTTTTTTACTTCCGGGACGTGAGCAAAAATATGCTGATCTCTATGACAAACATTCCAAAGAAGGCCGATTTGTACAAAGTGACCGTCAGCAAAGTTTGAAAGTGCTGATGCGCATCAACATGCTGAAACGACTTGAGAGTTCCGTAGATTCATTCAGAAAGACACTTCAAAATTTGCATGATTATATAGAACAAACTCTGATAAAACTTAATGACAGCCGTGCAAACGAGCTTGAAGGCCTGGAAATAGGTGAAATAGATGAAAATTTTGACTGGGAATCTGAATGGGGAGACGAGGAGAATTTAATCGGACGCAAAATTAAGGTACATCCTTCTGATATTGATCCGATCAGCTGGAGCGAAGAATTAGAGGAGGATATAGTGCTTTTTAGGGATATATTACAGCGTCTGGATAAGATTACTCCTAAGGAGGATAATAAATTACAGACACTGATAGAGTTGATAGAGAATAAGCAACAAAACCCAATCAACGACAATAACAAAAAAGTGGTTGTATTTACTGCTTTCTCTGACACTGCTGAATATCTCTATACCTATCTTAGTTCACACTTCAAAGAAAAATATAACTTAAACAGTGCATTGATTACGGGTTCACGTCGAACAAGCACATCGAAAAAACTGCCCAAAGATTTAAATGGATTGCTCACCTGTTTTTCACCCGTATCAAAAGGAAAAGCACAGCTATACCCCAAAGTTGATGAAGTATTGGATATCCTTATCGCAACCGACTGTATATCTGAAGGACAAAACCTGCAGGATTGTGATTTTCTGATCAATTATGATATTCACTGGAATCCTGTACGCATTATTCAACGCTTTGGTCGTATCGACCGCATTGGTTCCATTAATGAATCAATTACACTTGTCAACTTCTGGCCGGATAT
>JAAYIT010000127.1 GCA_012523295.1 Porphyromonadaceae bacterium | reverse complement strand
TGCACCCCATACCCAATTGCCACAACTTCTTCCAATCCTATAGTTTCTTCTTCCATTACTACCGTAAAAGTAGTCCTCCCTTCAATAGGTATTTCCTGAGTTCTCATTCCCACAAAGGAGAATTGCAGGGTTTCAGCGCCTTGTGGCAATGTCAATGTAAAGTTCCCGTCAGCATTGGTTACTGTACCGATGGTGGTGCCTTTCACTACAACTGTCACTCCGGGCAGTGGCTGTCCGTTTTGTTCTGTTACCACACCGGTTACTGTTTGCTGCTGGATGGTTCTGGCAGGAATCCGGAGTTTTTCGGTTTTATGTATTACAATCTGCCGGTCATACACATCATATCCCACATCCTGCCCGGCAAAACCTGCATCAAGAATTTGCTGAACGGTGGCATTTTCCATTTCAACCGTAATTTTTTTCTCCAGATTTAAATCTTCATCTTTGTAGAGGAAAACATATTCGCTGTTTTTCTCCACAAACTTCATCAGTTCGATGACTGTCCCGTCCTTAATGTTTATACTCAGACGGGTCGTCTGCGAGTAGCTGTTGGCGGCACTCGCCGTAACGAGAAATCCAACCATTAGAAACAATGTTAAGCGCATAATTCGCCTCCATTTCTTTTTGGCTTCCCATAACGGGAAACCGGTTAAATCAAAAATTTTCATAACTTTGTAAAGCTTTAATGAATACTAAAATTTGTTTGGTATTTACTTCACCCGGCAGGTTAATCCTTTGAGATAATGCCAATTAAATCTCTGAGGAAAATCTTCCGGGTGTTTTATTTAATCACAAAGCGCTTTTCGCTCACTTCAACAATCTGCAATGCTGTCAGCCTTTCCAAATAGCTAAACACTTCGCTTCGCTCTTTAGCCACATCCAGTTTCCCTGAAACCCGAATGCCACCTTTAAAAGGATCTTCATAGTGGAACTGAATATCATAAAAACGTTCTAATTTTTTGGTAATCCGGTTTAGGTCAGTGTTGCTAAAATAGAACAGTCCTTCAGTCCAAAGCGTATATTCATCTACATTCACCGCTTGAACAGAAGTTTCCAAAGACTTTCGGTCAAAATCAGCTAACTGTCCGGGTTTCAAAATAATATCCTTGCTTTCATCTCCAACAGAAGCGCTTTTAATTTTCACCTTACCGTTAGATAAAACGGTAAGCACATTCGAGTCCTCTGGATAGGCAGTTACATTAAATTCCGTGCCCATTACTTCAACAAGTAAATCGGCAGTTTTAACCACAAAAGGTTGCTTTTCATTCTCCGTTACCTCGAAGAACGCTTCACCGGAAAGGAACACTTCGCGCGTAGTATCCACAAACCGGGAGGGATAGATGAGCCGGCTGCCCGCGTTGAGCCATACTTTGGTGCCATCAGCTAAGGCAATACGGGAGCGGCTGCCGTAAGGAATAACAAGCGTATTCATCACCGGAACGCTATTTTTGTCATCGCTTTCAATAGTGTTTTCCCGATTGACAACAATTTTCCCGTCTGATGAATACTCTAACTGCGATTCGCCACGATTGAGTGCAATCTGTTTGCGATCGCCTAAAAATAGCGTAGGTTCCTGCACAGGGGCAGACAGCGAAATGTTTTCGACAACATTTTGTGGCTGCCTGCGCTCCATGTACAGGTAAACTAAACTACCACCAATTAGTAAAAATAAAACGGCAGTGGCGGCATACCGCATGGTTGCATGAATAAGCTGAATGCGCCTTTGCTTGCGCCAGGATAAATTCAGCATTCGTGCGATTCGCTTAGCCAGCGCCTTTTTCTCAGCCTCTGTGAGAGTTCTTTCTTCGTATTTTAGATGTATTTCTATTTGAGTTTTTAGCTCAATAATTTTCTCTGCATGACCGGGAGTATTTTCTATATAATTATTCCAGTAAGCTTCAATCTCGGGAGATGAATGAAATATCCATTTGAAAAAAAGAGGATTTTCTATGATTTGGTCGTATAAACTCATCTATTTTTTAGTTGTTTCTATCTATTTAAATTTTTTAAACCCTTAAACATCTATAAGAGTAACATAGGGAC
>JAAYIT010000126.1 GCA_012523295.1 Porphyromonadaceae bacterium | reverse complement strand
GCGTAGAAGTATTGGTGAAAGAATACAACCAACTTGATCAAACGGCTCAAGATTTGTTTTTTGAGATGTCAACCTACAAAGACCGTTTTGGGAACAGACTTTACACCCGTTCCATAAAAGAGATCAATCCCATGATTTTTAACTGGCTGAATCTTCTGGATATGAATGTTTGGGTAATCCTCGTATTGATGATTCTGGTGTCAGGATTTACGATGATCTCGGGACTTCTCATCATTATCCTGGAACGGACAAACATGATTGGAATGCTCAAATCGATGGGTGCACGTGACTTCAGCATCCGGAAAGTTTTTCTTTACCTTTCAGCTTTTCTCATTGGACAGGGAATGCTTTGGGGCAATATTGCCGGACTGACTTTCTGTTTTTTGCAGAAAAACCTCAACATTCTCAAACTCGATCCTGCAACTTATTATCTCTCCGCCGTACCCATCGACCTAAATCCCTGGCACGTGATCTTACTGAATGTGGGAACATTGATCGTTTCTTTGATAATGATGATTGCTCCGTCTTATCTCGTGGCAAAAATTACACCTGCAAAATCCATTCGGTTCGAATAAAAACATTTAAAACTTCTTATTATCAATACACAACCAGCTGTTGACAACCTGTTGACAACCTGTTTAGAAGTTGTTTATAATTATGAAGAAAAAAACTTGCACCGTATTTATGTAATATTGTATATTTGCGGTAGTTAATATTCAGGGAAATATTAGTACGAAAATCGTACGAAAGATATTAGGAGTTCTTTGGCATTTTGTACACAATAAAAGATTAGGATCGGTAGGATGTGTAGTACCACAATTCGACGCAACCTGTAACATTTCCTTGATGAATGCTTTCCCAAAGAATGCTTTCCCAAAGAGATCCGGTCGTAATCCTCGTATTCTAAACCGTTTGCCGGGCTTTCTGCAGAGCGCCTCGAAAGATTCACACCGAATCCGGACAGAACGTGAAGTGGAACACAAGCGCGATAAATGATTTTGTAGAATTTGACGGACGGTGTTCGGGATGAACTTCCCGGGTTTGTAATGTCAAGACGAGAAATGAAGATGTGTTTAGCGAATCGGAAAAATGATTTGAAAGAAATTTCAAAAAAATCACTCCTGATTGAATGACAAAATTCTGTTGGTTTTACCAATTCAACTGTCAAGTGTCTCCCACAAGATGGTTGTTAAAGAATTGAAGCATTTTAGCTGCAACTCAGAGTTTGGAAACAGACTCGCTCATCCTCGCCTGTTTCCGTTTGAAGTCTTGCAAGTGATCAAATCTTTCAGGCCAAAAAAAGGAAAAACTACAGACAGGCATCGACGTGTTTTTCGGATCTTTCGGAAGTACCGTTTTGCAAAAGGCGGACCAAGAGATCGGTTTTTTTTGGTAATACCATTCCAAGCTAACCGGTTTTCTTTTTGTGCTTCGAAGTTTGAAAACGTTATTTGCTGATTTTTGATACAACAGTTTCAAACTGACGCCAATCAACAACTTAGGGTTGCATTTATGGTTTCACACTGTTTCTGACACTTTAGGTTGTATTCATGTTTTGAAGTATAATGCATACGTTTCGAAATTGAACTGACCGTTTGGACAGTCTGAAGACAGGTTCTACAGGGTATAAGTTGAAGTACAGTTGTGTATAGGATACTTAGAACTCCTTCCTAAACAGAAAGACCGGCATTCATGCCGGTCTTTTTTTGTTTGTATACGTTATTTCTGGATTACTTTCAACTCATCGATAGCATCATTCGGAAATCGTCTGCCATTTTACGCATGTTCAAAATAGCGTATCGCATCCTCCCTAACGCGGTGTTGATGCTCACGCCGGTTTTATCGGCAATCTCCTTAAAACTCAGCCCCTGATAATAACGCATATTCAACACTTCACGTTGAGATTCGGGCAGGTGTTCAACCAGCCTCTTCACATCATCGAGTAGTTGAGCTTTTACCATAACTGCCTCAACGTTATCCTCACATAGTCTGGAATTGTTCAAAAGATCAAACTCATATTCGTCGTTTGAGACCGTATTTTCATTCCGCTCCTGACGAAAATAATCGACTATTAAATTGTGGGCTATTCGTGTAATCCAGGCACGGAATTTACCGCTCTCGGTATACCTGCCCTGTTTTATCGTGAAAATGGCCTTGATGAACGTGTCCTGAAAAATATCGTCAGCCAGATCGCGGTTGCGAACCATATAAAGAATGTAACTGAAAAGGGATTGTTTGTGCCGGGAGAGAAGCACCTCAAATGCACAATCATTGCCTTCGGCGTAAGAAACGACCAACTCCTCGTCGGTCATCGACAAAAGAACCTCCATTACTAAAACTATTAAATAATTTATTTCAAATTAGTTGAGTAATGTCATTCCGATAGGCAAATAATTTTAAAAAACGAATCTGTTGATGTTAGTTTAACAAAGAAAATTACAATTTTTGTAATAAACAAGAATTGAATGTTAAAAAAAAGCGGAAAGAACTTAATCAATCCGCTTCAAATCGCTTGGGAAAAATTTTTATTCGCTTAAAGCCGGTTTGTAATAGCCCAGGTCTTCGATTCGTGATTTGGTAACGAAGTTATAATTCTTTACCACCTCAATTTGTCCGTAATGGATGTAAACCTCGGCACTGCGGCGGAACATTTCGGGTTCCTTGTTGGCATCCTGCAGGAGGAGGTGTCCCATGATCACGTGTCCGGCACTTT
>JAAYIT010000408.1 GCA_012523295.1 Porphyromonadaceae bacterium | reverse complement strand
GAGTAGGAGCGATGGTCAGTCCCATGATGAACATGCCAATCGTCAGTTGCAGTGTGGTGTGAGCCAGCGGCAAGGGAAGCAGCGATGCCATGAGGAGCAGAGTAAAGAGTCGAAGTCGGTGAACTGGTTGGGAAACAGACTGTCGTGCTCCAACGACAAATCCTGCAAAAAGACTGCCAACTGAACTGATGGCGAGCACCCAGCCGGCGAGAGATTTTTGGCCTTGCTCATCAGTGAAGGCGACGATGAGGATCTCTGAGGAGCCGAATACGACCCCTACCCCAACGGCCGCCACAATCAACGCACCTAGCGAAACGAGATCAAGCGGGGGTTTATCACCACGTCTCACCCGCTCGACGACGGGCGCGCTTCCTTGCTGGAGGGCCAGTCCCCACGCTCCAATCAGGGCAGCACCTGCGGCAGCGCTCAAGCCCAGCGGCGGGTGCGCGTTCAGGGTGAGAAACGTGACGAGGACCGGACCGACAATAAAGACGACTTCATCAAAAATGGCCTCAAGTGCGAAAGCAGTACTCAAGACATGTCGGTCTGGCGCAGCGTGGGTCCATCGGGTTCGAACCATATTGCCGGTTTGGGGCGCGCCGGTACCGGCAATCACTGCGGCGAGCAGAGTTAAGGAAAGGTGCTCGCCAACCGAGGTCAACAGCGCTGCAATCCCTGCTGCATAGAGCGAGGAAGCCGTCAACAATACGGGCCGCTGTCCGATGCGGTCTGCCAGGCGCCCCTGAACTGGCGCTGCGACAGCGGACGTCAAAATATAGACAGCAGCAACGACTCCAGCAAATGCATAGGAGTGAGTCGTATGTTCGACCTGCAGTACGATGCCGAGTCCCGTCATTGATGCTGGTAGGCGACCAATGAGTCCAGCAGAACTGAAACCTAGCGCTCCGGGGGTTTGGAATGCGCGTATGTACGCCTGCATCATGATGGGATAACTGTACTGTTCGGACGGCTCGACCGGGGGCCGGGATTCACCTGTCTTATCAACGAGAACCCCGAGCCCGTCGTAATTGCCGAAGCCTCACCCCCGATGGAGTAGAACTGAAGGGTGACTAAAGACTTTTCCACGGCTCTTGATCAGATTCGGATTATTTCTCGGGAGGCAGCCTCGTGGGGGCGAGCAAACCGACCTGATGGTCGCGTGGATGTGGCGGCAACTAAGTCAAGTCCTACTGATGTAGTAACTGAACTTGATCGGGGCTGTGAGCAGCGAATACGTGAAGCAATTAGCCAGCACTGGCCGAACGACGGCTTCATTGGCGAAGAATCTGCCCCGTCACCCGGCACCTCCGGTGTCGTGTGGATAGTCGACCCGATCGACGGGACGGTCAACTTCGTGTACGGAGTTGCTGGCTATGCCATCTCCATCGCGGCGGAGTACCAAGGCGAAACGGTGCTTGGATACGTCATCGATATCTCTACCGGGGCAGAGTATGGAGCTTTACGTGGCGGGGGCGCCTGGCGTTGGGAAGGCGCTGAAAAGCGCACGTTGACGGGTCCTCCTGCCGTGCCAATAGAACAGATGCTGGTGGCCACGGGTTTCAACTACCGTCAGGAGTTACGCGAGAAGCAAGGCCAAGCGGTAGCCAAACTACTTCCGCATATTCGCGATATTCGTCGTCTTGGATCGGCCGCGCTAGATCTCGTGGCAATGGCTGAGGGCCGGCTGGATGCCTATGTCGAGGAAGGCCTCAAACCGTGGGATCTTGCAGCCGGTGAACTGATAGCTCGTGAGGCCGGGCTGATTGTCACGGGTTTTGACGGGAAAGCCAACGAGCGATTGACGATTGTCAGCCATAATTCCGTTGCTAGGGATTTTTTCGACCACATTGTGCGTTGTGGTTTTTGATCATGCTTTAGGGTGGCGCCAGACCGGTGCGCACACGCATTTCGGCGTGTGACAGAATCTGCCCGATTCACTGTTTTAGATGGAGGACTGATGGCTACCGATTACGACGCGCCTCGGAAGAATGAGAGCGAGCAGTCTGAGGACAGCATCGAAGAACTCAAAGCGCGGCGCCACGAGAAGAATTCGGGCAAGGTCGATGAGGACGAGGTCGAAGCGGCGGAGTCCTTCGAACTTCCCGGCGCTGACCTTTCGCATGAAGAGCTTTCGGTCAAAGTTGTGCCCAAGCAATCTGACGAGTTCACGTGCTCGTCGTGCTTCTTAGTGCATCATCGCAGCCAATTGGCTCGCGAATCGAAGGGTCAACTGATCTGCCGCGATTGCGACTACTGATCTTTGAACTGACGGCGGGGTCGGATGAGTGAAAACTCTTCCGACCCCGCCGTTTGTGCGTTAAGTGTGTGTGTCGCTATTTCTTCTTTTTAGCTGGCGGGGGAGCGTGGCCGGTAGAACGTTCCCAGTAGTTGGCTGCGGTTCTCGAAGCCACGGTCCTGAGCACCTGGGCAAGTGCTCCAGCAATGGCTGCCCACATGATCGCTTCTGTCATGGTGATCTCCGCGCTCCGGGCGTTCCTCGGGGCTGACTTTCCGGTCACGGCCCGCCATACGAT
>JAAYIT010000125.1 GCA_012523295.1 Porphyromonadaceae bacterium | reverse complement strand
TTTATCCGTTGGGAACATAAATTTGAATAATTGTGGTGAATTAATCGGTTTATGTTCCTTAACGGAAACTTACAAACAATATTGTTTAAATTTGTTAATTTTTAATTTTCAACCCCTGATTCGCATATAATATAAATACAAAAAAACAATACACCCTTTTAGGCTTCGGATAAAATTTTGTTCGAACGCTCTTTATAAAAGGGTCAGGTCTCTTTTTTTTATGAAAATATTCACCACTTCTCAAATTCGTCAAATAGACCTGCTGACGATAAAGTACGAGCCGATTTCCTCAATTGGTTTAATGGAACGTGCTGCAGACAGCTTGCTGAAACAGATAAAGCATGATTTCAGCACGGATAGAGATGTGTTGATTATTTCAGGACCGGGAAATTATGGTGGTGACGGATTAGCGCTTGGGAGAATGCTTTTGCAAATCGGGTACGATGTAAAAGTGATATTAGTTCAAAACGGAAAAATTTCAAATGACTGCAAAGTAAACAAAGAAAGACTAATAGAATACTTTCCGGCCGCTTTTTCCGAACAAATAAATAAATTCACACCTCCGGAAACCTCAAATCAAACCATCATTCTTGATGCGCTTTTCGGTTCCGGCTTGTCACGTCCGCTCGAAGGGGTTTACAGCGATGCAGTAAATTGGATGAACAGCGTGCCGAACACAGTCATTTCAATCGATATTCCGTCCGGACTGCAAGGCGAGAGTGTCGGGATTGAGAATATCCCCATAGTCAAATCCAACCTCACCTATACCTTTCAATTTCCAAAATTGGCGTTCTTTTTTTCAGAAAATGAAAAATATGTCGGTAAATGGGAAATTGTTGATATTCAGCTTCATCCAAAAGCGATATTAGAAATTGAGTCCAACTATTTTTACGTTGAAAAAGCAGATGTACAGTCTATTCTGAAACCTCGAAACAAGTTTTCACACAAAGGAACTTTTGGACATTCATTGATTTGGGCCGGGAAAAAGTGTATGGCAGGCGCGGCAGTTTTAGCAGCGAAAGCGGCATTGAGAAGCGGAGCCGGATTAGTAAGCGTACATAGCGTAGAAGAGAATCGGGTAATCCTGCAAACGGCTGTTCCCGAAGCTATTTTTCTAAGTGAAATCTCCGATTTAAAGTCATTCAGTTCATTGGCGTTTGGTCCCGGATTAGGAACAGACCCGGAGACGGCCGAAATGCTTTCCGAAATGCTGGAAACAATTAAAATTCCCTGTATATTAGATGCAGACGCACTCAATATTATTTCTCAGCATAAAAACTTTTTTGATCTTATTCCGCCAAAAAGTATCCTCACACCACATCCTAAAGAGTTTGACCGTTTGTTTGGGGAGTCCGAAAATTCAGCCGAGAGACTGCGACTTGCAATCAAAAAAGCCAAAGAACACGATATTTACATCGTTTTAAAAGGAGCCGACACGATTATTTCCACACCGGAAGGAAAATTGTTTGTAAATTCTACAGGGAATCCGGGCATGTCCGTTGGTGGGTCAGGAGATGTGCTTACCGGAATTATTGCGGGATTGTTCGCGCAAGGATATTCTCCGGAGGAAAGTTCTGTTTTCGGTGTGTTTATTCACGGTTTGGCAGGTGATTTATGCCTTGAAAGCGAATCTGTAGAAAGTTTATTGCCATCTGATGTTATTTCAAATTTGGGAAAAGCATATCATTTTATAAAGAATTAATTAAATCAAAACAAACATTAAACAAAACAAATTACGACTATAATCAACACATACCTATCAAAAAGTCAAAATATCGAAAAAAGGCGTAGTTGTTAAAATAATTTCACAACCGACTTAATTAAACTTGATTTTTTTATTTTTACAGACGAATATTAAAAAAACACCAAAAAAAATATTTTATGAAAAAAAATAATGAAATTTTGTATGATAAATCGACAGAAGAAAAAATAAAAATTGCTGCCGAAAAATTATTCATGGAACAAGGATTTTCCAGTACTCGTACAAGAGACATTGCCGATGCAGCGGACATTAATTTAGCGTTGCTTAACTACTATTACAGAAGTAAGAAAAATTTGTTTGACACTATCATGATGGAAAAATTAGACATGTTTTTCGATACCATGTTAGATGTGATAAGTGAAAATCAAGATGATTATTTTAATTTATTAAACGGTCTCATGAATAAAACTAGTGATTTGATGACCGCGCAACCGAAGTTATCTTATTTTTAGGTGAGGGAATTACAGCAGAATGCTGACTTTTTCACTTCAAAGCTCAACATACGAGAGA
>JAAYIT010000124.1 GCA_012523295.1 Porphyromonadaceae bacterium | reverse complement strand
ATATTAAAATAGAATCTTTAGATTCAAGGGTCAAATTTCAGAATAATTTTTCTATTATTCAAATATCAAACTATAATAATTGCAATTTTATCGAAAAAAATGGATAATCAACCAATTTGTGGAAGATTTTACTTATTTCGATTCAGTTTTAATAAGTTTGCAACAAAAAATTATTTAACTTTGCAACCTAAAATGAGAAATTGTGATAACTCTGAATACAATTTCAAAGATTAGAGAATCGATAAAAAATTATGATTAATAGAGTTTTGCTGCGTATAAAGATTTTGCAGATGCTTTATGCGCATTACAAAGGTGACGGAAATTCAGTTAAATCAACTGTAAAAGAGCTGTTTCATAGTATTGAAAAGACGTATGAATTGTACTTTCACTTGTTTCAACTATCGGTAGAGGTAACGCGATACGCTGAGCAGAAAATAGATTCAAGAAAAAACAAATTGCACCCTTCCGAAGAGGATTTGAATCCGAATACACGATTCATTGACAATGCTTTTGTGAAACAAGTAGCTCAAAATAAGTGTATTCAGGATTTTCTAAGCGAACACAAAATTAGCTGGGCTAATAATCAGGACACTGTAAAATTAGTTTATGATTTGGTGGTAGAATCAATCTATTATGCCGAATACATGAACAAAGAGAAGAATGATTACCCGGCAGATAAAGACATTTGGCGTAAAATTTTCACTAAAATTATTCTTCCGAATGAAGATTTTTACGATTCCATAGAAGAGCAAAGCATTTATTGGACCGATGATTTAGACATTGTTGTGAGTTTTGTAATAAAAACGATAAAACGGTTTACAGCCGAAAACGGAAAGTCCATAGAACTTCTCCCCATGTTTAAAGATAATGAAGACAAAGAATTTGCTCTCGATTTAATTCAGAATGCCATAAAAAATGAGGCTGAATACCGTACTTTGATAGATGACCATACTCGAAACTGGGAATTAGATCGAATTGCATTTATGGATATCTTGATCATGCAATTGGCAATTGCTGAAATAATGACTTTCCCTACAATACCAATTAATGTTACTCTGAATGAATACATCGAAATTTCAAAAAGTTACAGTACGCAGAAAAGCGGTAATTTTATCAACGGTATTTTAGATAACATTGTGAAAGAGCTGAAAAGCAATAATAAGGTGATAAAAGTAGTAAAAATATAGTTTAGAAAAATGGTTTCGCCTTAATAAGCAAAAAAACAAATTATCTTTTTTATCAAAAAATTGTTTTCCCGACTCTTATTTCTAACTTCTAACTTCTAACTTCTAATTTTATATTAATATGAATTTACTAAACATTCTTTTACAAGCGCCGGCTGCACCACAAGGTCAGGGCAGTATGTTTGGCGGCGGTTATTCAGGTATCCTGATGATGGTGCTGATTTTTGCAGTATTTTATTTCTTTATGATTCGTCCACAATCGAAAAAACAAAAAGAAATCAAAGCACAACGCGAAGCGATGCGTCAAGGTGACAAAGTGGTAACTTCCGGAGGTATTTACGGCAAAATCCGTGATATCAAAGAAAATACTATCACAGTGGAAATAGCTGAAGGTGTGCGTATTACAGTTGATAAAAACTCCGTATTCGCTACAGCACAAGATATTCCGTTAGAAACAAAATAAAAAAGCACTCGTAATCTCCGTTAAAAAAAAAATGAGTCGGAGATTTTTTTGATTATGACCGACAAGTCACCGGCAAAAAGAACAAAAGACTATATATGGAAGATTGAAAAGCGTGTTTTCTCAAAAGACGCCTTAATCTTCCTTGTTTTTCTTATGCTTGCGGGTGGCTTTTGGTTTGTCCAATCGCTTGACAAGCAGCGTGAAACCTCAATCAGAATTCCGGTAGATTATATGGGGATTCCTGAAGATATCGAAATTGAAAGTAAACTTCCGAAGCACATTTCCATACGAATTCGAGATGAGGGGATAGCCCTTTTACAATACAACAAGCGAAAAACGATTCCACTCGCGCTTGATATGGATCGGGTTTACTACGGGAAAGGTGAATTTGTAATCACAGCCGATCAGCTGAAAAACCGACTCTCACGCTATGTGCTGCCAACTACCGCATTGCTGAAAATCGAGCCGGACTCCATTCACGTGGCTTATCACAGACTATCGAATGCTTTGCTTCCTATAAAAGTAAAATCGGATATTAGTTTTGCTTCGCAGTATATTTTGAGCAAAGAGCTTCAGGTTGTGCCTAAAACGGTACGAGTCTTTGGCCCGGAAAATGTCTTGGACACCATGAAAGCGGTATATACCGAAAAGGTTGAACTCAGATCACTGTCTGATACAACCGAGGTTCAAGTAAAGCTTGCAAAAAGTAAAAACGGTGTTAAGTATGCGTTTAATGATGTGACTGTTACTGCATTAGTGGAGATGTTTACCGAAAGCAAAAAGGAAATCCCGGTAACAATTATCAATGAGCCGGACAATTTTCATTTGCGAATTTTTCCGCCTACAATTCAGGTTAGTTACAATGTCGGATTAAGCAACTTCAACAACGTAAAGGATAATGACATTCAATTGGTATTTGATTATAATGAAGCAAAAGAATCGAAAAGAAGGCGATATAAGTTGCAGGTTATAAACAACTCTCAGTTTATTTCAAATTTGAGAATTTCACCCGATGAGGTAGAATTCTTATTGGAAGAAAAATAGATATCGAACCTTCTTTGTTTCCATTTCTGTCTAATGGTTGTTTTTCATACGATTATAATTTATTTTATGTCTATCCGCAATCATTCCTAATTTGTTGCAATTTTAAACTGTTGCATAGTTACGTCGTTAGACAACGGGACAAACCAACTTGAAGTGGTTAGTTCCAATCTAAAAAAAAACATTATTTAAGATTTGGAACAAAAACGGATAATCAATTGGGTGAAAATTTGCTTTTTAATGGCTGTTTCGTACTTCTAATTTTTTTTTTTACTTCTAACTTTCTAACTTCAGACTTTTTATATGTGGCAAAGAATACAAACCGTATATTTTGTTCTGGTGATAATATTAATGATTGCCGGAGTGCTTTTATCTAATGCTGAATTTTTGAACACAGCTACAAACACGTCTTATCTGCTCGACTCAAGAGGAGTGTTGGAGTTGAATGAGCAGGGCGAAGCTGTTAAAACAATCGCTACGAATCCTTGTACATTTGTATTTGGGTTTATACTGTTTTTGACCACCTTCACCATTTTCAACTACAAAAACAGAAAAAAACAAATGCGCTTTGCTACGATAAATTTGTTTTGTATCATAATTTATATTGTAGCTTTAGCTGTGTTTATTTTCTACGCTAAAAACAAACTTGAATCTGATATTTCATTCAATTATCCGGTGATTTTCTCTGTTATTGCACTGATATTTAATTATTTGGGAATGCGTGGAATCGCGAAAGATGAAAAGCTCGTAAGATCGTTGGATAGACTGAGGTAGTAAATTCAATCTTCACTTTCTTTTAGATTTCTGAGCATTTAATCAGACTTTCCTTTCAACAATTCGACTGCTTATTTGTTTCTTATAATAGAAAAATGAGACAAATGAGAACAACTAAAAAATACAACTTCAAAGGGATACTTGTGTTGAATATGTTACTCCTTTTTGTATTTACGGCTTGTGCTCAACCAACCAACAATACAAAGGGTAATAATATGAAATACAATGAATTAACGCCTGAAGAGCAACGGGTTATACTTTATAAGGGAACCGAAAGACCGTTTACCGGCGAACTCTTAAACAACAAAGAAAAAGGGACTTACGTGTGTCGTCAGTGTGATACACCACTTTATCGATCGGAAGATAAATTTGAGAGTCATTGTGGCTGGCCATCATTTGATGATGAGATAAAAGGAGCCGTAAAGCGAGTGCCGGATGCTGATGGAAGAAGGATAGAGATTGTTTGTGCCAACTGTGGCGGTCATCTTGGGCATGTGTTTGAAGGTGAGCGATTTACAGAAAAGAACACACGACATTGTGTGAATTCTATTTCGATGAAATTTATTCCTGCCGAAACCGAAAAAAAGACTTCCACTACTGAAACCGCATATTTTGCTTCAGGTTGTTTTTGGGGGACAGAATATCACTTTATGAAAGCAAATGGAGTGCGAGCAACTTCTGTCGGATATATGGGCGGACACGTACAAAATCCTTCATATAGAGAGGTTTGTTCAGGAAATACAGGACACGTGGAAACAACCGAAATTTTGTTTGATACCTCCAAAACAAGTTTTGAAGAGATGATAAAACTCTATTATGAAACACATGATTTCACTCAAGTCGGTGGTCAGGGACCTGATATCGGGAGTCAATATCAATCGGTAATTTTCTATGTAAATGATGAACAAAAAGCGATAGCTGAAAAATACATTAAAATACTTACTGACAGAGGTTTTAAGGTCGCTACTGAGCTTCGTTCGGCTGCAAATCATGAATTTTGGGAAGCTGAAGATTACCATCAGCAATACTACGACAAGAAAAACGGAACGCCTTATTGCCACGTTTACAGGAAACTATTTTAAGCTAATACATATTCATTTTAGACAATACTCGATTTAACTCTGCTGAAAATTAATACTTTAGCAGAGTTTTTTATGTCATTTTTTTATTCAAAGAAATATGGTTAGTTTTGTTCGAAAATTGTGAAACCGAAAAAATGAATTAAAAATGGTAAAATGTCCAAAATGTGAGTCGGAATTTACGTATGAAAATGGTCTATTAATGGCTTGTTCGCAATGTTTTCATGAGTGGAATCCGGCAGAATTAGCAGAAGAAAAAGAAAGTGAAGGCAAAGTGTATGACGCGAATGGTAATGAACTTCAGGATGGAGATTCGATAATTGTCATCAAAGATCTGCCTGTGAAAGGTGCTCCAAGACCGATAAAATCAGGGACAAAAGTAAAAAACATCCGATTGACAGACGGTGATCACAATATTGATTGCAGAATTGATGGATTCGGAGCAATGGCGCTGAAGTCCGAATTTGTTAGGAAGGCTTAAAATACTCAGATTTTTTGATATAATTGGGGTAATTCCCCAGACCGCAAAAACAAAGCCAACTAAAACATTTTGAGATAGTTGACTTTTTAGTATCTTTGTATATTGCCTCGTTTTAGTAGTTTGTAGCTCAAAACGGGGGTAACCAAGAATTAAAGATATGGCAAAAGTACAAAAAATTTCCCAGATTCAACCAACATTAGGTTTTACAGAGTTTGATATTTTTCAAAGTTAT
>JAAYIT010000123.1 GCA_012523295.1 Porphyromonadaceae bacterium | reverse complement strand
GAATAAAGCAGGAATTATTGAAGATATAACCGAATTACAACCTGAACAACCCACGGAAATGGCTCAGGTTGACACAACTGCTACCGCCGCAGCTACAATGGCAGACAGCCTGAAAGCTGTATTGGCAAGTAAGTCGCAAACTGCTGCCGATTCATTGAGGATGATTGAGCAAGACAGGAAAGAGAACCCTTTGTTCGCTGTACTTTCTGTGAACGCGCAGGGAGGTCAAGTTGCCCGTGGACCGGTTATCGGATATGCTGCAGGCAGAGACACCGCACTTATCAATCACTATTTGAATTTAAGACAAGTAAAAGAAGTTTTACCGCGTGACTTGGGTCTGCTTTGGAGCGTAAAAGCAGTTGATCCGAACGATCAGTTTTTTGAATTGGTCGCTATCAAGCAAACAAGCAGAGATGGACGCGCACCGCTTACCGGAAGCGTAATCACGAGAGCTGATCTTGAATACGGACAAACTTCTTCGGCACCCGGAGTAAGCATGTCAATGAACGCAGAAGGAGCTAAAACATGGGCTAGACTGACAAAAGAAAATATAGGAAAATCAATAGCCATCGCGCTTGATGGATATATTTATTCGTATCCTACGGTTCAAAACGAAATTTCAGGAGGGCAATCCAGTATCACCGGTAGATTTACACCTGAAGAAGCAAAAGACTTGGCAAACGTACTCCAATCCGGTAAAATGCCGGCACCTGCAAAAATTGTTCAAGAAGACGTAGTAGGTCCTTCGCTAGGAGAAGAAGCCATTAATAGCGGTATGTGGTCATTTATCGTTGCCTTTATATTGGTAATGGCTTACATGATATTCTATTACGGTCTGGTACCGGGATTAATCGCCGATACCGCGTTAATAATTAACGTATTTTTCTTAATGGGAATACTGGCATCATTCAGCGCCGTACTTACATTACCCGGTATAGCCGGTATTGTTTTGACTCTCGGTATGGCGGTGGATGGAAACGTACTCATTTATGAGCGTGTCAGGGAGGAGGTAGAAGCCGGCAAGAATCTGAAAAAAGCGGTACACGATGGATTTAACAACGCAATCTCTGCAATTATTGACGCCAACGTAACCACTTTACTTACCGGAATTATTCTGTTTATTTTCGGACAAGGTCCAATCAAAGGTTTCGCAACTACGCTGATTATCGGTATTGTTACTTCTTTTGTAACTTCCGTATTTATCACGCGCATGATGCTCGAGGCTTATGTGAGCCGTAAAAATGCAAAACAACTCGACTTTACTACACGAGTTACAGCAACATGGTTCCAAAACACGAAAATCAATTTTATCAAAATAAGAAAAACCGGTTATATTGTTTCTATAGTGCTTTTGTTAATCGCAATAGCCGGATTTGGACTGAGAGGAATGAGCTACGGAATTGACTTCAGTGGTGGACGAAACTACATTGTACAGTTTGCAAATCAAGTAAACACTGAAGAAATACGTGCTACATTAGAAAACACTTTTGAAGATGCCAACACCAATGTAATCAGTATCGGAGGAAATAATGACAAAGTTCGTATTTCTACAAAATATAGGATTGATGACACTTCAGACAATGTTGAAGAAGAAATTATTTCAAAACTATACCAAGAATTGAAACCCTATATTGGCGATAATACGTTGGCAGAATTTAAGACTGTAAATATCATAAACTCTCAAAAAGTAGGACCAACAATTGCAGATGACATTAAAGTTTCATCGATTTGGGCTGTATTGTTTTCACTAATATTGGTGTCGATTTATATTTTAATCCGATTCAGTGATTTTGCATTCTCTGTAGGTACTCTAACTTCTGTGGCACACGATGTTATCCTGATTATCGGTACGTTTGCATTGCTTTGGGGAGTGTTGCCATTCTCGTTAGAAGTTGACCAGGAGTTCATTGCGGCACTTCTGACCTACGTCGGGTTCTCGGTAAACGACACGGTGGTTATTTTCGACCGTATCCGCGAACATATCGGATTATATCCAAAACGTGACAGAAAGCAAATTATCAACGATGCGTTAAATGAGACGTTAAGCCGTACATTTAGTACCTCGGCAAGTGTTCTCGTGGTATTGCTGGCAATTTTCTTCTTCGGAGGCGGCACCATTCGAGGATTTATATTTGCAATTCTCGTTGGTACCATTCTCGGAGTTTACTCCACGCTGTTTGTCGCAGTGCCGGTTGCTTATGATGTCCATGAACGGAGAGAGAGAAAGAAACAGGCAAAAGCACTGAAAGATCCTGCAACTGTGAAAGCTAAAAAGTAGTTTTCTCTGAAATAAACAATGTATGAAGAAGCTGTCTCAAATTCCATTAGAGACAGTTTCTTTTTTTAAGACTCCATCCATTTGCAATCTTTTTCACACTATTTATTTATAATAATTTTCAATATTTTGTGTTAATAAGAAATTTTCCTATTTTTGCAACGATATATTAACAAATTAAAACAGAAACAATTATGGGATTTGTAAAAGAATTTAAGGAATTTGCAGTAAAAGGCAATGCTATTGATCTTGCAGTCGGTGTAATTATCGGTGGTGCTTTCGGTGCTATTGTAAATAGTATCATCGATGATCTTATAATGCCGATTGTAGGCGCATTAATCGGAAAACCCGATTTCAGTAGTTTATATTGGGTTATTAAAGGAAGTGTTCCCGAAGGAGCGCTCTTGGAAGATGCTCGCCAAGTAGCTGATGCTTCCATTTTTGCTTATGGAAGTTTCATAACAGCCGCTATTAATTTCTTGCTGCTTGCTTTGGTTATTTTCTGGATGGTAAAAGGAATTAACAAACTTAAAAAAGCAAAAGAAGAAGCTCCTGAAGCTCCAGAAGCTCCGGCAGAACCATCAAAAGAAGAAATTTTATTGGGTGAAATCCGTGATTTATTAAAAGAAAAGAAATAACAACTTTATCTCAATTGAAAAACGCTCCGATTTATCATATCGGAGCGTTTTTTCTTATATTATAACTTTAAAAAATAATTACTGAGCGATAAAATCTCTATACGCAACATAGACAGCTTATATACAATCACTTATGGCTTAATATCAATTTCTATGAGAGCCGCTTTTTAGCTTCGTAGAAGTTTAACTTTGCATAATCCGCCAAAGGTCGGACAAACTCCCTAATTTTTATTGGGGGAATGCCGTAAGTTGGCAACAAGGCACTGTATGTGTTTGCCGGCACAGAATTTCAAGAAAATCTTACATTTCACCGTTTTGCCATATCTTTGACCTTTCACTCCCGGATATGTGGTTATTGGCTACGCCGAACGTTGTTCCGAGGAATTTTCTTACGGTGATAATCTCTCTATTTTCCAACTCCCGTCATCTTGAATGGTATAAAGCAACCGATCATGCATGCGGTTTGGTCTCCCTTGCCAAAACTCAATTTTGGTAGGTTTTATACGATATCCACCCCAATGCGGAGGTTTTGGAATAACGCCACGCTTGAAACGCTCGTTGTAAAAATCAAACGTCTCTTTCAACCAACTTTTACCCGCTACAACTACACTCTGAGCAGATGACCAGGCACCGAGTTTACTTCCATCGGGACGACTATTGAAGTAATCAATACTTTCTTGCGTACTCGTTTTTTCGGCAATACCTGTTATCCGTACTTGCCTTTCCAATTCTTTCCAGAAAAAAACAAGCGATGCATTCTTATTTTCGTCTAATTCATGCCCTTTCTGGCTGTTGTAATTGGTAAAAAAGACAAACCCCCGTTCGTCAAATGCCTTCAAAAGGACGATTCTCGCATTCGGGATTCCACCTTCTTTCACTGTTGAGAGTGTCATGGCGTTAATTTCAGTAATGTCAGACTCCATGGCTTCATTCCACCATATCTCAAACATTTCAATCGCGTTTTTGGCGGCATCTGACTCGTCCAAACTTTTTTTGGAGTAGTTTATTCGTATGTCGGCAATATTTTTATGCATAAAAGTTCCAATCCCCTAAGTCCCCTTTCACATAAATGAAAGAGGGATTTTGTAACATAAGATTTATTTCCCGGTAAGTTTATATTTTCTTTAATCAGGTCTGCTGAAAATCTCTTATCGTAATTATTATTATGCCAAATAGGCATGTTTGATTGAAAATATAAAATAAAGCAAAATTTCGTTCGTTTTCAGCAGAAACTACCTATAAATTATTTAAAACTAAAAGCTTATAACGCTTCAAACTCCCTCTTTTTAGGGATTAAGAGGCAGCTTTTTATAAAAATAGGTTTTACCTATATCTTTCACATCGAAAGTGTAAATATCATCCTCTTTTCTGTTTTCAAAAAAACAGAGCATTCCTAAGTCACCCATACAAAAAAGACTGTGAATGGCAAAAATCGTAAGAAAGAAATAATAAAGTGCTTGTTCAAAAAAGAGGAATCCGCCTGCGATACAAATGATTCCAACAACCACTACCGGCGCGAGAGCAACAACTTTAAAACGATTGTAATTTAGAATTTGTTTGTCAGCCTGAACATAAAACATGAATTTTTTCAGGTTCATTCCGAATGAAAGTTTTCGTGCTCCAACCAACAGATAGGCGAAATAATGAAGCAGTTCATGAATAATTATTAACCCTGAAATACAAAATAAAATTCCCCACCCCATCCATCCTATCATTTCCCAGTTTCCTGATCTCCAAACCGGCGCGAATGCTTTGATTAAAATAAATCCAAATAACAACAGCCCCATTCCCTGGTACATTTTTCCCAGCAAACCCCATCCTTGATTATCCATGATTTCACGACGTATAAAATGCTTGATGTCTTTGTGATCAATGACTTCCAGAAGTTCAAAACCCTCACCAATTATAGCGTCAGCTGCTGTATGTGTATTTTGTTGCATATATTCAGTTAATCAATTTTTGACACCCAAAACTGTCCTCTGGTTGATTGAAAAAAAAGACGTTGCATGCAACGTCTTTACACCCATATTTTTTTTGACTCTAACCGGTAAAGTCTTCCCATTTGGTATCCAGCATATTACCTGTTTTAGCAAACTGACGATGCATCCCGAAACATGCCCCAAGATTAACAGGTGTATGTCCGGATCCGCAAATCTTTAAATAATCTCTCAACATCGGTCTATACATCGGATCTGCACACTGCTCAATAATCATTTCGGCACGCTGACGCGGTGAAAATCCACGTAAATCAGCTACTCCGTGTTCTGTAATCAATACCTTTACCGAATGTTCCGAGTGATCATTATGCGAAACCATTGGCACAATAGCACTAATCTTTCCGCCTTTCGCTGTAGATGGTGTGGTGAATATTGAGAAATAGGAATTTCTTGTAAAATCCCCGGAACCGCCTATTCCGTTCATCATTTTGCTTCCGAGTACGTGCGTACTGTTCACATTGCCAAAAATATCAGCCTCTAAAGCCGTATTGATCGAAATCAGCCCTAATCGGCGTACTATTTCGGGACTGTTGGAAATCTCTTGCGGGCGAAGGACTAATTTATCCCGGAAAAAATCCAGATCTGCATAAACTTCTTGAAGCATTTCCGCAGAAACAGTTAACGAACAACCACTTGCAAATTTCACGCGGCCTTCTTTCATTAATTTGATAACAGAATCCTGAATCACTTCTGTGTACATATCAAATGGCGGAATTTCAGGATTATTTCCAAGCGATGCCAACACAGCATTGGCAATATTCCCAACTCCGGACTGAAGGGGTACAAACTCTTTCGGGATTTTATTAAGTTTCAATTCTGAAGCTAAAAATGAGGCTACATTCTCACCAATTCTTGTCGTCACATCATCAAGCGGTGTAAATCCACCTACTTCGTCGGCCTGATTAGTCTCAACTACACAGAGAATCTTTTTCGGATCTATTTTAAGGGTTGTTGTCCCAATCCGATCACTCGCGTTGTAAATAGGAATTTCGCGGCGATGTGGAGGATCTCCAGCTTCATAAATATCATGAAATCCGGCTAATTCGCGGGGATGAAATCGGTTATATTCCAAAATAACATAATCGGCAATACGCGAGATAGTAGGTGAAATGCCAACTCCCGTAGTCAACACAACTTCGCCATTCTCTTTCAAATCACATATTTCTAAAATAGCAAACTTAGGTTTTTTTACAAATCCATATCGCAGACTCAAGGCAAGCGAAGACAAATGGAGATCATAATATTCAACCTCACCACTATTCATTGCATTTCGCAAATCTTTATTGGATTGATAGGGTGAACGATAGCTGATAGCTTTTGCACGAGCTAATGCTCCATCGAGCGAATCACCGGTAGATGCGCCGGTAAACATCCCGATTTTAAATTCTTTTCCTTGACTGTGCAATTCTTCCGCACGTTTGGCTAAAGCTGTTGGAACTGCTTTAGGACTGCCTGCCGCCGTAAAACCACTGAACCCGACCACATCTCCGTGCTTTATAAAAGATGCCGCTTCTTCTGCTGTAACAAATTTGAAAGTCTGTTTCATTGCTGTTATTTAGTATGTAAAATTTCTTTTTATTAATCTGCAAAATTACGAGTTTTTAATGGGATAAAAAAGAATTTTGTAAAATAGTGGAGGGGATTTGGAACACTAAGAAGAGAAGATATAACAGACAATGAGATTTTCTGAAAAAATAAATATTTGAGCGAAAATCAATCGGTTAGAAGCCGATTGTCCCAAAGGCTATTCAAAATCATAAGTCATTGGGACTGCCGAAAGAAAAATCGGAAGAGACAAAATCTATATATTAAAAAAGTATGCGGTACAAAATATATTTGTACGTTGTTTTCTTTAATTCCTAAAAACAATATCTATTAATCGAACTCAAGTTATTTGCAAAGGTTTTTTGGAGGTTCATTAATAAAATTGAAAAAATATACGATTTTTATCAAAGTATGAAATTTAATTAAGATATTTGTAGAAGAAAACAAATTAATTTTTTCGAAAAAGAAGAAATGGATAGCGATAAAAAATCAAATCAAAATAAATTAGACACAATATGAACGACATCAGAAATTTAGAGCCAAAAGCTCTTTGGAACAATTT